>CATXTS010000040.1 GCA_958402495.1 uncultured Clostridiaceae bacterium
TTTTGGATATTTCAAAATTACAACTGTATTATGAAGTACCAGATACTTTAAAAGTAGGAGATACGATAGTGTTAAAGGCTACCGTAACAGCATTAGTAGAAAGTAGTCAAACTAAAAATGAGTTCCAAGATGGTGAGCAAACAAAGGAACAAGCTAGTAGCAATACTTGGGAAGAAGGAGAAACAGCAGTTATAGAAATGACTTTGACAGTAGTAGAAAAGACCCAAGAAAAAGAAGAGAATCAGGAGATAGAAAAAGATACACCAACAGTAGGGAATCACAAAGAAGATTCTAGTAATGCAATAGCCAATATAACAGATAAAGGGCAGACGGTGCAGACAAAGACAGCAGCAGTGATGAGTACTTCTAAGACAATCGCCAATACTAGTAACAGTTTAGAAGAAACCTATGCAGGTTCTTATGATAACTATTTAAGTGATATACAAATAGAGGGATATACGATAAACCCTAGTTTTTCAAAAACAAATCAAACTTATTTTCTAACGGTAGAAAATAGTGTAACTCAGTTATCGATAGAAGCAATCACTTGTGATGAAAAAGCAAGCATGCAAATATATGGGAATACAGATTTACAAGAAGGTGTTAATAAGATTTTAATTTCTGTAACTGCCCAAAATGGTCAGGTAAGAACGTATCGTATCTATGTAACAAGGGAGGCTTAAGTTGAAAATGAAGAAAAAAATAGATTATCGCCTTCTTCTGATAGTAGTACTAATACTTATTTTTAGCATACTAGCGTATGCGTATTTTAAGCCAGAACAAGCCGTGGATATGGTAACTACTAGTCAGGAGGAAAGGAATCAAACGGTAACAGAGGCAAATGCAGAAATAAAAACCATAACCAATACAATTTCTTCTTCAGGTGAGGTGAAGTCAGCTTTAGAAGAGACGATAACATTACATACAGGCTATTATTTTTCAGAAATATATTTTGAAGAAAATGAAGCAATAGTAGAAGGAGAAAAAATCATAAAATATACCAATGGTACCTATTTAACAGCACCATATGCATGTGTGATAACACAGGTTCAATTGCCAGAGACAGGTGGAAAGTGTAGTAGTCAGCATAGTATAACGATGCAATCAGTAGATAGTTTGATTATGACCATGCAAATAGAAGAAGAACAACTAGCCAATGTTTCGGTAGGGCAGGAAGCACAAATACAAGTAAAGGTATTAGAAGATAAGATATATTCAGGATATATAACAAAAGTAAGTAGTAGTGCGACTTATTCTGGTGGAAATGCTAGCTTTAGTGTGGCAGTAGAGTTTCCAAATGATGGTTTGATGAAAATAGGTATGTCAGCAATTTGCAGTATCTTATTAGAAAAAGCAGAAGATGTGGTGGTTGTGCCTATAGAAGCTGTGCAAACACAAAATGGAAAAAGCTATGTAACGGTTGTACAAGAAAATGGAACAAGTAAACAGATACAGGTAATCACTGGTATTCAAAATGATGCTTATATAGAAATTATATCTGGTCTAGAAGGGAATGAAACGGTGCAAATTACAGAAAATACAAGCAGTAGTAATCGTTCTTCTAATCGTTCACAAAAGTGGATACAAGCAGGTGATTTCCCTAGAGGGACTTAAGTTTTGGTTTAAAAAAAATCGAAGTGAGCAAGGTTTTGTCTTGCCCACTTCCTCAATATTCAGTTGTAATGACGTTTAGAAGATATCGCCCATATAGGCATCCACTCCATTTTCTATAAGATACATATTAATATTCCAGCCATCATCAACAATATGGTTGTATTTTGCCAGAATTTCATCAGGAGTCATCGTTGTATCTTCTTTGATGGTTGCTTTAGCATATCCTTCAATATAGAAACCTCTGAATATAGGACTAAATGAAGTCCAACAACCATCGTTTTCCAAATTCGGAAAGCAATAAAGAAGAGGTGAAAGCTTATGTTCTGTTGACATTTGCAGATATACCAGGTTATGGTTGGACTCATCATATTTGCCATGAATGTATCTTTCCGCATCATAGCAAGATGAATACTGTTCCTCTATATACCCCTTAATCTGCCCAGACTCTTCAAGTACAAAGTACCCCTTAAAGTCCGCGGGTAATTCACTGTACCGACCATTTTGCTGGAACTTACCCTCGATACTGAATATTTTCATATTGTTTCCTCCTTACAGTTGTAATATGGGATTTTATAACTTGCTATTTTTGTTTATTTCGCATAGCTACGAATATTTTATTTTAATATCATACCGTGTTTTACATAAAATTTCAACCAAATTTTCCAAATTTATTATGCATTATAATTTATACCATTCAATTACGGTTATAATTTTTTATATTTTCACATTTAAAAGTAGTAAAATAGTAGTAAACTCTTTCCATTTCTACTTGTATTGCTTAAAGGTCATATAAGCACAAAATAGTCTAAGTCATTTATTGCAAAATAAGTATATACCTACCCTTATAGTGTAGTATGTAGCAATTTTTATAAAACGTGGTATAATGTTATTGAATAAGAGCAATAGTAATTTATCGGTAAAATTGATTTTTTATTTATATGGAAAATATATATTTTCAGATAAAACGGTAACAGGTATCATATTAAATGAATTGAAAAACATAGTTAAGTGTAGTATATTTATTCAATATTAGATAAAATGAACGTAGAAATAGAGGATACTAAAAAATTAGATAAAGAAATGATATACATATTTAGCAAAAGGTAATTAGTGCGACAACTTACTATTTATACAACTAAAAGAGAGAACTAATAAAACTCAAATGAACTCTAATTATTAGAAAAAAATTTAATAATTAATGGGGTTATTTTTCTATAAAATCTTTTAAATTTTTTCTTTTTAAGGTATATTTAAGAGAAAAAGACTATACTTGGATTTATAAAATAAAAAAAGGAATAAAAAAATGAAAATCTTGATTGTGGAAGATGATACTATTTTATCAGATACGATAAAACAGTGTATTATGAAATGGTATGCCATTGAACAAGCATATGATGGCTATGAAGGATATATGTTAGCTAAACAAGGCATTTATGATTTAATCATACTGGATTTAATGTTACCAGAAATGTCTGGATATGATGTGCTATTACAACTAAGGGAAGAAAAAGTGTATACGCCAGTTTTAATTTTAACGGCGAAAGATGGCCTGCAAGATAAAATTAAAGGGTTTAAATATGGTGCAGATGATTACTTAGTAAAGCCTTTTGAGAGAGAAGAGTTATTAGCTAGGATAGAGGCAATGCTTCGTAGAAGTAAGGGGACATATCAAGAAAATGAATTGGTATTTCATGAAATGAAGTTAAATTTGAAGAATAGAAATGTAACTATTCAAGAAAAAACGTTATCTTTACAGGGGAAACAGTTTGATATATTAGAGTATCTTTTGAATGCAAAAGATACGATTATTACCAAAGAGCAAATTTTTGATAAAATTTGGGGATTTAATAGTGAAACGACAACAAATGTGGTGGAAGTATATGCAAGTGGACTAAGGAAAGAATTAAAAAAATATGGTTATGATCAATATATTAAGACTATCCGTGGTGTAGGATATATGTTATCAGATAAGTAGGAGAAGATATGAAAGAGAAGAAAGAAATTCGAAAAAATTTAATGAAAAATATGTTGTGGAATTTTATTGCCTTTACAATTATTTTTTCTATCTTTGATTTTATCATTTATAATCAGGTATCTAGTTCTTTATATCAGTCTATTGATAAAGAACTACAAATGGCAAAGGAACAATTTATCAGAGGGCAAACCGTTAGAGAACAAGTACAGACACATAAAGAAGATAAAAAAGAAGAGCAACCACAGGGATTTGGTAAATCCCCAGAGGGGATAGATAAACGTATGAATCCTAGACTTATTTTCATACAAAGAGATGAACAAGGAACGATTACTAACCAAGAAAGTATTGGCAGATTATATGAGGAATATATCCAAGATATTGTGTTTGATACAAATAATTTAGAACAGGTTTATGCTTTAAATGTAAATGAAGAATATTATTATAGAGGATTTAGTTTCGAAACAGAAAATACACAAGGAAGTAAAATATATGTACAAGTTTTAGCAAATGTAGATGGGGAGACACAGACTTTAAGAAATATTTTGAATACTTTATTTATAGGAACTGGTGTGGTTATTATTTTAGCACTGATTGCTAGTTATTTGTTATCAAAAAGGACTATTAAACCGATTGTGGAATCTTGGGAAAAACAAACAGAGTTTGTACAAAATGCTTCTCACGAGTTACGAACACCACTAACAATTATCCAAGCAAAACAAGAACTATTATTACAAGAACCCAATAGTAAAATTATTGAACAATCTGAAAATATACATGTAGCCTTAAGGGAGACAAGGAGACTAACAAAGTTAATTAAAGAATTAATGATTTTAGCTAGAGCAGATGCAGAGCAGTATCCATTACATAAGGAATTAACCAATATAGATGCTCTAATTAAGGAAGTGTGTATTCCCTATATTGATTTTGCACAGGCACAGGAAAAACAAGTATTATTGGAATTACAATATGGTAAAGAATTAAAAATAGACAGAAGTAAAATCAGTCAGCTTTGTATTATTATTTTAGATAATAGTATCAAATATACTAGTCAAGGAAATACCATCACGATAAAAACATATGCAAAAGAAGGGAAGTTCTATTTAGAAATTTTAGATACGGGGATTGGCATTAGTCAAGAAGGATTAAAGCATATTTTTGACCGTTTTTATAGAGAAGACAAAGCACGTTCTAGAGAAACCGGAGGTACAGGATTAGGATTATCCATTGCCAAGACGATTGTAACAGCACATGGAGGTATGATAAAAATTTTGAAGAATGAGCCCAAAGGGACAAAAGTAATTATTCGTATCTAAAGAAAAATAAATTAAAAAAGTAAAGAAGAGAAGATAGTCATTATTTTCTCTTCTTTTTAAGGAGATTCCACTAAATCTTGCCAATATTTTTTAGGCATATATTGCATTTGTAATCTAGCATTTTTTCTTTCAGGTATAGCAATGGTTTTAAAAAAAGTTTTCCATAATTGCTGATAATATTTTTCTTCTTCTGTAATGGGAGGAATGACTAGTTTAGTAGAAGGCAAAATCTGATATTGTTTAGTATCATAAACAAAACAGATTTCCCTATTTTTATCATGAATAAGAAAGTTTTGATTAGACAAACGTCTTACAAAATGTTGCCCCAAATTTTCTAAAACATTGTTATCAGGATGGATAGAGGCATAATACAAATTAGGACCGACTTCTTGAAAACGAAGTAATCCTTTTAAACGATGGGATTCTCCTAGCATACGTTTGCGAAGGGCTTGTACCGTAAAAACATAGTCTAGGGATAACATGGTATCTATTTTAGGACCAATTCTAAAACCATGTAGTAAGTATTGTAAAATAGCCATTTCTTTCCTAGAATCTTGTGCCAAGAAAGCGTAATAATTTTGATATAAGGTATTGTAAGAAATATTTTGGACAATACCATGAAAAATACGCTCTGATTTTATAAAATCTGTAGATATTTGCTGAACTTGGTCTAATAAATTAGGTTGATAGTTAGATTCCACTAAGATTTTTAAAGGGATAGTTTGAGAGATATAACTATTAAAAACAATCGTTAGTAGACCTTCAAAACTACCATCATATAGATAAGTTTGTGCATTACATTTTCCTAAAAACATAGTAACAATTCCTTTCTTTATAAACTACCGGTTAAACATTTTAGGCGGTCGTCTTTCGTTGGTAAAAGTTCATCAAATAGTGAAGTTTGCACATAGGGCAAACCAGGTGTGGAAAATCTTTCTGTAAATAAAAGATTTTCCATAATAAAATTTTGAGTAAAGTGACGTATAGAGTCATAGTATTTTCCATCACAGGTAATAAAATATCTAGCTCGCTTTAATACGATACCTAGCTTTTTTAAATTATCAAAGGTTAAGTGGAATGTTCTTCTGGCCATAATGATTCTTTTAGCAGAAGTAACACCAATACCAGGTACTTTTAATAAGGTAAAGTAGTCCGCTTGGTTAATCTCTACAGGAAATCTTTCTAAGTGATGAAGGGCATAATCACATTTTGGGTCTAATAGAGGATTAAAGTTTGGATGGCTTTCATCTAATAATTCATCTATATGGAATCCATAATAACGAAGAAGCCAATCCGCCTGGTAGAGTCTATTTTCACGAAGCAAAGGTGGTTGTTTTAAAGCGGGGAGATGGGTATCTTCATTAATAGATACATAGGCAGAATAATATACACGTTTTAAATGCATTTTTTGATAAAGACTTTCAGAAAGTTTCATAATTTTAAAATCAGTTTCTGGTGTAGCACCTACCATCAATTGTGTTGTTTGCCCTGCTGGGACAAATTTTTCTTTATATTTAGATTTTTCCTGCGCAGAAATGGCAATTTCTTTGGCAATGTAATGCATAGGTGTTACAATGTCTGCTTTTTCTTTCTGGGGAGCTAATAATTTTAAACTTTCTTGTGAAGGAAGTTCAATATTAATACTGGTTCTATCGACTAAAGTACCTAATTTGTGGATAAGTTCTATACTGCATCCAGGGATAGTTTTTACATGAATATAGCCATTAAAATGATATTCATGTCTTAAAATAAAAATAGCTTCATATAAACGTTCCATTGTGTAATCTGGATTTTTAATAACAGCAGAACTTAAAAAAAGCCCTTCAATATAATTACGTTTATAAAATTGAATGGTTAAATCAGCTATTTCTCTAGGTGTGAAGGTAGCTCTTTTTACAGAATTGGTACAACGATTGATACAATATTTACAATCATAAATGCAACAATTACTCATCAGGATTTTTAATAAAGAAATACAACGACCATCGGCACCCCAACTGTGGCAAATGCCAGAGACTTCACCATTTCCAATACCTCCTTTTACATTGGAACGCTTGCTTCCTGAAGAACTACAGGAAGCATCGTATTTTGCACTATCGGATAGGATTTTTAATTTATCTAATAATTCCATAATAACCTCTTTATAAAAAATATTTATACAAACATGTGTTTTAAATAAATATATCATATCTAAATAAAAATGTCAAACAAAATTTCGCAAAAACTATTGACTTCCAAAAAGAACTCCACTATAATTACCGTAAAATAGAATTAAGAAATAAAGAAAAAAGAAAGCTGGAGGAGGTTTTTTATGAAGTATACTTATCATAAATTAGTAAGAGATAAAGTAGTAGAAAATATTAAACAGATGGGAAAAGATTGTTGCTATAAAATATTAGAAGGTGCAGAGTATACAAAAGAGTTAGACAAGAAGTTAATAGAAGAAGTCAGTGAGTGGACAGCAGAACATAGTATAGAAGAAATGGCAGATATACTAGAAGTAATAGACGCAATTCGAAAAAATGAAAAAATAGAAGATACAAAATTAGAAGAAATAAAAGAGAATAAAAAACAAAAAAAGGGTGGTTTTGACAAGAAAATTTACTTAGAGGAAGTAGAAGAAAAACAAGAAATAAAAATGGCTAAAGAAAATGAAGAACATAAACAAGAGGCTTTATGGAACTTTTTACAGGCAGATAATTCCCTTAAACAAATACAACAATATGTTAAAAATGTGAATACGTTAAGAGGATTTGAGGACCAACCTATAGAAGAGAAAATGTTACTTTTAACAGAAGAAATAGGGGAGTTAGCAAAAGCCATTAGAAAACATGCTACCCATATGGGGACAGATATTCATAAACAGGAACATTATGATTCTGTAGAGAGTGAAGTGTCTGATTGTTTGTATGTACTGACTTGTATATGTAATGGTCTAAAGATAGATATGTTTGAATGCCTAAAACAAAAGGAGAAGGAAAATATTTATAGAACTTGGAAATAGAAAATAAGAAGATGAATGTAATTTAAGAATGTATGAATTTAAATATCTATGAATTATACAAAATAACTATAGTAAAAATTAAAATGAAATGTTAGAATAATAAACTTTATGAAAGGGGGAAGCTATTTGAACAATATAGATTTAATGGAATATTGGCTAAAGAGTTCAGAGAACGATTATGAAGCAATGCAAATTATGTTTTAAAATAAGCAGAATACATGGACTTTATTTTTAGGACATTTAGTAATAGAAAAATTATTAAAGGGGTTATATTCGAAGAACAATGAAGACAACCCGTATACAATAAAATCACATAATTTATTAGCACTTGCTGAAAAGTGCAATTTAGAATTAACAACTGAACAAATTGAAAAATTACAAATAATTACACAATTTAATATAAGTGCAAGATATGATGACTATAAAGAGAGTTTTTATCAAAAATGCACGGATGAATATACAAAAAAACAAGTTAAAAACATTGAGGAGGTACGATTATGGCTCAAAAGTTTATTAATGAAGAAATAATGGAATCTATAAAGAAATATATAAAAAAAATAAGTAAATATTATAGAATAGAAGCTATTATTTTATTTGGTTCTTACGCAAAGGGAATAGAAAATGAAGAGAGTGATATAGATATTGCAGTAATTTCAAGTGACTTTAAAGATATAATCGATGATGGTGCTAAATTAATAGGTTTGACTTGGAAAATAGATACTAGAATTGAGCCACATCCAATTTCTATAGAAGATTATCAGAAAGTATCTACACCATTTATTAAAGAAGTTATAGATACAGGAATTAAAGTAGCATAAGAAAACAAAAATAGTCGCCTATAATAAACTTTTGATTTGCTTAGAAAACCTGTAGATATTTTTGTATTATAGGAAATTTCTACTTTTATGCAAAAAAACTATTATGAATATATGTGTTACATGTCATAATATAAAATATGGTAAAGAGGGAGGAATGAAGATACGCTTAAACTTTAAGTATATATGAAAAACTTAAAAGATAAATCAAGAGATAATAGAAGATATCATGTGGCATTGTACAAAAATATACAACACATTAAATTACGAGTTACAAAAAGGAAAAGAAGAAATTCATAGAATAATAGTGGATTATGCAATAAAGTAAGAATGTAATAAGATAATGATAGGAGATATTGGCATAAGAACAACGACCATTAAAGAAAAGAGTATAATAAAAATTATATGCTACAGTGAACGAAGTTCACGTTTATTCTCCAAAATTATTATCTAGTAACTTTATTGAGCAATCATTTTGATGTTTTTTTGTTTATATAGATTATGAAGTATATAATCTTATCTTTAATAAAGATAAGATTTCTTAAACATTTATGAATATAGTCATTTTATTTGAAGTTTAAAAATACCTATGCTACAATACCAATATCATTTAGAAAGAGGCGAAAAAAAGTTATGTCAGAAAAGAAAAGGTATTATCCAGATATACAAATAGGATTAACTAGTCATCAAGTAGAAGAAAGAAAAAAGGAACATCTTTTAAATTATGATACTTCTGTTCCTACAAAAAGTATTCAACAAATTTTAAAAGAAAATTTTATTACTTTATTCAATATCATAAATTTATTTTTAGCGGTTGCTATTTTTGCAGTAGGCTCGTATAAAAATATGTTTTTTTTATTGATAGTGCTTTTAAATACAGCTATTAGTACTTTTCAGGAGATTCATTCTAAGAGAATTATTGATAAATTAGCAGTTCTTGCTAGTTCTAAAGTGACAGCCATTCGAGATGGAAAAAGACAAGAGATTGCCATTCACGAGATTGTATTAGATGATATATTAGTTTTGGAAACAGGAAATCAAATTGCAACAGACAGTTTTATACAAGAGGGCGAAGTAGAAGTGGATGAATCCTTTATTACAGGAGAAACAGATACTTTATTAAAGAAAAAAGGAGATATGTTATTATCAGGAAGTTTCATTTCTAGTGGTACTTGTATAGCTAAGGTAGAACATATTGCAGAAGAAAATTATACAGCCCAAATCTCTAGTGGTGCTAAATATGTTAAAAAAGTAAAATCAGAAATAATGGAATCTCTAAATAAAATTATTAAAGTATTATCTATGGCAATTGTACCAATTGGACTAATTTTATTTTGGAATCAAATGCATTTACCAGATGCTACATTGCAAGAAGCAGTGGTAAAATCAGTGGCAGCCATCATTGGAATGATTCCGGAAGGCTTAGTGCTATTAACCAGTACCGTTCTAGCTGTTAGTGTTATACGATTATCTAAAAATAAGGTATTGGTACAAGAATTATATTGTATTGAAACATTAGCAAGAGTAGATACTCTTTGTTTGGACAAAACGGGAACCTTAACAGAAGGGAAAATGGAAGTTAAGCAAATTGTTAGCTTTGAAGAAGATTCCCAAAATATGCAGGAAATCCTAGCAAATATAGCAGTGGCATCAGAGGATAACAATAGTACAATTAATGCTTTAAGAGCCTATTTTACAGAGCCTTCTAATAAGTGGATAAAAACAGCGGTAGTACCATTTTCATCTAAAACTAAATGGTCAGGCATTAGCTTTAAAGAGCAAGGTTCTTATGTCATGGGGGCACCAGAATTTGTATTAAAGAAGCAGTGGAAAGATTATGAACAAAGAATACAACCATATACCAAGGATTATAGAGTGTTAGTAGTGGCACATACAAAAGAAAACTTTGTAGAAAGAGAGCTTCCAGACAATTTACAAGTAATTGGTCTAGTTTGCATTATTGATAAAATTAGAAAAGAAGCAAAAGAAACCTTACAATATTTTAAAGAGCAAGGGGTTAGTATTAAAATTATATCTGGAGATAATCCAGTAACGGTTTCTAAAATTGCTAAATTAACAGGTGTAGATGGTTATGAGAATTATATAGATATGTCCCAAGTAGAAGAAGCACAAATAAAAGAGATAGCTAGTCGTTATACGATTTTTGGAAGAGTATCGCCAATACAAAAGAAATTATTAGTAGAGGCTTTAAAAGAAAAGGGAAAGACAGTAGCTATGACAGGAGATGGCGTAAATGATGTATTAGCTTTAAAAGAATCAGATTGCAGTATTGCTATGGCCAATGGTAGTGATGCTACGAAAAGTGTGGCACAACTAGTTTTGCTAGATTCTAACTTTGCATCTATGCCAAAAGTAGTAGCAGAGGGAAGAAGAACGATTAATAATATACAACGCTCTGCCTCATTGTTTCTAGTAAAAACGATTTATTCTAGTGTATTAGCGGTATTATTCATTATCATGGGGGCAGAATATCCTTTTATGCCAATTCAGCTAAGTTTAATCAGCATTGTAGCAATTGGAATTCCATCTTTCCTATTAGCGCTAGAGCCTAATAAGGAAAGAATTAGAGGCAACTTCATGAAAAATGTGATTAGTAAGGCATTGCCAACAGCCTTAACCGTGATTATTGGGGTAGTTTCTTTAGGGTTAGCCCATAAAATAGGAAAAGTACCAGATGAAATATATTCTAGCTTATGTGTAATTACGACTGGATTTGCAGGAATTTTGTTACTATTTACTTTAGCAAGAAGTCGAAAAAGTGAACATAGCAATTTGATAGTTTCTCCCTTTAGATTTATCTTAAGTTTAGCGATGACATTACTATTTGTTATAGGCTTAACTGGTCTAGATTGGTGGTTTTCTATAGCACCAATGGAAAGTATGTGGATACAAATACCAATTATTTTAACAGTAGATATAATGAACTTTGCAGTTTTAAATTATTTAGTTGGTAAATTATTAAAAATAGAGAAAATACAAAATAGAAGAAAAAGAAAGAAGTAGTATGTGTTACATACAGCTTCTTTCTTTTAAAGTAGAACTATATATCTAATAATTTGCATTTTTTACATAATGAAGTTCTTTTCCTGTTAAAACATTTTTTAATAATATGGTATTGCTATTTTGAAGAAATTTAGTATCAGTTTTATTTTCTTTAAAGATACCATATCCATTAGCAGAAATAACATAAATATCTGTAGCTTCTTTTGTTAAAACTAATATATATTCTTCATCTATTTGTAATTCATAATCAAATTCATTTATATATTGTAAAAAAGAGTTATTTCTTTCTTCTTCTGAAAGTATATCAATTCCCATTTTCTTGCACTCTTCATCATCTAGTTTTTCCATTATTCTGGAGATCCTAATATTCCCACCGTTTAAATAAACTACTTTGCTTCCTGATAAAGAATCTCCTGAAAGCGTGTCTATAATCTCTATTTCTACTGGAGTATATGGTGTATAGGGATTAGAAAATTTTTCTTTTGCTTCTAACATAACAGCTTCTTTTATAGATTTTATTTTAGCTCTGACTACCGTATTACCTTTTACAATAACACTTGGTTTACTAACATCTTTAGACCATTTATAATTACTTTTTATTGTCTGGTAAACATGACGTTCTGCCGTATTTAAATCTTCTTTAGATGTTGCTATCATAACTTCTTCTTGCTCATTATCATTTAGGATATGGTAGCAAATAAGCACACCTATAATGAATAAACTAGCAATTATAAGTAATATGAGACTTTTCTTCATTATACTTTTCATATCAATATTCCTCCTTAATAATTATATTTTTGTACGAATATATTGTTTACATCTCTTGTCAAACCAACCATTGTCCAATCTCCAACTCCACCATACATAATACAACCTCTGTCATCATATATATCCTTTAATCCATATACATGTAACATTTCATGTAATACAGTGTTCATCCTATAATTAGTGCTAGCACCATCTAAATCGGTATCATTAAAATATATTTTTCTAGATTGATTTTCTTGACCATTTGTTTTCTAGCCAATATATTGGTTCTTGCTTGAACAACCTTGGTTACTATTTTCTTGATAGAAACCTATTAAAGAAGTAAAACAGTTCTAATACAACTTTCATGCGAATACAATTAAACAAATGCATTGACATGGAGGTTTTCTTATATGAAGGGTATTTCAATAGAAGAGCGTGCAATTCGTTTAGCACATTATATCATAGATTCAAAAGATACCGTAAGAGGCGCAGCAAAAAAGTTTGGCGTTAGTAAAAGTACTGTACATAAAGATTTAAGTGAACGAATTTTAAAGATAAATCCTGTGCTAGCAGCAGAGGTAAGGGTTATCTTAGATGAAAATAAGGCAGAAAGACACATAAGAGGTGGCATGGCTACAAAAATGAAATATAGTCATATAAATGAAGATAAAGTAGGTTAAATAAAAAGATAATCAAGCATATTAAAACTTGGTTATCTTTTTAATTTGTTAAAAAGCATACGAAAGGAAACAGCAAATTTTAGAATTTTAACAACTTTATAGAAAAATGGAACTTAAATTTAAAAAGAATTGACAAAAATAGAATAAAAAGGTTAAAATAAAAAAAGTAAAACTGTAATAACTTATTTACATAAAGGGAAGAATAAAACACTTTAAAAAAATAAATAAACTTGTGTAATAGGTAAAAATAGATGAAAGAATTAAAAATAGAGTGTTAAAAAGAATATGTGAATAAAGCTTAATAAAAATAGAAATACTATAAAAAAGTTAAATAAAAATTAGTAAATATTCAAAAGAAAACAAAGGAGGAAAAAATGAAGTTAAAGACACAGAAAAACAAGGATGGCAAAATAAGAAATAGTGTAAAACAAGCAAAAGGTGTTACACTTATAGCATTGGTAATCACAATCATTGTGTTAATTATATTAGCAGGAGTAGCCATTAATACATTAGTTGGAGAAAACGGTATTATTACACAAGCCCAAAGAGCAAAAGAGGACACTGAACAAGGAAAAAGAGAGGAACAAGGAGGTTTATTGAGTTTAGAGCAACAAATAGATGAGGCTATTGGTCAAACCTATATAGTAGAAAAAGGAGTTAATAAACCAGTTTTAACAGCAGGAATGTCCCCTATTAAATTTAGAGAACCAACTAGTAGTGAAAAAGGTAAAGCAGAGAAAACAGAAAGCACCAATACAGACTGGTACGATTATAATGGTAAGAAATGGGCAAATGCCCAGACAGAAGATGGAAGTATGTGGGTATGGATACCCAGATTTGCCTATAAAGTAAATACCAACACCTTCGATATCAAGTTCTTAATAGGAACAACAGACAATTATTATGATGAAAGTGGAAAAATACAAACAGCAAAAAGATGCACGAATATAAATGAAGATGTAGATACCAAAACAGGATATACTGTACATCCTGCATTTACTGATGAAACTCCTATTGGATATAGAAATGGAGGCTGGGATAAAGAATTAACTGGAATATGGGTAGCAAAATTTGAAGCAGGCTATGCTAGCGGAAATAACTCAGCCCCAGTTAAAGCAAGTAGTGTCAGCTATAGTCAAAGTAATGTCTGGGCAAGAGCTATAGAAGCAGGAACGGAAGGTGATTCTACTCAAACAGCCCGTAACTGGTTAGATGGAATTTATGGAAGTACAAAAACAGCTATTAAATATCCAACCTTTCAACCTGTTACTTATAGTATGAATTATATTAACCAAAATGATGCTTTTAACATAGCAAAAGCAATGAGCGAAGATGGAAACATATATGGACTAACAGAAGCAATAGACTCTCACTTAATGAAAAACAGTGAATGGGGAGCAGTAGCTTATCTTTCACAGAGCCAATATGGATTAAATGGAACAGATAT
>CATXTS010000041.1 GCA_958402495.1 uncultured Clostridiaceae bacterium
AGTTCTTTAGAAATGGAAAGTACTCAAATCAAGGGAGTGGATTCTACCATTAGAACAACTAGGGGAACATTAGAAGCTAATACAAATTTTGTGGTTACAGAAAAAATTATGACACATGGGGAACAATTAGCTAAAACAATATTTGAAGTAAATTTAAATGGAAAAGGTGCTAGTACACAGGTTACGTCTAGGTCTGTTGCTGTAGAAAATTCAAAGCAAGAGTTTATATCTAAAGTTTATGGAAATGAAGCTTGTTTTGGACATGTAGAGTGTGATGCCATTATAAAAGACCATGCCAAGGTTATTTCTACACCAGAAATTACGGCTAATCATGTAGAGGCTAACTTAATTCATGAGGCAGCTATTGGAAAGATTGCAGGAGAACAAATTGTAAAGTTAATGACATTAGGTTTAAATGAAGAAGAAGCAGAACAAGAGATTATAAAAGGATTTTTAAAATAAAAAATGAGGAAAAGAAAAAAATGATAAATACAAATAACCTAAAGCAAAATTTATATAGTAAACAAAATCTGAAATTTCACGAAAATGGAAAATTTAAAATGCTTATGTTTTCTGATATGCAGGAGAGTTTACAGTATGACGATAGGTCCTTAAAGAATTTAGATAGTGTTATAGAGAAAGAAAAGCCAGATTTAGTTATATTAGGTGGAGATAATTGTGATGGAACCATTTTAAAAACTAAAGAAGAGTTACAGCAATATCTGCATATTTTTACAAAACCGATGGAAATAAGGAAAATTCCATGGATACATGTTTTCGGTAATCATGACCATGATTTACCTATAGAAGATATGCAAATACAAGAACTATATGAATCATTTCCATTTTGCATTTCTAAACATACAACAGACATTCCTGGAGTAACTAATTTTGTATTACCAATCAAATCATCTAAAACAGATAAAACGGTATTTCATATTTGGGGATTAGATAGTAATCATGAAATTGATAAATTAAAGAGGGAATTAAAAAAACACACAACTATGATAAGCAAAGAAGAACCAATTAGCCAGTGGGATATAGTAAGATTTGAACAGCTAATGTGGTACTGGAACTCTTCTGTAGAATTGGAAGCATATTACCAAGAAAAAATAAAGGGAATGTTGATTATGCATATTGCACCATGGGAAAGTAAAATCATAAAAGATAATCCAGTAGAGACTAACCTAACAGGAAGTACCATAGAAAAATTAGGACTTAGTGCTATCAATTCTGGAATCTTTGCGACTGTTTTACAAAGAGGAGATATTTGTTGTATAGCTTCGGGACATTCCCATGAAAACACATTCGATGGTTCTTATTGTGGCATCCAAATATGTTTAGATGGATCAGCTGGTTATCATGCTTATGGAGAGGAAAGCTTAAAAGGAGTTAGAGTATTCGAACTGGATGAACAAAATCCAGGAACGATAGCAACACATATGATATATTATAAAGATTTATAAAAAGAAAACGGATAGTAAGAGTATAGAAATCATGCGTTGATTAATAACATTTATAAGAAAAAGTAATACATTTATATTGCTTTTTCTTTTTTTTCTGGAAATAAAGAGAAAAAGGGAGTATGATAAAAATAGGAGGGGGATAAATGAAAATAAATATTCATACTAATTTATCGGATAATATGGATAAAGAAGAAGTAGAAGTTATCATAAATGCAGCAAGCAATTGCAGTGTGTTAAATAAAATTATAGAAAATATACAAAGTATATCTAATCAAATAGATACATTAATAGGAATGCAGGAAAATACAATTACCATTTTAAATATAGCAGATATATACTATTTTTATAGTAAAGAACAAAGTAACTATTGTAAAACCAAAGATGGTGATTTTAAAATTAAAAAGAGATTATATGAATTAGAGGAAAGTTTAAATAAAAATGATTTTATCCGTATTTCTAATTCTTGCATTGCAAATGTAAAATATATTAAAAGTTTTGACTTGGGGAAGATAGGTAATATTATAGTTTTATTTTCAGATGGTACTTCTCAATTGGTATCCAAAAGAAGAATTTCAAGTGTTATCAAGTTTTTAAAGGAAAGGGGGAATTAAGATGAAAAAGACATTAAAAAACATAGTAGCTTGCATAGCCATTATTTACTTAATTTTAAGCATAGTCTATACGATATTTAGCATGGGATTAACACAAGAAAATATAGAAATATCTAAACAAGAAAGAGAAACTTTTTTTAATGAACAAAAAATATCTATTAATCAGCTGAATCAGAATTATAGATATGGAATGCAACATGTATGTAGTTATCATATATGGTTTATGATATTATCTAGTGTGATTGGAACTTCGATAGGTTGTCTAATTTCTTTAAAAGAAAATTCTAAAGTCAAGTATGTTTTATTTTTTATTTTAGGGAATGTAATGTATACTTTTATATGGATTTTTATAGAAAGCATGTTGTTTAAAGCCTATGGTGCTATGACGCAGATATACTTTTTTTCTTATATAGAGGCAGTAAAAAGATACTTCTTATCCTATGTATTTGTATATGCATTACTAGTTACTGCTACGATTATTGTTAATAAATATAAAGTGAAAGTATTAAATGAGACATTAAAGATGCAAAAGACACAAAATAGAAAACTATCTAAATTTCATATTACCCAAAAGCAAAAGAAAAATTTGATGAAAGCAACTGTAGTACTAGTGATTTTAGCCGTAATAATAGTAGGTGGTATCATCACAAAGAAAAGTTTGGTTTTAATCCATTATGCAAAAAAAGTAAATGAAATTGAAAATTGTGATAACTTTATAAGAGTATCTACCGAATTTAATGAAGAAAATGGGACTACTATACCCTATAGGACGACCACTTTATACCATAAAGGAAGCAAAAATGTTATAAAGGAAGAAGAACAAAATATTACATATGAAGATATACAAAATAAAGAAGCAATTTTTATAAATACAAAAAATAAAATAGCTAATAAAATGAATGAGCAATATAGTTTTAATTCAATGGAACATGTAAATAATGTGTTCTTTACAAGTACAGCGGTTAGAATTTGGGGAAATATATTACTTTCTTTCGAAGTCTCTATGAGAACGCAGAAAGTAGATGGAATAGAGTGTTATGTTTTAGAAAGAGATTCCGTAGAAGTATTTATTAATAAAGAAACGTATGAGCCAATACAAGAAATATGGTTGTTAGCAACTCAGAATAATGATTCAAAACATATAAAGAAATATACTTATTATTATGGAGTGGTTACACCAGAAGAGGTAGAGTTACCAGATTTAAGTGAATATACCATTATAGAAAGATAAAAAATACAATGCATTTTATGAAGAGAGGAGCTAGTACTTGAAAAGGTACTAGCTCTACTTTTGGTTTATAGAAAAGTAGATAAAACACTTGTGAACATTTGTGCTATATGTTATAATCAAACATGTAAGAGATTAGGAAAGGAAAGAAGTTTTTGGATAAAATACTAGGAATCGATATAGGTGGTACAAATATTAAATTTTTTTATGAATTAGAAAGAAATAAAAAAGTGACTTTGTGCGAAAATGTAGAAAATTTAACAAAAGAAAGCTTATTAAATAGGATAGAAGATTTTCAAGAAAAATATGGAGTGAAGGTTACACAATTAGGAATTTCTTGTAGTGGTATTGTCGAGGATACACAAATATTAGAATGTTTTCATAGGCCACAATTAGTAGGACTTCAACAACAAGATTTTAAAAAGTTGGGTATTAAACAGGTTAGATTTATAAATGATGGAAATGCGATGGCTATTTATGCAGCACATACCTATCATAGTCAAAATGTGGTTGCGATTGCAACTGGAACAGGTGTTGCATGTGGGATGATACTAGAAGGAAAATTATTAAAGGGGGTACATAATCGAGCAGGAGAAATTTTTGGAATACCTGCAGATGTGATACATTGCAAATTATCGAAGTTGGGAGAAGAATGTTCCAGAGATTGTATGACGAAAAAATGGGATAAGAAGTATATGTTAGAACATAGTGATGATGAAGAAGTAAAGGCAATTATTGAAAAGGCAGGAAAACATCTAGGACAATATATTCTGATGGCTTGTAAATTCTTAGACCCAGAAGTGATATGTATATCTGGAGGTATCACAATTTATCCTGGATTTTTCGAGAGTGCTAAAGAATACGTATTTACGAATACAAAACATTTAATGGCAAAGATAGTTTTAGCAGAAGATAGATTATATGCTGGAGCAATAGGAGCAATCTATTATGCAGCTAACAAAGCATAGAGATATTTATGAAGAGGGGAAAATAGATGGAAAATTTGGTAAAAGTCTTTAGTACAGTAAATGAAGTAGAAATGCAAATGGTAGTTAATTTATTAACAGACAGTGGTATTTCCTGTGTAAAAAAGGATGAAGGAAGCGGAGAATATATGCGTTTATATATGGGAACTTCTTTTTATGCAAAAGAAATTTATGTAGATAGGCAAGATTATGAAAAAGCAAAAGAAATAATAGAGAATTATCAAGAAACAGTTGTAGAAGAAAAAGAGAAAGAAATAGATGAAAAAGAAACTAAGCAATCGGATTATAAAAGAAAAACAATACAAAAACGTATTATAGCACTTAGTATTCTTATGATTATGTTTGGATTGCCAGTATTACTCATGATAATTGCTTCTATAATCAGTAGTTTAGGTTAATAAAAATAATATAAAGAAATAAAGAGGGGAAAAATGAGAAAGAGAATAACATTAATCATGATGCCAGATGACAAAAGTGTTAATCAGATTCAGACGCTTATTCAGGATATACCAGAAAAAATGTGTAAAGTACCATTTGGAATCGATGATAATAACAGATACCAAATGGATAATTTACCATATCATTTTACAATATTTGCAACAAATAAGGAAAATGAAGCATATATGTTAGCATTAATGCATCAACTAGAACTTCCTACTATAAAGATACAGGTAGAAGATATTTGTGTGAAGAAAGCAAAACAGGAAGGCTTTATTTTATATTTTTCAATAAAGAAAAATGCACAAATGTATGAGTTACAAAATAGATTTTATAGTAAGATGCCAACGGAAAACTACAATCCCCAGCATTTTGTCTTCCATATGACATTACATATTGATAAAGAAGAAAATAAGGTTTTAAAAATGCAAGAAATTATCAAAGCGAAATGGAAACCTTTTACCATGGAATGTAAAACATTAGGATTGTTTAATTATCCCGGAGAGATAATTAAACAAGTTACTTTTAGTAAATAATAAAAAGAGAAAGGAAATAAAACTTTGGAACAAAATATAGAAAAAACAGGAACAGAAGAAAATTTTAAAAATTGGAGGAAGAACATTGTACTATTTTTAACGAGCCAATCCATATCTTTATTTGGCTCATCTTTAGTACAATATGCCATTATATGGTATATTACGCTAACAACAAAATCAGGTGTTATGATGACCATTTCAACAATTTGTGGTTTCTTGCCACAATTGTTAATTTCTTTTTTTGGAGGCGTGTGGGCAGACCGTTATAATAAAAAGTATATTATAGCAATTGCAGATTCTGCTATAGCGATTTCTACTTTAATAGTAGCATTATTTTTTGTATTTGGAATAGAAAGTATATGGATGTTATTTATTGCCCTAGCCATTAGGTCTTTTGGAGCAGGTGTACAGACGCCAACAGTAAATGCGATTGTTCCTAACTTAGTACCACAAGATAAATTAATGAGAGTCAATGGTATTAATACAACCATTCAATCCATCATGTTAATTTTATCTCCAGCAGCGGCAGGTGCGATTATGCCAATCATGCCAATTGGATATATTTTATTTATTGATGTGATTACGGCTATGATAGGGGTTGGTATTTTTGCAGTAGGAGTTAAATATAAACATATTAAAAAAGAGGAACCATTAGAAAAGGGCTACTTTGCTTCTATTTTAGAAGGAATTAAATATGTAAAAAGTCATAAATTTATAAAACGATTTTTATGGTATTATATCGTATTATCTATTTTAATTGCGCCAATTGGTATTTTAACACCTTTAATGGTAACTAGAACTTTTGGAGATGAAGCTTGGAGATTAACTTTAAATGAAATTATATTTTTTGTGGGTAGTATTATAGGTGGTGGTATTATCTCTACTTGGGGTGGATTTAAGAATAAAATATATACATTAGCTTTAGGTTGCTTTTTATGTGGTATCTTTGGTGTAGCCATGGGTGTGGTATCATTAGCTAATCTATTTGTAGGTTATTTAATTACAATGGGATTATTAGGAATTACGATGTCATTTTTTAATACACCAGCGATTGTTATTTTACAAGAAACGGTGGAAGAAGCTATGTACGGTAGAGTATTTTCCATTGTAAATATTATTAGCTCTGGTATTATGCCACTTTCTATGGTAGTATTTGGTCCTTTATCAGATATGATTTCCATAGAAAGCATTTTAATTGTTTCTAGTATTTTCTTTATCATTGTGCCACTAGCGCTAATAAAAGATAAAACTATAAAAAATATACCAATTATCCATAAGTCATAAATAGAAAAGCTGTATTTTGAAAGATAAAAAGTACAGCTTTTATTAGTTGTTTTAGAAATAAGCATATGTTAAAATAGAGAAAAATAGGGAAAAAAGAGAGGTAAGACATGTATACACTAGAAGAAATAGCAAAAATTACAGAAGGAAAAATTTTAAAAGGAGATGTACAAACGGGTATTACTGAATTTAGTATTCGCGGCAGAGAACACCAGAAAGGTGCGTTTTATATGCCTATTTTTTGTAATGAAGATAGGCAGGCATATATTATAGATGCTGTAAAAGCAGGTGCTACTGGCTATATGATTAGCAGTCAGTATGATAGAAAAGAAGCTATTATAGAAGAGAGTTTAAAGCTAAATCCCGAAATAATGATTTTACAAGTAGAAAATATCAATCAAGCTATCTACAAAATGGCGATGGAAAGTAGACAACAAAATAAGATAATTCCTATTATAGCAGTAACAGGAAGTGTTGGAAAAACTAGCATTTGTGCTATGCTAACTAGTATTTTAAAACAAGAAAAAGTAGTACTATCTGATGAAGGAAGTAATCATAATACAAGAGTGCTATTGTCTCATTTATTATTAAATATACAAAACTATGAAATAGCGGTTTTAGAAGTAGGAATTGCTAGTAAAAATACGATGGAACCAATGGCTAAATTATTAGAACCATCCATAGCAGTTATCAATAATATAGGAACAGCCCATATTGGAAATTTAGGAAGTAGAGAGAGTATTTTAAAGGAAAAATTAGAATTAACAAAACATATGCAAGGAGAAAAGCTTGTCTTTTTGAATGAAGAGGATGATTTATTAAGGAAGGTAGAATTAGAGGAGGAGAATACGGTATACAGATTTAGTTTAAAAGAGGCAAGTCGTATACAACAACAAGAACATAATATAATTTTTCAAACAAAAGTATATGGCAAGGAAACTTCTTTTAAGTTACATGCTTATGGTGAACATAGTGTCTCTAATGCCATTTGTGCAATTCGTATAGCAGAACATTTTAACATAAAACAGGAAAATATACAAAAAGGAATTGAATGTTATAGAAGTATACCTAGAAGATTTGAAGTAATTGACCAAAAGGGATATACCATAATCGATGATACGTATAATGCAAGCGTAGCTTCTATGGAAGCTGGGATTACAAATGCCAATCTTATAAAAAAGTGTAAAAGAAGGATAGCTGTTTTAGGAGATATGTTGGAGTTAGGCGATTATGCAAAAGAATTACATATAAAAGTGGGCAAGATTTTTGAAATAGTAGATTTTGAAATGCTATTAACATATGGAGAAAAGGCAAGTTATATAGCAGAAGTAGCAAAACCTTATATGCAAGGCAAAGTTATAAAACATTTTGATACCCAAGAAGCATTAATAGATTTTTTGTTATCGGAAGTAAAAGAAGAAGACTTACTATATTTTAAAGCTTCTAAAAAAATGGGTTTTGATAAAATAGTAAAAAAGCTATTAGAGTAAGAAAAAAATTCAATAATTCAAATTATATTACTAAAAAAATAGAATATAAACGATGGAAAATGCATCGTCTATATTCTATGATTTTTTCTTTTGAAAATCTAAATATTAATGTTCTTCTTAGGTGTTTATAAAATATAATAGGAGGTGGATACTATATTTTAAATAGACAAATTATTTTTCACAGTAATAACAATTACAAGTTATCTTACATTTGTCCTTACAAGAACAATGATAAATTATTCCAAAAATGACCACTAGAGCTAACAATATTGCTGCAGCAATTAGACCAACAATAAGACCTATTATAGGAAGAAGACTTCCTATTGCAACGCCTACTGCTAAAATAAATAATGCTGTGAATAAAGTTAAAAAGCTCTTTATGATACAACAAAAATTTTGATTTCTTTCTTTCATTTATGCATCACCACCCTCAATATATAGTATGTTAGATAATCAGAAATGACTACAATATTCGACAAAATATATTATTTTATTCCAAAGTAATATATAGTTTTTCCTCATTTCTCTATAAGTTTTTAAATACAGTTAAATGCTTATTTTACAAGTATGGTGGTCATTTCTGTTTTTTGAAGAGGCTTCCATATACGGTTATAAATTCTTATATTTTTACGTTCAAAAACAGTAAAATCATAGTAAACTTTTTGCTTCAAATAATCCCGTAGCAATTTTCATAAAATGTGATATAATGTATGTAGTAAAAAATAGTAATTTGAAAGTCAGATTAATGATAAAAAGATATAATATTAAAAATAGATAGTTAGGAGGTATAGTAATGCAAAAGATAGAAACAGATAGATTAATTTTAAGAAATTGGAATAAAGATGATAGATATGACTTAATGGAAGGGTTAAATGATATTGAAGTAACACAATGGAAAGGGTATGATAATTATCCATATACTATCGAAGATGCAGATAAAGAAATAAAAGCCATCTTAAAAAAATATAAAAAAGGAAATTATTATAATTGGGCAATAGTTTTAAAATCTGAAAATAAAGTAATAGGACGAGTTGGTTTGTATGAGATATATGATAATGTAGCACATGGTGGTGGAATATGGATTAATCGTAAATACTGGAATAAACGGATATGCAACAGAAGCAATGAAAGCAAGAACACAATTTGCATTTGAAAAGTTAAATTTAAGAAAAATAGAAAATAGTTTTTTTGAAGGAAATGAAGTTTCATGGAAACTTCAAAAAAAATTAGGTTATAAAATTGAAGGACTAAAAAGAGAATCTATTCAATGCAAAGCTGATGGAATAATAAAGAATGAATATATAACTGGTGTATTAAAAAGTGAATGGATAAAATAAAGAATTGATATCGATATTGTACTACCTAGAGAAAAAAACTTTGGTTAGAGAGATTTAATGATGAAAAATAGGATAAATTATAAAGACATACAATATACAATTTATCTTAATAGAAAAGGTAGTAAACAAGACTTAATAGAACTCAAATTATTAAAAGAGAAGTTTAATAAGGAGAGTTTATTTCTATTTTAAAATAGCTAATAAAATTTAAATTGATTGAAAGTAGTAAAGTAGTAAATTGAACTAGAAATTTTGCCAATACTATTTAAATAAAATTTTTTTAATACAATTCACTATTTTTCATCAGAAAGCTAAACAAGTTGTCTAGCAATCTATATACAAAAAATAGAGAATATGTTATAGTCAGATTGGTAGGTGATATGATGGAAAAGAATATAACTTTAGAAGAAATTAAAGAATTTGGAGAGGCATATCATAAAGAAGATTGGAATTTGCAAATAGAAAATATGATTACTAAAAATGGCTTAGAAAATAGTTGTATGAATAAAGAGGTAATTATGGAAAATTCACCAGTTTTTAATTTAGAATTGCCAGAAACAACTATACAAAACCAAAGGGATAGTCATAAATGTTGGATATATGCAGGTTTAAATATGATTTTACTAATAACTTAAATATAGATGTAACTAAATTAGAGTTATCGAATAATTATATTGCATTTTTTGATAAATTAGAAAAATCAAATAATGCTTATGAGAACATCATCCAACTAGAAACGACTTCTCTTGACTTTATAAATCAGAAGAATATAGTAACATATTGTGTAGCAGAAGGTGGTTATTGGACTTGGTTTGTAGCCATTGTAAATAAGTATGGAATAGTACCTAAAAGTAAAATGCCGGATGTTAAGGAAAGTATGGATTTTCAAAAGTTAGAAGCAGTATTTACAGAAAAAGTAAAAAAAGATATTATACAGATTTTAAAATTAAAAGAAAATCAGGAGAGTTTAGAAAGTCTAAGAAGGTTTAAAAAGCAATGTTTAAGAGAAAATTATTTTTTGCTTTCTAAAGTACTAGGTGAGCCCCCAAAAAGCTTCGACTATGAATATAAAGATAAACAGAATCATTATCTAAGATATGTAGATATAACACCATTGGAGTTTAAAGAGAAATTTTTGAAATTACAATTGGATGATTTCATTTCTATTGGAAATGTGCCTATGTATAATAAGAAATATAATCGTAAATATAGAAAAGCTTATCTTGGCAATGTTTTTGAAGGTAGTTATGTAGAATTTATAAATTTGCAAATAGAAGAATTGAAAAGAATGACAATAGAACAATTAAAAGATGGTGTTCCTGTTTGGCTAGGTACACATATTCAAAAATGCAGAGACACAGAGTCTGGGGTATTAGATAGCCGTTTATATGATTATGATAAAATTTTAGGATTTCATAGCTTAAGTAAAGAAGAATCCTTAAATTTACGAGATATAGATATGCAACATGCCATGGTGTTTAAAGGTGTGAATTTAATAGATAACAAGCCCAATAGATGGAAAGTGGAAGATAGTTATGGAGATAAAGAAAAGGTAAATGGCTATTACATTATGAATGATAATTTCTTTGAGAAGTTTGTTTTAAATGTGATTATCAATAAAAAGTATCTAACGGAGGAACAAAGAAAAATATGGAAGGAAGAGCCAATTTTATTTGAAGTAGGAGAAGGATTTTAATAGATGCCTAAGAAACTAAAATAGAAAAGGAAAAAAAATATATAATTTTAAGACTGCAAGGAAGAATGCTACTTCTTTGTAGTCTTTTGTTTTGGAAAATTAAATTCTATACAAGAAATATAAACAAAAGAAAAGTATCAGCATATCTTCTTTACAATCATATACTATAAAAAAGGAGGATAGGGAAAATGAATGATTTTGAAGAAGGAAAAGTCATAGTAGCTCTAAATAAAAATTTTAATTCTACTTCCATTGACACATATATGCCTTATATATTAGAAGGTATAGAGGTACAAAGTGTAGAGTGGATATTTCATTCTAATAAGCTAAATAATAAAGAAGAAATAGGAGACGTTTTGTTAATTAATTTGAAAAAGAAAGAAAAATTAGAAGTAATAAGTGCTATAGAAAAACTTTCTAAGAATCCATATGTAATTTATGCAGAACCAGACTATTTATATGACATGGATGTAATTCCAAATGATGCGGAATTCAAATATCTTTGGGGAATGGAAAAAATTAATGCGCCATCTGCATGGAATTATACTACAGGAAGATATCAGGTAGTAGTAGGAGTGTTAGATAGTGGTATAGATTATATGCATCCAGATATAAAAGAAAATATGTGGAGTTCCATGGATGGACAATACAAAAATGGATGGAATTTTGTTGATAATACACCAGACCCTATGGATAGAACTAACCATGGAACACATGTTGCTGGCACCATCGGTGCTATAGGAAATAATTTTATTGGTGTTACAGGCGTATGTTGGCAAATACAAGTAGCTGCTTTTAAAATTGGTGATAATCGTGTGGATTTAGCAGCAGCTATGAAAGCTATTTATTTTGCTAATAGAATGGAAATTCCTATTTTGAATAATAGCTGGGGAGGACGTAATTACTCTCCTATTTTAAAAGCTGCCATAGAACAATATGATGGATTATTTATAGCTTCAGCAGGTAATAATGGTTCTAATAATGATTATTTTCCAATCTATCCCGCATCTTATGATTGTGATAATATTATTTCTGTAGCAGCTACCAACCAAGAAAATACGTTAGCTTCTTTTTCAAATTATGGAGCAAAGAGTGTAGATATTGCTGCACCTGGAACTAATATTTTGAGTACAACTTTAAATGGAGAATATAGTTATAAAAATGGAACTTCTATGGCGGCACCTCATGTGGCGGGAGCAGCCGCATTATTAAAATCTTATATGCCCTATTTAACTACATTAGAAATAAAAAGATTAATTTTATCTAGTGCAGATAAGTATATCAGTTTAGAGAGAAAATTATTAACAGAAGGTAGTTTAAATGTGTATTCTATGATGGAAATGTCTAATTTTATAGGATTAGCATAAAAAAATTAAGTTTTTAAGATATTAGAATTTACTTAAAAAGTAGGTTCTATTTATTTTAAATGATTTGTAATAAGTAAAATAATATGTTATAAATGTATATAAATATGATTAAGGAGGAGTTACAAGTGGAAGAAAAATATGGAGAATGGGTTAAAAGATTTATGGAGTCATGGAAAAATTTAGATTGGAAGGAAACTGTGTCTTTAATTTCTAAAGAAGTAAAATATTATGAAAATCCAATAGATGAGCCATGTACTAGTTATGAAGAAGTAGTAAAGTTATGGGAGGTAGTAGAAGAAAATCAAAAAGATATAAGTTATCAATATAAAATACTAGCCTATAATGAGAAGGTATGTATTATAAACTGGCAGATGGAAAGAACCTTTATACCAACAAATGAAAGACAATCCATAGATGGAATATTTGAAATATCGTTAGATAAGAGTGGTTTATTAAGTAATTTTAAACAATGGAGATTTACAAAAGTAGAAAAAAGATAAATAAAAATGTTAAAATAGCATTTAAGAGTAAAGAATAATAAGGTCTTTTATAAAATTAATTATTGAATAAGAAGCAAATATTTAATAAAATAAAAACGATGGAGGTGTGAATATGAGGGTTAAGTTTATAGGAACTGGAACAATGGGGTCTACTACTAGAACTAATACCAGTATATTAATAGATAATATATTATTAGACTGTGGGATGGGGACAGTTAAACAAATGGAAAGATTAGGAGAATCAACTAAAAATGTCAAATGTTTATTAATTACTCATTTTCATGCAGACCATTTTTTTGATATACCTAATTTATTGATAGGTAAAAGAATAAGAAAAGAATGTAATGAAAAATTGTACATAATAGTACCTCAAAAGGGAAGAAGAAAAGTCATAGATATGATGAAATTTAGCTTTGGCGATGGAGATGACAAAGCTTATGAAAATATAGAGAAAAAATATAATATAGAATTTATAGAAATGTGTTCTAATGAAACTTATAATATAGGAGAATATGAAATTACTTTAATAGAATTAAAACATGGTAATTGTACTCCAGTATGTGGATATTTATTAAAAAAAGAAGATAAAATCATAGGATATACAGGAGATACAAGAATGCACCCTAATTTATTAAAAATGTGCGAGAAAGCGGATTATATGTTAGTGGATACAACTACATATGATTCTGTAGATAAAAATCAACATTTGTCATTTGAAGAAGTAAAGGAATTAGCAGAAAAATATACACATTGTAAGTTCTTTTCAGTACATAGAGGAGACTATATTATACCTGTAAATGGAAAAGTAGTAGTACCAAATGATGGAGATGAAATGATTATATAAGAACAAATAGAAAAAAGCTAATTATGCTCAAAATAATAGTGGAGTATAGTTAGCTTTTTGTGAATACAAGTTTATGAATAGTTACCGGATTAATAAAAAAGAATTTATATATTGTGTGTATATTGCAAAATAAACGAAATATGGCTAAATAGATTTAAAAATATCAGGTAAACCGTACTTTCAATTTTTCTTATTTTAATACAATATTTGTTAGAATTGTGTTAAAATATAGAAAATAAAAATGCAAGTATAAATAGATAACAAGTAAATATCAAACAGAAATAAAAAAAGAA
>CATXTS010000042.1 GCA_958402495.1 uncultured Clostridiaceae bacterium
CCATAGGTCCTCTAGATTGTCCATGACGTTTGATAACACCTTGGAATCCTTTTCCCTTAGTAGTTCCTTGTACATCAATTTTGTCGCCTGCTACAAATGTAACGGCTTTGAATTCATCTCCTACTTTAATTCCTTCTACAGAATCTAATCTGAATTCTCTTAAATGTTTTTTAGGTGTTAAACTAGCTTTTGCATAATGACCTTTTATTGGTCTATTCACTTTGCTTTCTTTTACTTCACCATATCCTAATTGTACGGCATCATATCCGTCTGTTTCTACTGTTTTTACTTGTGCTACCAAGTTTGGCATTGCTTCAATAACGGTTACAGGAATTACTTTACCTTTTTCATCAAAGATTTGTGTCATTCCTATTTTCTTTCCTATTAATGCTTTTTTCATTTTTTATTTTCCTCCTAACTATTGGCTGATTCTATTTAAAAACCAGCATGGTTTTGAAATTCTTCATTTCTCTTATAATTTAACTTCAATATCGACACCAGCTGGTAAATCAATTTTCATTAAACTATCAATTGTTTTTTGTGTTGGATAAAGAATATCGATAACTCTTTTATGTGTTCTCATTTCAAATTGCTCTCTAGAATCTTTGTGTTTGTGTGGAGAACGTAAGATAGTTACGATTTCTTTCTTTGTTGGTAATGGAATAGGACCAGATACTTTTGCTCCTGCTCTTTTAGCAGTATCTACTATTTTTTCAGCAGACTGTTCTAAAAGTTGTGGATCATAAGCTTTTAATCTTATTCTTACCTTTTCACTTCCTACTTTGTTTGATGTTGCCATTTTGTATTTCCCTCCTTAATTTGATTTTGTAGGTCGGAAGTTTTAAACGCACCCTAGTGTTTCTTTTATTATCAATATAAAAGCCCAAGCTTGCATGATAATCTTGGGATAAGTGCTATACAAATCTATAAAACTTACCGCCTGGTCTAAGCCATGACATACTCCATAGAAGTTCCCTCCATCCCTCACTACCGCAAGGTTGTAGCCACATTCTACTTCATCGCTTTGTTTACATGCTCATATATTATATAACGTATATACGTTAAAGTCAATGGTTTTTTAGATTTTTTTACCAACATTTGATTTTTATGTCAATGCATGGTATAATAAAAATATAATTAGGGCAGTTACCCAGATGTGAAAGGAAAAATCATATGAAAACACAAGAAAAAACAAGTAAATTACTTATCAACTTTCCCAAATCTTTAACAGATGACTTAAAGCAGGAAGTTTTTCTGGTAGCCATTGAGAATACTGTATACAGTTACAGTACCAGGGTATCAAATACTTACCGCTTTCAGGCATCTATAAAAGATTTAATTACCTTCACAGATTCATTAAAAACCAAACTATCTGAGGCTGATTATGAAAGCCTTAATATTACAGCTATTTTTTAGTTTTTTCCCGCCTTCTGTAGAAGGCGGGTTTTTCTTGACTTTTTTCTTCTCTACACATAAAATAAGTTCTAGTTTCATATATAATTTTATGGAGGTATGTTTATGTTTAAAGATTATATTTATTCTCAAAAACAAAATATTGTCAGTTCTATATGTGATTTAATTACCTATCCTAGTATTTCAGAAGAAAATGCAAATATATACTTTCCCTTTGGAAAGGCTTGTAGTGATGCCTTAAAATACTTCTTACATTTAGCAGAATCTTTAGGCTTTCGTACTAAAAATGTAGATGGTTATTGTGGTTATGCAGAATTTGGTCAAGGAGATGAACTCATTGGTATTATTGGCCATTTAGATGTGGTACCAGCTATGCAAGAAGATTGGTCCTACTCTCCTTTTACGCCTACTATTGATAAAAATCGTATTTATGGTAGAGGTGCTATTGATGATAAAGGTCCGGTTATTGCTAGTCTATATGCTATGAAAGCAGTTATGGAATACTGTAAAGACGAAGATATTGCCATTAACAAACGTATTCGTTTGATTGTTGGTTTAAATGAAGAAACCAATTGGAAATGCATAGAATATTATAAGCAACATGAAGAAATGCCAACTGTAGGCTTTAGTCCTGATGCAGATTTTCCTTGCATTTATGCAGAAAAAGCCGTACTATCTATTTTAGTTAGTCAAAAATTACCAAATGATAAGAAAACTAATCTATTTCAGAAACTTTTGAGTACCGCTTCCCCTATCCAAATAGAATCTATGGATTGTGATAACAATGCCATTAATGTTGTGCCTAAAATTTGTATGGCTACATTACGATTTGAAAAAAGTATTTCTCTTAGTCATGTACTTACCTTCTTAAAATCTAAAATTGACCAATATAATTATGATATAGATTTATATAAAATCGACGATTCTCATTTAAAAATCACCTCCTATGGTATCGCCGCACATAGTGCTCACCCAGACCTTGGCAACAATGCCATTACCAAATTATTAGTTGTTCTACAAGACTTATTTACGCAATACCATTGTAATATTGCTTTGCTTTCTACTTTTTGTAAATATATAGGAGACCATTATTACGCAGAAGGTCTAAACTTAGCTTCTGAAGATGAATCTGGTAAACTTACCTTGAATACTTCTCAATGTTATCTAAAAGATAATACACTTTTTATCGGTATGAATTTAAGAATTCCGGTAAAAACAAGTTGTGAATCGGTTATTGAAAAATTAGAAAATTTATTTAAGGAAGAAAATATTACTTTTTCTGTACTAGATAAAAAAGAAGCTTTATATATCAATCCACATGATTCCCTTGTCCAAAAGCTTTGCAATATTTTCAATGAATCTTGTGGAGGGACTTCCTTTGAGCCAATTGCTATTGGTGGTGCTACTTATGCAAGAGCCTTTCCAAATTGTATTTCTTTTGGTATGAACTTTCCTGGTGATAAAGATATGTGCCATCAAGCAGATGAATTTGTGGATATTGATAAATTAATCTTATCTACGAATATTTATGCCAAAGCTATTTATACTTTACTTTCCTAGTTGCTTTTTTGCAAGAATTATGTTAAACTATATGTCATAAAAATATAAAGGAGGACATAAACATGTTCGAAATTGCCAATGCACTATTGAGTTTCCGGAAAATAGGGAAAGCCTCAGGAACCATCCTATTTGAGAATGGAGTTCCGGTGAAAGGTTTATTTGACTCTATAGAGGGTCAAATTGAAAATCCTTATATTCGGTTTTACCCTACAGGAAAAGTAACACTTGCCTTTCTTAATTCCATCACAGCGGAATATGAATATCCTTATTATGATGGAAAACAAGAAGGTAACTATTACTTCTTTGTAAATCCTATCTGTCAATCTGATACACTCATTTTAGAGGTAGGCAAGCACTATTGTTCTCCTCAAAAATATGAGGAAGTTGACAGCAAAATCGATAGTTTTTATGGCAATATGGGATTGTAATACCATATCCCATAAAAGAGCACCCCTTATCCTACTTAGGAAAGAGGTGCTCTTTTACTTCTAATTATTTACTCTATGTGTTACCATCGCTGTGGCAGGTGTGATTCTATCAAAGGTATACCCATTTGCTTTTCCATAATCAATAATATCTGCTAAAGCATTTAATGTTTTGGTATTTCCTGAAAAGTCATGCATTAAAACAACATTAGCTCTATTTTTACTTAAACCTTTTGTTACATTTTGATAAACTGCTTCTTTTGTTTTTACATCTCCTGCATCTCCAGAACTAACATTCCAATCAAAATAACGATAGCCTTTATCCACCACTAATTTGGTTAATCTTGTCATAATACCTGGATTAAATTTACTAACGGTATTAGAACTACCTCCTGGGAACCTTGTAATCACCGTATCCACACCAGTAGATGCTTTAATTTTTTCTCTTAATTTTGTTAAATTCTCTATATAAGCTTTTTCTGATTGATATATTTGATGATAATCATGTGAATATCCATGAATCCCTATACTATGCCCTTCCCTTGCTTCTCTTTTAACTAGCTCTTCTGTACTACTACCATAATTTAAAATAAAGAATGTCGCCTTTACATTTTTTTCTTTTAAAATATCTAATATTTTAGGGGTAATACTACTGCTAGGACCATCATCAAAGGTTAAATAAATCGTACCTGGTTTTGCAATGCCACCTGTATCTTGTTTTTCAATTACTTGTACTGTTAACACCTTCTCAGCTATATTTCCGGCCATATCGCTTACACGATAACATACTTGATAAGTACCTACTTTACTCGTATCTACATTACCACTTATTTGTATCTTGCTAGAAACATCTCCATCCATTTCATCTATAGCAGTGGCTCCTTTTTCTGTATAAGTATCGCCTACATATACCGTCATTATTTCAGAAGCCTGTTTTAAGGTAATCACTGGGGAGATATCATCTACAATGGTAACTGTCCTTACAGCTGTAGCTGTATTTCCAGAAGAATCTGTTACGGTATAATGGATTTTAAACTGTTTGTCACTCATTTCTTCTTTTTGACAAGTTACCTTTTGTGTTAAACCTTCATCATAGTTGTCCGAAACCGTAAATCCAGGCTCTATATATTCTTTTGCCTGATAAGATTGTGTTATCTCTTCCCCTCCTGTTAATGTAATGACTGGTGGCTCTTCATCTATTACTTTGACTACTTGCTTTTCATAAGTATAACCATTTAAATAAGGAACTTTTAGCTGCACTTCATATTCTCCCACTTTATGGTAATCCACCTCACCAATTACTTCTACTTGTTCACCTATTTCTTTACCATGGTATATCATCTCTGGTTTTAAAAATTTATCTTTTTGATTAACTTCTATTTTAATGGGCTCTTTATTTCTCAAATGTGGTTTTTCCAATAAATATTGTGTTCCCATTGCTAGAACAGTAGCTAACAACATAATTGTAAAAACCTTTACATACGTTATTTTCTTTTTTTTCTTAGCTAATAAAATGAAAAAGGTAACGATAAAAATAACGATTGCTATTATTGCTTCTATTATATAGATATGTTCCATTTGTATAACCATCTTCTTCCTTTTTTATCTTCATTTTTTTCATTATAGCATTTAATTAGATAGTATAGCAATTCCTTTTTGTAAGAATCTTGTAAGATTTTGTCATTTTTAGAGTTTTATAATTCTATAATACCCAAATTCGTCTGCATTGTCATTCAGAAGCGTTCTTCTATCCTAATACAAACTGAAAAAGACTCCATTTTCATGAAGTCTTTTTTTATATTATATATTATTATTCTGCTGATTCTGAAGTTTCCTCAGTTTCTGGAGCTTCATAAGCTTCTAATATAGCTTTTTGAATTTTCTCTCTTGTCTCAGCATTGATTGGATGAGCTATATCCTTGAATTCTCCGTTTGGAGTCTTTCTGCTTGGCATAGCAATAAATAATCCATTTTGGCTTTCGATAACTTTGATATCGTGAATAACGAATTCATTATCGAATGTTACAGAAGCAACAGCTTTCATTCTGTTTTCTGAATTTACTTTTCTTAAACGTACATCTGTTATTTGCATTTGAGCACCTCTTTCCAATTGTTTTAAATATTTGTACATTTACTATGTACAATAATAATATTCGTCAAAAAAATCTTTTTTCCTTCTCTATTTTACAAATTTGATAAAATATTTTTATTTTTTCTAGTTTTCTTATCACCAAAATAGAGAAAATGCATACGATAAACTAGAAGTTTAGCAAAATCTATTGAATTTTTCCCAATATAATTATATAATTTCTGGGTATTATAGAAGATAATAAATATGGTTAAATAAAAGTAGATTAGCTAATTACATGGTTTCTAACTTTTATGGTTATAAAAGGAGCGTTTTTTAAATGGCAAATATAGAAGAATTAAGAAAATATAAACATGTACATATGATAGGCATTGGCGGTGTCAGTATGAGTGGCATTGCAGAAATGTTAAAACATTGGGGATTTATGGTTACAGGCTCTGATTGGGCTACCTCTGAAATTACAGATAAATTAATAAAAGATGGTATTCGTGTTACCATTGGTCATAATCCAGAAGTGATTTCTACAGCGAATATTGTTGTTTATACAGCTGCTATTCAACCAGATGACCCAGAATTATTAAAAGCTAAGGAATTAGGCATTACGACTATAGAAAGAAGTGATTTTTTAGGTATTCTTACGAAAGCATTTGAAGAAACTATCTGTGTTTCTGGAACGCATGGTAAGACCACGACTACCTCTATGGTATCTATGTGCTTTTTAGAAGCAGGTATGGACCCTTCTATTCAAGTAGGTGGTACTCTAAAAGCTATTAATGGTAATTATCGTATTGGTAACAGTGACTATTTTATCATAGAAGCTTGTGAATATGTAGAAAGCTTTTTAAAGTTTTATCCTAAAGCAGAAATTATCCTAAATATTGATAATGACCATTTAGATTACTTTAAAAATATGGATAATATTAACCAAGCATTTATCAAGTATGTAAAATTATTACCAAAAGATGGTCTTTTAGTTGTTAACTCTGATAATACTTATTGTGCACAATTACATAAATATACTAATGCTAAGGTGGTTTCCTATGGTATTGAAAACGAAAAAGCTAACTACCTAGCTAGAAATATTACTTTTGATAAAAATGGTTTTCCTCGTTTTGATGTGTATCATAACAATAGTTTTTATGGCTCTATTGCTCTATCTGTACCAGGTCCACACAATGTATTAAATGCTTTAGCTTGCATTGCCTTGTGTGATAGTTATCATCTTCCAAAAGCAGATATTAAGACAGCACTTACCAAGTATACTGGTGCTCATAGACGTTTTGAATTTGTAGGAAATTGTAACGGTGCTAGTGTTTATGATGATTATGGTCATCACCCTACAGAAGTTAAGGCAACGGCTATGGGGTTAAAAAAGAAAACCTATCATCATTCTTGGGTGGTTTTCCAACCACATACCTATAGTAGAACTAAAACTTTATTAGATGATTTTGCCATGGCATTAACTAATTTTGATAATATTATTGTAACAGATATTTATGCTGCCAGAGAAACGGATACTTATGGTGTTTCTTCTAAAGATCTTGTAGATAGAATTGCTACTTTAGGTAGAAAAGCACTTTATATGCCTAACTTTGATGAGATAGTATCTTATTTAAAAGAACATGTGCAAAAGGACGATATTATCCTAACCTTAGGTGCTGGTACGGTTACAAAAATCGGACCTATGTTAATGAAATAATGAATTCTTAATATAAAAAACTAGAATAAAGATATTTTATCTTTTACTCTAGTTTTTTATATTGTTCTCCATTGTTATAGAATAACCGCATTTAAACTTAGTATTTTTTGTAACAAAATGACGATTGGCATAATCATACTAATAGAAGGGAGAATATCCACCTATGGAAGAAATTTATAAACAATATGCTAAACAAATTTATCATTTCTTACTACACTTATCCCATAATCCTGATTTAGCAGAAGAATTAACTCAAGAAACTTTCTATAAGGCTATACAACATATACATCAATTTAGAGGCGAATGTGAAATAGATGTATGGTTATGCCAAATTGCAAAAAATTCATATTATATGTACCTTAAACATCAACGCAAACATAAAACACTTTCTATGGATGAATTAGAAAAATTCGAAGAAACGGAACTTTCTATGGAAGAAGAACTTTTTTATGAAGAAGATAAAATCTGGTTGTATAATAAAACACAAGAATTAGAACCATCTCTTAGAAAAATAGTTATTCTAAGAATTGTATCTGAACTTAGCTTCAAACAAATTGCTTATATTGTAAATAAAAGTGAAACCTATGTTAGAGTGAATTTTTATAGATTTAAAAAGAAACTAATCAAAGAAGGAAAGGAAGAAAAAGAAAATGAAAAATACTAGTAAAGATTGTCCATTAATATGTGATTTATTACCTAATTATATAGAAAGTTTAACTAGCCCAGAAACCAGTACATTTATAGAAAACCATTTATCTACTTGTACTAGTTGTACACAAGAATTAGAAGATTTACAGGGAGATATAAAAATAAAAAAAGCAAATGAAAAAGAAATTAATTATCTAAAAAAGTATAAGAAAAAGATAATATCCTCCATTTTTTTAGGCATCTTTTTAGGAATTCTTATTTTGTTTATCTTTTATAGCCTATTGGTGATATATAGATTTTTTATTTTAAATAGTTTATCTTCTAAATTTAGTAATTATGAAAATGTACCTAATTTATACTTAGAAAAAAATGTTACTACTTATGAAAATCAACGATTTGTTTCCCATGTGCATGTTCAATATTGGTTTAAAGATAATATATTAAAAATGGAAGCTTCTTCTACCAATCCTAATTATTCTTTTATTTATTTTTATGATACCAATCAATCTACAGAATATATTATCAATCAGACTAATCGAATGGTAAATAAAATAGAACATACAGATAGTCACTATCTAAAGGAAAATATGTTATCTTCTTTATTAAGAAGTTATTATTATCGTGGTTCTTCTATATGGAATGCTGCTTTTAACATTTATTCTACATCTATTATGCAAAAACAAGATAAGATTCTTGTAGATAATACCCTTGTATATGATAAAAATACTGGTTTAGTAACAAGTGATTATTCTTCTGACTATCTTGGAAATGCTACCTTAACCACTTATCAATATAGCTTTGATACTGTAACAGATGATAATATACAAATGCCTAATCTAGAAGATTACACGCCTTTGTTTCTTAACTAATTTTAAAGCCCTCCCTATTTTTTAAGAGAGGGCTTTATTTTGTTATTTAACTTCTCATTTGTTTTAACATCATATCTGCAAATACGCCATAACCAGTCGTTGGGTCATTTACTAAAACATGGGTTACCGCACCTATAAATTTACCATTTTGAATAATTGGTGAGCCACTCATTCCCTGAATAATTCCACCCGTTTTCTGCAATAGTTGTTCATCTATTACTTTAATCTGCATACTTTTATTGTCCTGATGATTGCCTGTATAAACCTTTTGAATTTCAATATCATAGACTTTCTTTTTCCCAGTTTCAATCTCACAAATAATCTGTGCTTTTCCTAACTTTATTTCTTCTCTACTTGCTACTTCCATTTCTTGATTCGTGATGGATAAATAATTTTTATTCACCACTTTTCCAAAAATACCAAAGGATGTATTTTTAGATACTTCTCCCACCTTTTTACTGCCCTCTATACTACCTCTAATTTCTCCTGGCTTTCCCTTTTCTCCTTTTGTTACAGATACAATATTGGCTGTTACTAACTCGCCGTTAGCAATTGTAATTAAATCTCCTGTATCTACATCTGTGATACCATGGCCTAAAGAAGCAAACATACCAGTGGATGGTTCATAAAAAGTAGCTGTTCCTACACCTGCGGCTGCATCTCTAACCCATAACCCCAGTTTATATTCATTATCCTTTGTCTTAACAGGTACCATGCTAGTTGTTTGAATCTGCTCATCTTTTCGATAAGTTACTTCTATCTTTTCTCCTTTAGACTCATTAACCGTTTCTATTAAATCTGCTGTACAAGTAATGGCCGTTTCATTAATGGAAACTATCATGTCGCCTTCTTCTATCCCTGTATTTTCATATGGTTTACTACCTTCTATTTCAGACATACCTACGACTAATACACCATTGGTATATAACTTTAATCCCATAGAATTTCCTAAAGGAATCACGGTTGTCTTAGGAATGACAGATACACTTACGTTTTTTACTGAAAACATGTCAAATAAATTTAAACTAGCAGTTACTTTTCCTACTTGTGTTAAATTGTCTCCTTGCTCTGTTACTACAGAAGCTTCTTGTATCCTACCACTTTGATAACTTCCTATATTGGGATTAGAATTTTCAATTTCTTTCATATGCACACCCCACAATGTTGCTAAGTTTATCTTTTCACCTTGCATAAGTACAATACTGGTTGGAAATAAAGTAATATTAGCTATATAGATATATACCATTAACAAGATACCTAATAATAATCCTATTTTTAATTTTTTCACAATATTAGCCCTCTTTTCATTTTTATTGTAACCATTTTTGTATAAAAAAATGCAAAAAAAATTATCAAAATTTTACTTTTGATAATTTTTCATTTACCTATTTTATTTTGGTAATTCTATATACTAACTCTAAGATGTATAATGATTAATGTTTCTGCTCTTTCTTTTCTTTTTTCTCTACTTTTACCATTTTTCCCTTTATCATAAATTTTTTATAGCATAAATTATTTTTCTATTCCATATCCATCATTCATTCTATTCCATATCCATCATTCATTCTATTTCATATTCTATTAGCTCTGCTGTTTTTGGATATTCTGAAATTTTTTTATCAAAATATATTTGAAAGGCAACTATTATATCTCCATGTGTTACAACCAAAATATTTTTATTTGTATACTTCATTCTTATATCTTTAATAAAACTTTCTACTCTGTCATAAATCGCTTGAAATGCTTCTATTCCACCAACTTCTTCATAAGTACCCAGATTATATAATTTAGATTTATCTGGTATTAAATCGGTTGACTTTAATGTTAATTCTTTAAAATCCCTTTCAATTAGCCTATCATCTACATCGATTTTTAAACCTTTTATATTTAATATTTTTGCTGTATGAATAGTTCTTTTCAATGGAGAGGTAATTATCAAATCAAGTGGCAGTTCTTCAATTTTTGAAACTAATTCTTCTGCTTGTTTTACGCCTACTTCGTTCAAATCTCTTTCATTTCTACCATTAAATAAATTATTAACATTGGCTTCTGTTTGACCATGCCTTACTAAATATAATTTCATTTTATCTTCCTTCCTATTCATCTTACCTTTATATATCCTCTATTATATTCTATGTTCCAAAATAGAAATTGGTTTTATATAAATCATAACGTTCTCTACCCAATGCTGTTAAATAGGCCCTTCGCAAACTCGTACCTTTTATATTTTTCTTTTCAAAATCCTTTTCTTCTTTACCTGCATCAAATATCTTGACACTTCCAGAAATAATATCATCTATATCATAGGTTTCCGATACATTTACTAAACAATTGTAATCTTTTGTATTGGCATGTGGATAATAATAAACTTCATTATCATCTGAAATGGTAATGGTTTGTCTCTCAAAGTCTACATTTTTATAACAACCTACTATAGGACTATTCGTAATTTCTTTACAACCTGGTACATGTGCTTGTCCATCTTCTGATAATACATATAAAGAATCTGTGGTAACAACTTCTTTATTCTTATTATTCGTCATAATACAATAATTATTAAAGAACTTGGTTCCAATAGGTACTCCTTGCATAAAAGTTGCTACTGACATATGATTTACAATTTTATCCCAATTTTCCTCTGAAAATATCGGTAATACAAATTCATACGTATTGGCTGTTCCTTCATTATAGTTGGCAATCGCTGCTGCTAAATTACTTTGAATAGAATTTCTAATAACAGACATTCTATTTTCTTGGAAAGTAGAACCTTCTAATAAGGGATTATTATTTTTTCCTACTTGGAAAATCTTAGAGTCTCCTGTATCTACTGCAAAATTGGTGATTTGCGTACCTTCTGCATCTACGGCATGCTTTTGCGTAATATCTCCTATATTCTCTTTTACCCACTTACTAAACTCATAAGCTTGGTAATAATATTGCACAGCACTTTCACTATATAGATGACCACCAATTGTCATACTTCTCACATATTGATTAATTGTCTCATCATAAATCAATTGTTTCTTATTGCCACTATACCAGAAATATTGCTCACCTGCTGGTGCTGTTTTATCATAATATACCCTTCTATTTTGATAAGTAGTATATTCAAAAGTCTGTGGAACCGTCGAAATTGGTTGTCCATCGTTATTTAAAATTACCAATTGTTCTGATAAAATTTCTCTTTGAATGGTTTCCCCATCATATACTAAACTACTTTTATCAGCAGCGATATTGGTTACTAACTCTGGGTCTATTAAATAGCCTGCTTTTGTAATATACTGCCCCCCTATTTTTCCATAAATCGTTATTGCATTATCCAATGTATAATTAACAACAAAATCATCACTTTGTTTTTGATAACGGCAAGAATAGTAAATATACGGTTTTAAACCATATTGATACTGACTTGTACTATAATTATAATATTTACCATAAATATAATAGCCATCATACATGGTATATAGTATAGCTGGTATAAACTGCTTTAAAGAATCTTGGTCATATCCACTAGCCCCCATGCTACTTCCTAAAGAATCATAAAAAGCAGAAATAGAAGCTTCTATATCTCTTATTTTGGAATCACTTACACTAGAATACTTATTATTAATTGTATTTAACTGAAATGCCTTAATCGCATCATAAGTTGCCGTTTGTAGCTTCGTACTATAGGAAGTTTGTAGTGTAATAGTATCAATTTGTGTTTGGATATAAGAAGAGACTACCATAGAAATCGGTAATATAATGATAACAAATATAATGGCTAAATGTTGTAGTTTCATTCGTTTTCCTTTCTCTTATCTTAAACTTTTGCTTTCAAAAAGAAAAGCAGCTTTTGTCATTACATTTCTTGCAAATGTAATCCTCAAACACTGCCCACTCTTTTTATTTTTATTTTGTTCCATTTACGGTTACAATGCCTGCATGTTGTGCAGCAATCTGATACGTATCATTGCCAGATAACTGATAGAAGAAATTCTTTAGAATTTGAGAGATTGTTTGGTTTGTATTTTTAACCATTACATTAACTCTATCTCCCTCTTTTAAAGTAATTTTTCCATTATTTTCTAACTTTTCTTCTACTTGACTAGTATACAAATTATAATATAAATTTTCACCAATCTTTGTCATCTCTGCCTGTGTTGTCTTCACCCCTGGATTTTCATCTAATACTTGTACTTCTACATCTACATTAAAAGAATTTCCCGTTGAAGTAATCGTTTGCATAAATTTCTCATAATCTTCTAAAGATAATTTACCAGTCGTTCTTACTTTATCCACAAACTCTGTCGTTGCCGTTTGAACGGCCAATTGAGAAACATCATCTGTTCTTTCTGACATAGACATTAATGGAAAAACAAACATTAAAATTGCTGCTAAAAATATAGCTATGATTGTAATTAGTGTATCTCCCATCTTACTTCCTCCTTTTTAAGCCCTTCGTTACTCGCCAATTAATGTAAAAATAATCACTCTTTTTTTCTTATCCTTCGTCAAATTCCCAATTGTACTATCAGTTGCTTTTTGACTATAGGTATATTCTGCAATTGTCTCTACAAATTTTTTATCGGCATATTTTCCTATAAATCCACCAGTTCCTAAATTACTAGCACTTCCATAGTTAATATAGGCTTGATTGTTGTTCGGATTATGATAAGTTTGACCTGTTAAAAAACAGTCTAGATTATTTTTTATCTTATCATTACTACCTGTCCAAGGCTCATAACGTAAAGTTTCTTCATCCAAGTCAAAGGAAAAGATAGAAGAACTATTGCTAGTACCATATTTTTTTTCTAATAAAGTGGTATAAGCACTTTTCCACAATGCTTGATTAGATGGTGTTTTATAAACCGGCAAATATCTCCAATTGGTAAAATTCCCAGTCGTTGTATCATAATTTCCTTGTTTAAAAACAACCGTATAATTTTCTTTATAATATTTGTATAAAGTAGGCACTATGGTTTCTAAACCTACAATTCTATTTTCTGCTGCTTTACCAGTTGCTCCCTGATAGGTATAATAATTCGTTTCATCCTCTGTATAAAGCACCACATCTGAGGTTGCTTTTACTTGTGTAAGTGTGGTCATGCTAACAGATAATGCCATCACAAATACAATAACAGCAAAGGCTATGATTATAGCATCTACAGCATTTTCCATATACACTCATCCTTTTCTTTTATGTTTATTTCTTTCCAGATGCTACTTCTATCGTAATATCATTAATATGTCCTGTATTGGCATCATAAGAAGCTGTTAAATTATAAGTATACCCTGCTTTAATTTCTTTTAAAGCTGCTTGTAAGTCAGCTGTTTCTT
>CATXTS010000043.1 GCA_958402495.1 uncultured Clostridiaceae bacterium
TGAAGATAACTTATATGGGAGAGCCAGGAGAATTACCACCACGTATTGCTAAATTGGAGGTAACTAGTACTACTAAAAGTATAACAGTAAAAGTTAGTGGTGTTAGATTAGAAAACGCTATTTATCAGTATTTTATTAAGGCAGAGAAAAATGCAGAATATGGAGCGCCTATTGTAGAACAACCAGAGACGACTTATACTTTTAATAATTTAAATCAAAATCATATCTATTATATACAAGTAGAAGCCCATGCACAAAAAGGGGATAGTAAAAAAGAAACAAGTATTACAACAGGAACGATAACTGCTTTAAATGGTAATAATACGACTTTCACAACGACACCAAGTGGCTGGACCAATGGAAGTGTAAAAACTAAGATTGCAACGACAGTAAAGGGCTATACATTGCAATATAGTAAAGACCTAACAAATTGGAGTAATTATACAGCAGAAGTTGCCTCTAACAAAAATGAAACGATTTACGCCAGATTAACAGATGGGAAAAATATTGGTAATTATACAAGTACACAAATTAGAAACATAGATACGACAGTACCAGAAGCAGCTACCATTGCTTTAAGTGGAGCAGGTACAGTAGCAAGTAACCCAACGGTAAAAGCGAAAATAACACATACAGATAAACAAAGTGGTGTAGAAGTAACCAAATGTAGATGGGTATTAAATACCAAAGCAGGTACTGTTGGAAATAGTGAGTCCAGTTATACAGGAGGGATTTTTAGTAGTAATGGACAAGAATTAACATTACCAATGAGTGGACAGGCAACTTATTATATACATATATTAACGATAGATAAAGCTGGAAATAAAAAAGAAACGATTAGTAAACCAATAAAAGTAGTGGCAAACACCCATACACATACCGGAAGTACCAATGCAGGGGGAGGTTGTTATACAACGCCAGTATACCATCAACATACAGGAAGTAGCAGTACAGGAGGTGGTTGTTATACAACACCAGTCTATCACCAACATACAGGAAGTGTTAGTACAGGAGGAGGCTGTTATACGAAAGCGATATACCACAATCATACAGGTAGTAGTTCAACAGGAGGTGGTTGTTATACCTTACCAGTATATCACGCACATAGTAGCAGTTGTTACCAGACTGGAACCTGTCATGTATCTATTCATTTGACGCATGCTTCTAGAAATGATCACTGGGATGAACATATTGATTCATGGGAGGACCACGGTAGTTGCGGACAAGCAAGACATTACATTAATCCAAAACATTTTGTTGGTGACCCATGTCATTGTGGAGATGGATATGACCATACTTATTCAAAATTAGTTTGTAATAAAGCAAATACTATTGAAAGTTATGCTATATCCTGTGGAAAGACAGCAGGAAGTACCGTAGAGGGCTATCAGGTAAATTGTGGTAAAGTAGCAGGAAGTACAGTTGAAAGATATAATGTAGGCTGTGGAAAAGTAGCAGGTAGTAGCATTGATTCTTATAACTTAGGCTGTGGTATAGCAGCAGGACAAATCGTATCTTATACGGTTAGTTATTAAGAAAATAAGTATAGAATTTAAAGAAAGAGAAACCCTAGAAGTTTCTCTTTTCCTGTGTTTACTAAATTCTCTGACTATATGGTCAGAAGCGTTGCTTTTTCCGTAAATAAATAATAAAATTAATCTGTTCCGATTGACTTTAGAAAATATAAGTTATAAAATATAAAAATACAAATATATATGAATAAAAGAGTTGAAGGGGAGACTAAAAGATGGTTATACTATTAGACGCCATGGGGGGAGACAATAGCCCAGAGGCTAACATCAAAGGAGCTGTAAAAGCAATTAATCAAATTGAAGCAGAAGTGTGGTTAGTCGGAAACCAAGAAATATTAAATCAAAAAATCAAAGAGTTATATGGAAAAAAGGATGTTTCAGAAATTTCTCCAAGACTAAAGATTTATCATGCTTCAGAAGCCATAGAAATGTGTGAGATTCCTACACAAGCAATTAAACATAAAAAAGATTCTTCTATGGTAGTGGGATTTAATCTTTTGAAAGAAGGTAAAGGAGATGTATTTATCTCTGCTGGAAATTCAGGGGCTCTTTTAACAGGAGCTACTTTATTAGTGGGTAGAATTAAAGGAATTGATAGACCAGCTTTAGCAGGGATTTTACCATCATATAAGGGGCGTTTAATGTTAATAGATTGTGGATCTAATACCAATTGTAAACCAATTAATTTATTACAATTTGCACAGATGGCAACAATTTACAATAGAAATACATTCGGAATAGAACATCCAACGGTAGGGCTTTTAAATATTGGTACAGAAGAAACAAAAGGAAATGAGTTGGTTAGAGAATCGTATCAATTGTTAAAAGAAAAGGCAGAAGAATTAAATATTAACTTTGTAGGAAATGTAGAAGGTAGAGATGCTTTTTCAGGTAAGTTGGATATTTTAGTAGCCGATGGTTATACCGGTAATGTTTTTTTAAAAACGGTAGAAGGTATTGGAAAATTAGTCAAGACTACATTGACAGAAAATATCAAAAAGAATATTTTTACTATGCTAGGTTCTGTCACAGCATTACCAGCTATTAACGGTTTGAAAAAGGCAATGGATTATAAAGAATATGGTGGTGCTTTATTTCTAGGCGTTAAGAAACCAGTAGTGAAAGCACACGGAAGTAGTGACGAAAGATTATTTGAATTTACTATAAAACAAGCGGAACAATTCGTTAAAAATCAAGCAGTAGAGAAAATGATAGAAGAATTTGAAAATAAATAGAAGAAATCCTTGACAATTGGCAAAACATGTATTATTGTTAAGAAAAAAAGTAGCACTTGAGAGGAGGTGTAATTTTAGATGACACAAGAAGAAATCTTTGAAAAAGTAAAAGAAATTATAGTAGAGCAACTTGGTGTAACAGATACCTCTGTTACCATGGAAGCATCTTTTATAGATGATTTAGGAGCAGATTCTCTTGATATTGTAGAATTAATTATGGCATTAGAAGAAGAATTCGATACAGAAATACCAGACGCTGATGCTGAAAAAATAGTTACAGTAGGAGATGTTGTTGACTACATAAAAGACCACGTAGCTTAATTTAAATGTTAGAAATTAGAAAAATGAAAGGGTAATACCTTTCTTTTTTTTAGATTCTATAGTATAATGTTTCTATTAAGAAGGAGGGAATGTATGAGTTTAGAACAATTAGAAGCAAGCATTGGCTATGTATTTATGGATAAAGAATTGTTAAAAAGAGCACTAATTCATAAATCATATGCTTATGAGAATCATATAGAAAGTAATGAAAAGTTAGAATTTTTAGGAGATAGCATTTTAGAATTTATTTCTAGTAAATATTTATATAATCAATTTCCTAAATTGTCAGAAGGAGAAATGACTAAAGTTAGAGCAGATATTGTATGTGAAAGAAGCCTATATAAAATAGCGCAAAAGCATAATTTTAGTGATTTCTTATATGTAGGAAAAAGTGAAATTTCAAGCCATGGAAATACAAGACCAGCCATTATGGCAGATAGTGTGGAGGCAGTTATTGCCGCTATTTATTTTGATGCGGGATTAGAGGCAGCTGAGAAGTTTATTATAGAGAATTTGAGCAAGGAAGCGGAAATAGCTAGTAAAAATGTAGGACAAAAAGATTATAAAACGGTATTACAAGAAAAATTACAAAAAGAGGGAGAAGTGCAAATTGTTTATTCCATTATAAAAGAAGAAGGACCAGACCATGATAAACGATTTACAGCACAAGTAAAATGTAATGATGCTTTTTTAGCACAAGGAGAAGGTAGAACCAAAAAGGCAGCTGAAATGCAGGCAGCTAAAAAAGCTTTAGAAAATATGTAAAAGCTTGAAAGGAAGGTGTCAAAAATGAGAAAAGAATATAGGATACCCATTATGATTCCCAATAATCTATGTGCAGGTACTCATGAGCAAAAATGTGTGTTTTGTAACAAAGATAGAAAGCAAAGCCCTATTGGTGAAAAAGAGGTAATAAATACGATTAACTTCTATTTACAATCCTATGCACAAGAAGAACCAAAGCAAATTGAAGTAGCCTTTTGGGGTGGTAACTTTACAGACTTAACAGTAGAAACACAAGAGGTATTATTAAAGGCAGTTTATACATTTATACAAAAAGGGGAGATTCATAGTATTTGCTTTGTTTCTAGACCAGATACTTTGCAAAAGAAATGTATAAGGATGTATAAAAAATATAAAGTAAAGACTATCGAAATGATGGTTATTTCTAGTAATCAGTATGTATTAGAAAAGGCACAAGTTGGCTATACATGGGAACAAGTAAAAAAGGCTTCCAGATGGCTTAAATTTGCAGGTATTAAATTAGGATATCAAATGATGATTGGTTTACCAGAAAGTACAAAATTAGACGAAAGAAATACAGCACTAGCACTTATGAAACAAAAACCTTATATGGTTAGAATCTATCCTGTTTTGGTGGTAAAAGGAAGTACTTTAGAAAGCCAATATGTAGCACAAGACTATCATCCACTTCCTTTGGTACAAGCAGTTGAAAGGTGTAAAGAAGTTGCTAACCTATGTAATATCCATAGAGTACCAGTTATTAAAATAGGTGCACAAAATGCAGAAGATATTTTAGAATTGAAGGCACAAAGTAGCCAGGTGGTAGCAGGTCCTTATCATCCAGAATTTAGACAGTTGGTAGAAGGCGCTATGTGGTATGATGCTATTGTAGAAGAGATTAAGAAAATTAATACAAAAGTAAAACAAGTAGAAATTAAAGCAAATCCACAAGATATTCCCAATATAATGGGATTTCAAAATGGAAATGTTCATAAATTAAAAGAAATATATGATGTAGATGTTATTATAACACCACAAGAAGAGGGGATAAGACCTGGAAAATTTGAAGTGTCGGTAGCAAAGACTTATGATGATATTTTAGAAGAAGAAAGAATGCAAAGAGATAAAGGTAAACAAACAATTGAATAAGAATAGAAAATTGGTAAATAATACATAAAAAGAAAATAGAAGAAAAGTAGGGCTTTTTTATGGATTATAAACTAGTTAAAAAAAGATTGAAGTTAAAGAAGTACGCATATGAAATGCTATTATTAATAATGGGTTGTTTTATTATGGCATGTGGTACTTCTTTCTTTTTATTACCGAATCAATTGTCATCGGGGGGATTTGCAGGTATTGCTACGATTACGTATTATTTCTTAAGTGTTCCTTTAGGAACAGCCATGCTGGTTTTAAATATTCCCCTATTAATTTTAAGCTATTTTCGAGTAGGAAAAGAGTTTGTCGTTAAGTCATTAATTGGAACAGTGGTACTAGCATGTTTTATAGATATTCTAGATAAATTTCCTGCCTTAACACAAGACCGTTTCTTAGGCTGTGTATATGGCGGTATTGCTATGGGTATCGGTACAGCTTTGGTTTTAAAGTCTGTTTCTTCTACAGGTGGTACAGATTTACTTTCTTATATTATTCAATCATATAAACCACATTATCGTGCGAGTAGTTTAATAATGAGTGTCGATATTGTGATTATTTCTTTAAATGTATTATTCTTTCGTGATATAGAAGTTGGCTTATATTCTGCTATTGCTATTTATTTAATGGGGAAGATGATAGATATTATTTTTGAAGGTGTGTATTTTACGAAAATGATGTTTATTATTTCAGAAAAGTATGAAGAGATTGCACAAGAAGTTGGTGAAAAGGTAGACCGTGGTAGTACGGGAATTTATGCAAAAGGAATGTATACAAATCAAGATAAAATGATGCTATTATGTGTAGGGTCTAGAAATGAAGTTTCTAAGATAAAAAATATTGCAGTTTCTGTAGATAATAAAGCATTTATTATTATTTCTAATGCAAGAGAAGCCTGGGGAAAAGGATTTAAAAAAGGATAAATATAAAAACATAGACAAAATCAAAAGGATTTTTATCTATGTTTTTATCGATTAAGAGATGCTTTTTCTGGTTGTATAAAACTTTTTTGTTTTTCATTGAATTCATATAAAGATGTTTGTAGTTGTTTAGCAGCGAGTATACAAAACTTCTTTTTACAATCTGGTGTGTCTGCTTCTTCAATATGCTCTTTATAATATTGGCTAGTTTGTGCTAAAAATTTTTGTAGGATTCCAATGCGTAAATTTGTAGTATTTTCGTCTTTTCCTTGCAAAAGAGATAGGACTAATTCATCTTTATGGGTATCTGCTTCTTTTGTCATATCTTCTAAAACGGTTTCGTAATTATATTGATTAATCATGCGAGGTCTATCTGCTAAACATAATTGGCATAATCCTTTTTCAGAATAAAGGATAGGAGAGTCAAATTGAAGACAAGAAGTATCCGTACAGGTAGGAGATATAGCGGCTATGCAAGTACCACCCCCTAAGTCAAAAATGTAATTATGTGCAGTAGGTGTATAAGCTGTACGACAAAAGGGTTCCTTAGAAGCAGGAAGACGTTGTTGTACGAGTTGTTCAAAAGCATGGTGCAGGTTTGCTATTTCTACATCTGTTGATTGAAAACCAAAAACTTCATTAGATAGTTTTACATTATTGACAGAACCTAATAATACTAAAAAAGAAAGATGACATTCTTTTAAAAGGTAGTCAGTAAAATAGTTTTCACCAAAATGTTGTGTATTGTTGTGCTTAATTAAGGTATTTAGTACATATTCATAACCTTGTGTAGGAATAGAGTTAATTTCTTCTAGTGATATATCAGGTTTCATCAGAAGGGTATGTAATTTAGATGCAACTTCTAAATGTGGATTTTCTTGATAATCTTCAGGCTTATAAGGTGTAAAAATAGTTTCTTCTTGTAAAGAATGATAGATAGCATGTACTAAATTAGGGTATAATAATTTAATCTCCTTAGAAGATAAGGTTTTATCATGTAATCTAAAACTCTTAAAAAGTGTGTCAAAGTTTTGCTTTAATTTTATATCTAAACATTTCCAATAACTTTCTTGTGTGCCATCTTCTAAATTTGCTGTGCAGCAATTTTGTTTTCTATCATGAATAGCCATTTCTGCTTTTTGCATCAGTTCTTCTAAATTAAAGCCATCTTCAGAAGAAATAGATTGAGCAGTAATGGAAATTCCAGATAGTCGTTTATTGTTTTGCTGTAATAGAACATTTTTTTGTAAAATAATGGTATCGGCTTCTTCTTTAGAGCATGGCAAAATAATGATAAATTCATCACCGCCAGAACGAGAGCAAAAAGAGCCTTCTGGTAAATCGGTCAAATAAAGTTGCAAGGCATCATGAATAATTTGGTCGCCTCTTTGTCTACCTTCGGTATGATTAATATCATTTAAATTGTTAAAATCCATAGAAATCAGGGTGTAAGGTGCTACTTTTTCATTGTTCGAATATTGTGCATCAATAACCGTATGTAAAAATGGTTTACAACGTATTTGTAAATCTTCTAACCCTTTTTCGTACATATTTTGTTTTATTCTTTTTATATATTCTAAATTTTCCACTATATAAGACTCCTTTTACGATAGAAAACTTAAAAATTCCCTATAGTTTATTATAACACGAATTTATGTAAATTCAAATAAAAATAGCGAAAAATCTGTAAAAATGTACATTTTTGTTATAGATTGGAATTCGTTTATGAAAACTGATAAACAAATGACTATAGCAGAAAAATAAACATGGTAGAACCAAAATTATATAATAAAAAGGAATAATAAAGAACATAAGAAGAGAGGAGAAACATATGCAAAAACAAGAAAAACAGAAAGGTGTAACTTTAATAGTCTTAGCCATTACCATAGTGGTATTAATTATTTTAACTGGTGTAGTTATTTCTACTTTAGTAGATAAAAATGGTATCCTTTCACGAGCAAAAAGAGCCAAAGAAGATACTCAAAAAAGTCAAACAGAGGAACTAAGAGATTTAGCTAGTTTAGAGCAACAAATGGATGAAGTTTTAGGAAAAACCTATATAGTCGAAAAAGGAGTTAATAAACCCGTATTAACCACAGGAATGAAAGCAATTAAGTTTACATCTCCAACAGAAAGTAGTAAAGGGGAAGTAGAAGATAGTTATGAAGAGCAGATGGATTGGTATGATTATCAGGAAAAGAAGTGGGCAAATGCTAGAACAGAAGATGGTAGTATGTGGGTGTGGATTCCTAGATTTGCTTATAAAGTAGATACTACTAATCAAAAAATGGATATTCAATTTTTAATTGGAACAACAGACAATTATTATGATGAAAATGGAAAAATACAAACGGCCAAAAGGTGTACAAATGTAAATGAATTTATAGATACCAGTATAGGATATACGGTTCATCCTGCCTTTACAGATGAAACAAAGGTAGATTATAGAAATGGTGGATGGGATAAAGAACTAACCGGAATTTGGGTAGCTAAATTTGAAGCGGGCTATGCTAGTCGGTAACAATTGTGCACCAGTAAAGGCAAGTAGTGTAAACTATACGCAGATTACATCCCAAGTAAGAGGCGTAGAAAGAGGTAAAAGTAGTGATGGGAATGAAGAGGCTCGTAATTGGTTAGATGGAATTTATGCAAGTACAAAAACGGCTATTAAATATCCTACTTTTCAACCAGTCACCTATAGTATGAATTATATAAACCATAATGATGCTTTTAACATAGCAAAAGCAATGACAGAAGAAGGAAATATCTATGGCTTTACAAAAGCAGTGGATTCGCATTTATTAAAAGATAGTGAATGGGGAGCGGTAACATATCTTTCACAAAGTGTCTATGGTGTAAACCAGTCAGATATAATGGTTAATAATATTAATTTAAATAGTGGTGAAAAGGAGAGGACGAATGTAACAGGGAGGTCAGGGGTAGATAGTGTCTATGCGGTAACTGGTTGCACATCTGGTTCAAAAAATACAGGAGAAATGGTAAAGACAATAGATGATATCAATGGAACGACAGGAAATACAGCCAATAATGGGGTCTATACATGGGACCAGTTAACTGGTTGCAAAGCTAGTTCAACAGGAAATATGTATGGTGTTTATGATTTAAGTGGTGGTATTTATGAAAAGACCAGTAGCTATATTATTAATCAAAATCAAAATTTAAAGATAAATGGTTCGTCGATGTGCTATGATAAAGATAGATTAAGGATGGTTAGTACAAAATATACAATGGCCTATTTGGTAGATAGTCGTGTAGATAATGTTGGAATAACAGGTGAAATAGAAAATTTAAATACAGCAAGTGAGGAAAATTGGAAAAAGAATCAATTGATTTATGGTAATGCTATCCAAGAGACGTCTAATGGTAAAACCGGTCCAAATGCATGGCGAGAAGATTCAGCTTATTATCCATCATTAAATTTTCCATTTTTAGTGCGAGGAGGTTTTCTTTGGAATGGACCAAATGCAGGTCTTTTCTATTACTATCGTAATAATGGGGATAGCCTTTATAACAATGGTTTTCGTGTGGTATTGATACCTTAAAATATAATCCAAAAAAGAAAAATATTGTCTAGTAAATGGTTGGTTTTATTAGGCAATATTTTCTTATGTTTACACAAAAAAATGTTTGAAAAAACATGACTTTTATGATAGGATAGAAATAGAAAGAGGAGAGAAAATGAAAGAGCAACGATATGTGATAGAAAAAATAGACACATTTGATATAACCGATATTTTTAATTGTGGACAGTGCTTTCGCTGGAAAGAACAGATAGATAAGAGTTATACAGGTGTTTTTGGAAAAAATGTTTTAAATGTAAGACAAACAGATAAAGAAGTCATTTTCCAAGGAATTTGTGAAGAAGATATACAAAGCGTTTGCCGATTTTATTTTGATTTAGATAGGGATTACGAAAAGATACAAAGGAAACTCATGAAGGTAGATACTTATATGCAGACTAGTATTGGTTATGGGAAAGGAATTCGTATTTTAAACCAAGATTTGTGGGAGACAATTATATCTTTCATTATTTCTGCGAATAATAATATACCACGTATTAAGGGAATTATAGAGAGATTGTGTAAGACCTATGGAGAAAAAATGGTATATCAGGGTGAGATTTATCATACTTTTCCAACACCAGAACAATTAAAGAATGTAACCATAGAAGACTTTAGAAAGTTGGGGCTAGGTTTTCGTGATAAAAGAGTGTATGAGACAACACAGGCTGTTTTAGAAAAAAAGGTGAATCTAGAAGAACTATCTTATCAGACAGATGCAAATAAAGTTAGAGAAACATTACTAACTTTATCTGGAGTGGGTCCTAAAGTAGCTGATTGTATTCTATTATTTTCTACTTTAAAGAGATTGGATGTTTTTCCTGTAGATGTGTGGGTAAGACGTGTTATGAATGAATTATATATAAAAAATAGGGATGAAAATAAAGTCAGTACAAAGCAAATTGAAAAGCTTGCTTATGAAAAGTTTGGAAATATGGCTGGTTTAGCACAACAATATTTATTTTATTGGAAGCGTGAAGCATAGAAGGAAAAGAAGAAGGAGTCGATATGGGATTAAGATTAATATGTGGAAGAGCAGGAACAGGAAAGAGTACTTATTGTTTTTCACAGATGAAAGAAAATTTACAAAAAGAGAAAAACATATATATGATTACACCAGAACAGTTTTCTTTTACAGCAGAGAAAAAACTGTTAGATACTATGCCTTCTAATAGTGTTTTACATGCAGAAGTTCTTACATTTGCACGTATGGCACACCGTGTTGCAAGCCAGGTAGGTGGTCTTACAAAAGTGAACTTAAATAAAGCTGGTAAAGCTATGTTGTTTTATGATGTGCTTTCAGAAAAGAAAAAGGCACTTAAGTTTTTAGGTAAGAGTAGACAAAACATAGAAGTTATTCAAAAACAAATGACAGAATTTAAAAAACATGGCATTACCATAGAAATGTTAAGTAAAACGTTAGAAGAAACAAAAGAACCCTATTTAAAGGCAAAATTAGAAGATATGCTCATTATATATGAAGCTTTTGAACAAAAAATAGAAAATCAATATATTGATGAAAATGATACCTTAACGATTTTAGCAAAACAGCTACTAAGTACAGATATGTTTCATGATGCTGTGTTTTATTTAGATGAGTTTACAGGATTTACGCAGCAGGAGTATGCTATTATAGAGGTTTTACTACAACAAGCTAAGCAAGTAAATGTAACCATTTGTACACAAGATTTGGATGTGTGTACCAAGCAAGATACCGATGTTTTTTATGCCAATAAAAAGACGGCGCAGCGATTAATAGAAATCGCTAAAAATAATGGAGTAGCTATCGAAAAAACAGTTTTCTTAGAGGAAAATTATCGTTTCCAAGATAAAGCTTTAAAACATTTAGAACAAAATATGTTTAAGGTACCATATACGTCTTATCAACAAGAGATTAGTTGTATAGAGTTATTTTTAGCTAATAATGCCTATTCAGAAATGGAGCAAGTAGCTAAACAAATTTCAAATTTAGTTAGAAATCAGCATTATCGTTATCAAGATATAGGAATCATTACAAAGGATTTAGAGACTTATGCACATTTGTGTAGAGTCATTTTTGCAAATTATCAGATTCCGGTCTTTATTGATGAAAAGAAGAAACTTAGCCAAAATCATTTTGTAAAATATGTATTAGCTGTACTAGAGGTACTTTCTAAAAACTGGTCTTATGAGGCTGTTTTTCAGTATTTGAAAACTGGGTTTGTGGATATAGATGAAGAAATGTTATATGCCTTGGAGAATTATTGTATTAAGTGGGGAATTAAAGGTAGTAAATGGTATGAGCAGGACTGGCATTTTGGAGAAGAATCTGCCAAAGAGATAGAAGAGGTAAAACAACTTAATTTACAAAGAAAGAAAATAGTAGAGCCATTATTACAATTGAAAGAAACTCTGATAGGAAATAAAACAGTAGGAGAGATTACACAAAAATTGTATGACTTTTTCTTAGAGAACCAGGTGGATAAGAAAATACAAAATAGAATAGAAGTTTTAAAACAGCAAGAAAAATTACAACTAGCTAAACAACAAGAATTAGCTTGGAATAGTGTTATGCAAGTGTTAGAAGAAATGTGGATGGTTTTTGGAGAGGAGAAAACTACTTTTGACCGTTATGCAGAACTATTAAAGGTCGGTTTAGAAAACCACGGTTTGGGTGAAATTCCAGCTACCAATGACCAAGTGATGATGGGAGATATTGATAGAACAAGAAGCCATAAGATGAAAGCTATGTTTATAATTGGAATGAACGATGGTGTTTTTCCAAGTATTTATAAAGAGGAAGGATTCTTTAATGACCTAGATAGAGCGTATTTAAAAGAGCAAGGCGTAGAATTGGCAAAAGGAACGATTGACCGTTTATATGAAGACAATTTTTCTATTTATAAGGCTTTTACAACAGCTGAGGAAAAATTATATCTTTCTTACCCTTCTAGTAACTTAGAAGGGGGAGCTTTAAGACCTTCTATTCTGATTTCTAAATTAAAGAAGCTATTTCCAAAGTTACAAGAGGAAAGTGATATTTTACACAAAGAAGCACAGATTTTAAATAAAAATACAACTTTTGAGGAGTTAATTTATCAGTTACAGGCGCAAAAAGAGGGAAAAGCCGTGGATTCTATTTGGTATCAAGTGTACGATTATTATCAGACAGATAATCAGTTTAAGTTTTCTTTGGAAGCGGTTATGAAAGCGCTTTCCTATAGTAATTTACCGCAGAGCATTACCAAGGAAAATATGGAAAAATTATATGGGGATACGCTACATACTAGTGTATCTCGCTTAGAACAGTATTGTAGTTGTCCCTATTCATATTATTTAAAATATGGTTTAAAATTAGCAGACCAATCTCAATTGGTTATGCGAGCAATAGATACAGGAACATTTATGCATGATGTGATTGACCGCTTTTTCCAATTGGTAAGAGAAAGACAGTTAGCTGTAAAGCAATTAGAAGAAGAACAAATAGATAGCCTAGTAAAAGAAGTAGTTGAAGAAAAACTATCTTTACCTAGAAATTATATTTTCACTAGTACACAGAAGTATAAAACTTTAACGAATCGATTAAAAAAGGTTATTACAATTTCGATGAAGTATATTATAGACAGTTTAAAAAATAGTGATTTTGAGGTATATGGAAATGAATTGGAGTTTAAAAAAGGGAAAGCTTATGAACCAATTGTATTAGAATTAGAGGATAAGAAAAAGGTGGAGATTACAGGTAAGATTGACCGTGTTGATATGGCAAAAACGCCGGAAGGAAACTATATTCGCATTATTGATTATAAGTCTTCTGTGAAAAGTATGGATTTAAATGATGTAGTGGCAGGATTACAAATTCAATTGTTAACATATTTAGATGCTACTTGTAAAATAGAAGAGGTTATGCCAGCAGGAATTCTTTACTTTAGCTTAATAGACCCGATTATAAAGGCTCAAAAGGCTATGACATCAGAAGAAATAGAAGAGGAATTAAAAAAGAAGTTTAAGATGCAAGGTCTTATTTTAGCAGATGTAAGGGTAGTAAAGATGATGGATAAGACTTTGGATTCAGGTGCTTCTAGTAAGATACCTGCGTATATAGATAAAGATGGAAATTTAAGTAAAGGTAGGTCAAACGCCATTACAAAGGAGCAATTTACAGATTTACAAAAATATACGAATCGTTTAATTAAGCAGATTGGAAAGTCTATATTGGATGGTAATATTGCTTTAGAACCGTATTATCATGTAAAAAATAAAAAGACACCATGTGAATATTGTCCTTATCATTCTATTTGTCAGTTTCAGGCAGGAAAATGCGGCAATCATTATCATTATATTGGTAATTTAGAGAAGCAAGTAATTTTGGATAAGATTAGAGAAGAATCAGAAAAAACAAGATAAGAGGAAAATTTTATTTCTTCTTATCTTGTTTTTTGGTAATTATGGTTTTATTTACATAGAAATCGTTTGTTAATTTCTTAATTTGCTATAGTATAATCTGAAAA
>CATXTS010000044.1 GCA_958402495.1 uncultured Clostridiaceae bacterium
TATGAGTTAAATTTTTCGTGGTAAAATTGAAAAAATAAGACTAGTCATAAAAGACCAGCTAAACATAAAGACCTTGTGTATAATTTGGTTTGAACGAATCAAATTATAGGAGGTATTTTAATGTTGAGAATATTTTAACAAAAGAAAGAGTAAGTTTCAAGGATTTAGAAGAAGTAGCTTTTAAAATTACATGTGAATTTGCAAATGAAATATTAAGAACTATGTTAGAAGAATATGATAAAAAATTAATAGATAGCAGAGATACCAAGGTATACAGGCATAAAGGGAAAGAAACAACAATAAAAGCAAAGACAGGATTAGTTGAATAAAAAAGATAACAAAAAATGAAGAAGGAAAGAATAAGTAGGAGTAGAAATGGTTCAGAAAATATAGCTAAAATAATAACAATGTATGCTAGTAAGAGTTGTACAGATATAATAAAACATTTAGATGTGCAAATATTACCAGAAAGCTACATTAATGAAATAGAACAAAATATAAAAGAAATGAAAAAACAAAAAGTAAAATCAAAAAGAATATATACATTTAAGCAAGGAACATTAGAAGGATATGCAAACATAAAAAACTAATAGAAAATAAAGAAATAAGTGAATTAATATATAGATAAACTGTGATAAGAATTTAAGCAAAATTACGAAGGAAATTAAAAGGGTAGTAATTTTGCTAGCATTACAGGTTATTTGAGTTGCTTACGAAGCAATAATAAAATTTTTATTAAAGTCTATTTTCCTTAAAATAAATTTATGGTAAAATATGAAAAAATGTAAAGAGAAAAAGCAAGCCGAATATACATAGAAAATTTATAGGCAAAAATTTTGCCACGAATTACTTAACAGATACTTTTGTTCTGAGTAGTTTTCAGGGAAATTGCAAATTATGTAAAGATGTGGTAAAATAGTTAGTAAGAACAAGTAGTTCTAAATATTATTTTATGAACAGGAGGAAAATGGACATGAAAGAGACTTTTATAACAAAGAATGGGGTAACCATTGAGGTGAATGTAACTAGGACTCAAGGAGTAAATGTTGCAGGCGAAAATATGGAATTACCCAAAGGGACAAAAATGGTGGCAGAGAACATGGCAAAAGGTATTCGGTATGAATATGTGGATACTGAAAGCTTGGTACAAAGAGACTTTGAAGGAGTACGACCGAAAGGACTGCAAAAGGAGTTGCAAGAACTAATCCTGACAGAGGGATTTCCCTATCAAGGGGAAGTTGGTAACTTTTGGGCTGGGGTACCTGAAGTATCAGATAATGAGGCGTTTAGTTGTGAAATGCTGGCTAACTGGGCAGAGTATTTTGACCGAGAGAATGGAAGCTGTATGGGGAATATCCATCAATATGCTCTTTACCTTGCAAGCAGGGTAAAAGTTGAAGGATGGGAATCTGTTGTTGCAGAAAAATCAAATAGAATTTATAAGCGTTATCGCATTATCAAAGACGATCGTACAGGCTTCGGATTCTCCAGGGTTGGTGGCTGTTCTAATTTTATTTACGTTAACGATGAGCCATCTTCGCGTATCCTCACTGCAAGCAATACTACGCACATATCCAACATGATTATCGCCTGGATTGTGCTTCCAAAGTAGCACTGTCACCTGTAAAAGATTTTGTTGTAAAGCAAATAGAGGAAAGGGAATCTTGAAAATTCAGATTCTCTTTTTTCCATTTTCATACATAAAAATGTATAAAGTAGTTGCCTATTGACTTTTAAGGGCAGAAACTATATAATTTGAGAAGAAAAAAGAGTTTTTATCACTATTAAAAAAATAGTGTTTCATAGATAAAAGGTGGAGAAAGCATGTATTTAAAAAGACTAGAATTACAAGGGTTTAAATCTTTTGCAGATAAAACCATATTAGAATTTAGACCAGGAATCACCTCTGTTATAGGACCGAATGGTTCTGGAAAGAGTAATATATCGGATAGTATTAGATGGGTATTAGGAGAACAAAGTATGAAATCTCTGAGAGGTTCTACTTCTTCTGATATTATTTTTGCTGGTACGCAAAATAGAAAATCCTTAGGGTTTGCAGAAGTTTCGATTGTCATTGATAACCAAGATGGAAAATTACCGATTGAATATAATGAAGTAACAGTAACTAGAAAAATTTATAGAAGTGGAGAGACAGGGTATTTTATTAATAAAACACCTTGTCGTCTAAAAGATATTCTAGAATTATTTATGGATACAGGTATTGGAAAAGATGGCTATTCGATTATTGGACAAGGAAAAATTGACGAAATTTTAAGTAATAAATCGGAGGATAGACGTCGAATTTTTGAAGAAGCAGCTGGTATTGTCAAATATAGAACTAGAAAGCTAGAGTCTGAGAAGAAATTAGAACAAACCAAATTAAATTTATTAAGAATTAATGATATCTTATCAGAAATTGAAGCCAATATAGAGCCACTAAAATTACAATCAGAAAAGGCAAAAAAGTTCTTAGATTTAAGAGAAGAATTAAAGAATGTAGAAGTAGGACTATTTTTATATAATATAGAAACATATAAAGAAAAACTAGAACAAATTCTACAAGATGAAGAAATTATGCAGACACAATATGCTAGAGAAGATGAAAAACAAGAACAGGTAAAGCAAACAAAAGAACTATTAAAACAAGCAATTGATGAAATGACCGTGCAAATTGAGCAGATGCAAAACTTAGGATTTGAAAGTAGCAATCAAATTGAGAAGATTCATGCACAAATTAAAGTAGCAGAGGAAAGAATTGAAAATAATAAGCAAAATAAAACCAGGTTTGAACAGGAAATCGAAGAGACAAAAGTTAGAATAGAGCAATTAGAAGAGGAAAAACAACAAAAACAAGAAAAGAAATTAAATTTATCCCAAAATCGAGAGAAATTTGAAAAAGAGTTAGAGCAAAAACAAGAAGAATTAGAAAAATTAAGTGAGAAATTATCTACTAAAGAATTAGAAATAGAAGCTAAAAAACAAACTGTAGAACAAGATATTGATAAAAAATATGAGATAGCAGGTGTGATAAATAGCTTAGATATTTACTATGAAAATTTAGAGAAAAGAGAAAAGGCCTTAAAACAAGAGACCATGTCTACCATTTCGGAATTAGATGCTATTAGAATGCAAAAACAAGATTTAGGAAAAGATTTTTATGAAATAGAAGCCAAGAGAAATAGCCTTTTGGAAGAATTAGAGACCATACAAGTAGAAAAACAAAAAAGTAATCAGAAGTTAAAAGATTATGAGGATAGAAAAAATCAAATAGCTTATGAAATCAAAATGAAAGATGCAAAATGTAAATTCTTAATAGAGACCGAAAAAGAAAAAGAAGGCTATACCAAAAGTGTTAAAAGCGTTTTATTAGCCTGTGAGCAGGATAAATCTTTGGAGAAAGGTGTTCATGGGGTACTAGCTAATTTAATTTCTGTAGAGGGAGCTTATGAAACAGCAATTGAAATGACACTAGGTGCTGCCCTTCAAAATATTGTAACAGAATCAGAGCAAGATGCAAAAAAGTTAATTGACTATTTACGTCAGCACAATCTAGGTAGGGCATCATTTTTACCAATTACGGCTGTAAAAGGGAAAAAATTAGAAACAATCAATCAAAAAGGAATAAGTGGCGTCATTGGAATTGCAGCAGATTTAGTAAAATACCAAAAGAAATATGAACAGATTATCTATAATTTATTAGGAAGAACGGTTATTGTAGAAGACTTAGAAGGCGCTATTGCACTTGCTAAACAAAACCACTATGCTTTCCGTATAGTCACACTAAAAGGAGATGTGATTAATCCATCTGGTGCGATGAGTGGTGGTAGTGTTTCTGCCAAAACAGTTAATATTTTAGGTAGAGGCAGAGAAATAGAAAGTTTAGAAAAACAAATTAAAAAGTTAGAAAAACAGATGGAAGAACTCCTAGAAGAGAAGAAACAATATGAAGCTTCTATAGAAACCATTTTACAAAAAGCAGAAACTTTAGAAAGTAACTTGCAAGAAGTAGATATCCATTATGCAACTGAAAAACAAAAAATGGTGGCTATTGAAGAAAACCTTTCTAAATTAGAAGTAAAGTACAATCGATTAAAAGAAGAAGCTATCCAATTAGGACAATCTAAACAAGACAATAGAACTCAGAAACAAGAAAAAGAACAAGAAATCCAAAATTTAACTAGCCAAATAGAGGCTTTAAGTTTAGTAATCGAAGAATTTGCACAAGATAATAAAGATAATCAAACTTATATGGATGATTTAAATTTTGATATTACGAATTTAAAAATTTCTGTATCTTCTTTTGATGAAAGTAACTTATCCATTGATGAGATGATTGAGAGAATCCATATAGATATTGAAAATCAGCAAATGGCTAGAACTAGTAAAGAAGAACAAATTACAAAAATTTTAGAGGAAAATACGCAAATAGCAACTAACATTGCTAATCTATATGCACAAATAGACTCGATAAAAGAGCAAGTAGAAAATAGTACCCAAAAAGTAGAAGAATTAAAAGAAACAAGAATTGAGAAAAATAAAGAACTAGCACAAAAAGAAGAGGAAATTTCTGAGAAGTTTAAAGTGTTAGAAGATTTAAAAGAACAACTTGTTAAAATGGACGTGAAGAAGACAAAATTAGAGCAAGATATTGCAGAAATGGTAAATAACTTATGGGAAGAATATGAGATAACGCCAAATCATGCAGAGGATTATCCAAAACCGAATAATGTACAAATAGCATCCAAAGAAGTACATCGTTTGAGAAATGAAATAAGGGATTTAGGTAGTATCAATATAGATGCTATCGAAGAATACAAGAAGACAAAAGAACGTTATGATTTTATGTGTGAACAACGCCTTGATTTAGAAAACGCAGCTGCGAAACTAAGAAAAATGATTAGCGAAATGACAGAGACGATGAAAACACAATTTGCGGAAAAATTTGCATTAATTAATAAGCATTTTAATGAAGTATTTGTAGAATTATTTGGTGGAGGTAAAGCGGAACTAATTCTAGAAGATGAAAATAATATTTTAGAATGTGGTATTGATATTCGTGTACAACCAACCGGTAAAAAACTGCAAAATATGTTATTACTATCTGGAGGAGAGAAAGCTTTTACAGCTATTGCGCTGCTATTTGCTATTTTAAAAATTAATCCAGCACCATTTTGTATTTTAGATGAGATTGAAGCTGCTTTAGATGATGTAAACGTATATCGTTTTGCAGAATATTTAAAGAAATTTAGTAAAGAAACACAGTTCTTAGTCATTACACACAGAAAAGGTACGATGGAATCGGCAGATACTGTCTATGGTATTACGATGGAGGAAAATGGTATTAGTAAATTATTATCTATGAAGCTAGCTACTAAATAAGAAAAAAAGAATTCATTTCATACAAGAAATGGATTCTTTTTGAATATGGTTCTTACTTTCATTTTAAGAATTTACTTTTATATTGCCAGAGAAAGTTTCTAAAGTAAGTTCTATTTCAGATTTACGATTATTTCCATTAATATGGGTATTGCCAGATGTAGTTTTCGTTTCTACATAAACATCTTCTAAATGTAAAATTTCGATTTTTCCAGAAGTGGTTTTCATATGAGAGTGAGCATGCAAATGGCAAGTATCTATTTTTAAGTTTCCAGAAGTAGAGGTAATTTGACAAGAGCCGTCTATTTGACCTACAGAAATTTCACCAGATATGGTTTTTAATTGAATAGTTTGCGTTTGTTGAATATGTATCCTTCCAGAAGAACTTTCAGCAGAACCATTTTGTAAGGTGTTTACTTGGATATTTCCAGAGGTGGTTTTTATGGTAGCCTGGTTTAAGTCTTTGGCTTGTATTTTTCCAGAGGTGCTTTTTATTTCTGCTTCTTGTGCATTACCACATTGGATGTTTCCAGAAGTAGTTTGGATATTTCCTGTACGCATATGACCACAAGTAATATTGCCAGAAATACTTTCTAGTTGTAAGGTAGATTGTTCTAAATCTAAGATAGAAATATTGCCACTTGCTGTTTTAACATGTATGGTTTTCTCTATGGTCTTAGGAATTTCTATAATGATTTCTTCTTGATACCAGCAAAAGAAAATACCAATCACATTATTTTCTTTTGTTAAACTAAGCGTACCATCTTCTAGCTTTTCTGAAATTAATTGATGTTTCATACCAGAAGCGGTTACTTTCATTTTGTCAGAATTCCCTTCTCGGATGGTTACTTTAGAAGATAGAGCATCTATGTTTAATCTTTCAAACTCTTCTAAAGCATATTCTTTTTGAAAAATTTGTTCCGTTTTCGTGTTAAAAAAGACAATATGAAAATTTTTATCTTTATGAAACATAAGCCAAATCATGAGACTAATGATGCCGATAGCAACAATTGATAATAAAACAATGAGTGATATTTTTAATCCTTTATATTGCATGTTTGTTCCCCCTTTATATCTAATAGAAGACTAGTAATGATTTCAGCAATAGCTAGTACAATCCAAATCATCCAAGTAACATTCCATGCCATACTCATAAAGCTAACGAACAAATAAAGCAGTAAGAAAAGTAAAGCAAGGATTCCCATGATTTTTCGTTTTGTTTTTTGTTTCTTTTTCTTAGTTTCCATTTCTTCTGTATAAATAGTATCTTTTGGTGTAGTTTCTATATGGCTATTTATAGATTGAGACATATTAGTATTTTTTCTTTTTTCTTTAGGATGTGAGATAAAATAGTACAGTAAAATAACAGTAGCAACTGACCAAAGTGTAGTGGTAATCATTAATGCATGAGAGACCTCATATTCCAAGGATTCTGTCATGTAAGGCAAACTAAAAGTACCGATACAATATAGAAATACACTAATACAAATAACAAAAGCTTTTTGCTTATGTCTTTTCCTAATTGCCTGCTCATTATCCTCCCTGGAAGAAGTCGGTGTAGAGACTTTTTCTCCTTTTATGAATTCATCTGTGGTAATACCAAAGATTTCACAAAGAGGTAAGATTTTATTAAATTCTGGTGTACTTTGATCTGTTTCCCATTTGGAAATCGTTTGTCTAGTTACACCAATTTTTTCAGCTAATACGTCTTGAGACATATTGGCCTGTGTTCGATAAGATGATATTCTTTCTCCTAATGTCACGTTTTATTCCCCTTTCCTTTTTTTATTTGTCTTTATTATAGGTTTTCTTTTAGTTGCAATCCACCAACTTTACTTGGAAGTTTGTCAACCATATTTAACCTTGGGCATTTTAAGCTATAAAATAGATAAAATGTTTATACCTTTTTGGTTAAAGGTACGATAAAAATAAGTTAGATATCATCATTCTAACATAGGTCAACAAAAAAAGGAAGTATACACTAAATAAGTGTGCATACTTCTTATATTCGCAAACTTTATGATTAGATAAAAATTATAAAAACCATTTGCCAATTCCTATAAAAATGAGTAAAACGCCAGCGACAATACTCCAAATATTTTCAGGAATATTAGAGACTTCTTTTATTTTTTTACCAATGGTACTACCAAAAGAAAGGAAGAAAAATTGGAAAGTAGCAACTAATAGAGGAAATAGGAAAGAACTAAGTCCTATCACACTGCTACCAATACCAACGCCAATGGAATCTAACGATAAAGCAATACCTAGATAGATAGCTTCTTTCCCATCAATTCTATTAGAATGGTCCATATCCGAAGAATTAGGATTACGTATAATTTGTATAGTAATGCCTAAAAAACGAATAAAGAATTGATACATTTTAGGGGATTGGTTAAATACTAAATCATTAGAAGTATGTTCTTCTTTTTTCTTTTTAAATGCTTGTATCATCATCCAAGAACCCATAAGACATAATAAGAAAGAACCAATAAAATTAGTTATATAATTTGGAAGAAAACGAGAAATCGTGTCTCCAATAAAAACAGCTATACTAGTTATAAAAGTAGAAATAAAAAATAGAATGCATTTTGCCTGTATAGAAATTTTTGTATTTTTAAGGCCATATGTAATACCGATGCCAAGAGAGTCGATACTAACACATAGGGCTAATAGTAAATAGCTAAAAATCATATAATCACCTCTTTCTATCATATGCCTGTTATACAGTTTTGCTACTTTATGGAAAGCAATAGAAGCAAAAGCAAGAAAAATAATAACTTTTGTAGAATAATGGTAAGTTTTAGCATAGATATTGAAAAGCGCTTAGACTATGTTATAATGGAAGTACACAAAAGAGAATAATAGAAAATGTAAGAAAGGGAGGTGAGAAAATGGAACAAAATGTAGCTAATAAAATTTTAGATATTGTAACGAATATGCAGCAGAATTTAGAGCAAGTAAATGAAAAAATAGGTGGAATAGAAGAGAGATTAAACGCAAGAATAGATGAAATAGAAGAAAGATTAAACGCAAGAATAGATGAAATAGAAGAAAGATTAAATGCAAGAATAGATGGAATAGAACAAAGATTGAATGAGAGAATAGATGAAATAGAACAAAGATTGAATAAAAGAATAGATGAAATAGAAGAAAAATTAAATGCAAAAATAAATGAAATGCAGCAAGAAATAAATGCTAGAATCGATGATTTAACAATTGGTATGATGAGTTTAAAAACACAAATAAAACTACTAAACCAAAGAGTTCAAAAATTAGAGATACAAACAGAAGAAAGATTCAACAATATGGACAAACAAATAGAAGAAATACATATGAATATTCGATATTTGTGGGAAGATATAAAAATATTAAATGACAAACTAGAGGAAAGAAAAATTTACAACAATTAGTTCTAAACACTTATATCAAAGATTCGTTATCTGAAAAAATCAAAAGCGAAAAACACTTTTCTAAGAATTAATAAGAAAGATTCATAAAAGTAGGACGAGCGCATATAATGCATTAAGAATCTAAATTATTAAAACAAAGGAGAGTGTTTTTTATGTGGCACACGAAAAGTATTGGCGAAATTGAAGAGAAGCTTAGGACAAACCAAAAAGAAGGAATCACACAAGAAGAAGCTAGAAAGAGGCTAGAAGAATATGGGGAAAATAAATTAGCGGATAAAAAGAAGGAAAGTTTATGGATTCGTTTTATTAAGCAATTTAATGATTTTATGATTATCATTTTAATGATTGCTTCTGTTATTTCAGCAGTAGTAGCAAAAATAGATGGTAGCGGGGATTACATAGATTCTATCATTATTATTGTAATTGTAGTCTTTAATGCAATTATGGGACTAGTACAAGAGGCAAAAGCAGAAAAATCTTTAGAAGCATTAAAAAATATGACGGCACCTACTGCTAAAGTAAGAAGAGATGGAAAAATCATCACCATCAAAGGAACACAAGTAGTACCAGGAGATGTGATTATATTAGAAGCAGGCAACTATGTACCAGCAGATGCTAGATTAATACAAACGTCGAATTTGAAGGTAGAAGAATCTAGTTTAACTGGAGAGACGATGGCTGTGTCTAAAGATGAAAAAGCAGTATTAAAGGAAAATATAGCCATAGGGGATACGATTAATATGGTATTTTCTTCAACCATTGTTGTAAATGGACATGGAGAAGCCATTGTGACACAAACCGGTATGCAGACAAAAGTAGGGAAGATAGCCAATATGATTTTAACAGATGAAGCACCGGAAACACCAATTCAAAAAAAATTAGGCGAAGTTGGAAAAACTTTAGGGATAGGATGTTTAATCATCTGTGCAGCTATTTTTGTGATTGGACTATTAAAGAAAATACCTCCTATTGAAATGTTTATGACATCTGTAGGACTAGCTGTAGCAGCTATACCAGAGGGGCTTCCTGCTATTGTTACCATTATGTTATCCATAGGGGTTACCAAAATGGCTAAGAAAAATAGTATTATACGTAAATTACCAGCAGTTGAAACATTAGGTAGTAGTCGTGTCATCTGTTCTGATAAGACAGGAACATTAACACAAAATAAAATGCAGGTGGTGCAAATACGCACAATAAGTGAACAAGAAAAGCAAGAAAATCTAAGTTTAGAATTAGCTTGTATGTGTACCGATGCACAAATAGAATATCAAGAAGGTAAATATGTGGCAGTAGGAGAACCTACAGAAGTGGCTATTGTCAATAGTGCTATAGAGCATCATATTAGTAAAACTCAACTATATGAAGTAAAAAAACGTGTTAAAGATATTCCTTTTGATTCGACCAGAAAAATGATGAGTACTATTCATAAATGGCAAAATCAATATCAAGTCATAACAAAAGGAGCGCCAGATGTACTTTTGAAGAAATGTAATTATTATTTAGATGGCACAAAAGTCTTACCATTAGAACAAAGACAAAGAGTAATGATTGAAACACAAAATAATGAAATGGCAGATAAGGCATTACGTGTAATAGCGGTTGCTTATAAAATGATAAATACTTTACCTAGTACGATAGATAGTAAGAATATAGAAGAGGAATTGGTATTTGTTGGGCTAATTGGTATGATAGACCCTCCAAGAGAAGGCGTCAAAGAAGCAGTATCTACTTGTAGACGCGCAGGTATTAAAACAGTAATGATTACAGGAGACCATATTGCAACTGCAAAAGCGATAGCAAAAGATTTGGGAATTTTAAGAGGAAGAGATTTAGCCATTACTGGAAATGAATTAGATAAAATACCACAAAATGTTTTAGAGAAAAATATTATGCAATATGCCGTGTTTGCTAGAGTATCACCAGAACATAAAGTAAGAATTGTAAAAGCTTTTCGTAGTACCGGAGCGGTTGTGGCTATGACAGGTGATGGAGTAAATGATGCACCAGCTTTGAAAAATGCAGATATAGGAATTGCTATGGGACAAAATGGAACAGATGTGGCAAAAAATGCAGCAGATATGGTGCTTGCAGATGATAATTTTATCACTATTGTAGAAGCGGTAAAACAAGGTAGAAATATTTTTGAGAATATCAAAAAAGCAATTCACTTTTTAATCTCTACAAATATAGGGGAGATAGTAACCATTTTTATAGGATTGTTATTAGGATTAAAATCACCTTTACTGGCTATTCAATTATTATGGATTAATTTAGTAACCGATTCTTTACCAGCTATTGCTTTAGGGTTAGAACCTGCTGATAAAGATATTATGTGTAAAAAGCCAAGAGACCCTAAGAAAAGTCTTTTTGCAGATGGATTATGGAGTAAAATCTTTGTAGAAGGTACGATGTTAGGAATGCTTACTTTATTTGCTTTTAGTATAGGGAATAGCCGTTATGGTTTAGAAATAGGAAGAACGATGGCATTTGTTTGTTTAGGTATGTTAGAACTTGTCCACAGCTTTAATATAAAAAGTGAAGAATCGATATTCAAAGTAGGATTATTAGAAAATAAATATCTAGTAGGAGCGTTTATATTAGGAACCATTTTACAGGTAGGTGTTGTATTAATACCACCAGTTGCAAAAATCTTTGATTTAATCCCATTAAATCAAGAACAGTGGCTGATAACGGCTGGTATTTCTCTAATGCCAATTGTGATAATGGAAATCCAAAAGAAAATTAATGAAATAAAATTTGGAAAAGTGGTGTATGAAGAAGAGAAACCATATAAAGCAGAACAAAAAGGTTTTTAAGAAAATATGGATAATCTTAGAGAAACACAAAAAAATAAATGATTACTATTTTCTTTTTAGCTATTAAGAAATATATAAAAGAAAGAAGTAGGTCAAAAATAATGTACTGAACTAAAAATATTACTTTTAAGTTCAGTACATTATTTTTATATCAAATTTTTAAAGTGCTAGGACACAGTAAGCACCGCACGGAAGCCGCGATAGTAATTGCTAACGCCATGATCACACTTGAAAGAGAAGAGACCGGCATTTGAACTACCCAATAAATTACCGCCACGAAGAGAGAACGGATAGTCCAAGCCTGGGTAATACGAGGAGCCATCATACCATGAACTACTTCCGGTTCCAGCTGTAGATGTCTCTCGGATACCATCACCATAGATTAGGGTATTCTTTTTGTAGTTATTTGTACTTGCGGTATTTAAGTTTGTATCGTTATTCGTTATACCTGTATTGTCTGTACTGCTATCAAATGGATAAGCAGTTGTATATTTGGTACTGGCTGTTTTTAAAGTGTTTCCATCATAGGTTATACTTGCTCCATATGCTTTCAACTCCCCATGGCTATTTGCTACATAAGCGGCTGTTCTTTCCCATGTTCCTCCACTTAAGTCATAGATTCCATAAATGGTTCCGGTAGAACTAGCTTTACATCCATTTACTTGGTCCCATGTATACACTCCATTATTGGCTGTATTTCCTGTGGTTCCATTGATATTTGCCATTGTTTTTACGGATTCTCCTGCACTAGTAGATGCTGTTGTACATCCTGTTACTGCATATACACTATCGACTCCTGACTTTCCAGAAGTATTGGTTCTTTTGGCTCCGCCACTATTTAAGTTTACATTGTTAATACATACTTCTTGTTTATCTAAACCATATTGACTTTGGCTTAAGTAAGCTACAGATCCCCATTCGCTATTTTTCATTAAGTGAGAATCACTTGCTTCTGTTAATCCATAAATATTTCCTTCTTCGGTTAGAGCCTTGGCTATATTAAAAGCATCGTTATGATTAATATAATTCATACTATAAGTAACTGGCTGAAATGTTGGATATTTAATAGTTGTTTTGGTAGAATCATAAATACCATCTAACCAGTTACGCGCTGTTTGACTAGAATCACTATCTGTTCCTGCTTCTACTGCTCTTACCCAGACGGTAGTTTGACTATAATTTACACTACTTGCTTTGACTGGTGCAGTATTATTTCCGCTAGCATAGCCTGCTTCAAATTTTGCTACCCATATTCCAGTTAGTTCTTTATCCCAGCCACCATTTCTGTAACCAATAGCTGTTTCATCTGTAAAAGCAGGGTGTACAGTATATCCTGTTTTTGTATCCACTAATTCGTCTACATTTGTACAACGTTTCGCTATTTGAATATTTCCACTTTCATCATAATAATTATCTGTCGTTCCTATTAAGAACTTTATATCAAATTTTTTATCTGTTTCATTTACTCTATAAGCATATCTTGGTATCCATACCCACATACTACCATCTTCTGTTTGGGCATTTGCCCACTTTTTACTGTTGTAGTCATACCAACTAGCATCTGTACTTTCTGTTTTTTCTACTTTTCCTTTTTCAGTACTACTTGGTTCTGTAAATTTAATAGGGGACATTCCTGTTACTAATTCTGGTCTATTGACACCTTCTTGTATATTAAAACTTTCTCCAAGTGCTTGGTTAATTTGTTTTTCTAAACTGAGTAAGCCACCTTCTTCATTTTTCTTTCCTTCTTCTGTGTCATTCTTTGCTCTTTGAGCCTGTGTAATGATACCATTTTCACCAACTAATGCATTAATGGCTACACCAGCCAAGATAATTAGCACAATAATTGTAATAACTAAAGCAATTAAAGTAACACCTTGTTCTTTCCATTTTTTCTTCATATTCTTCATTCCCTTTCTTTTTCTTATGTTTTCCATTTTTCTTGTTTTCATATTTTTCTTTTGTAATTTTATATTACCCTTTTGATTAAAGTTAATATTTTTATTTTATTAATTATAATATTTCTCTTTTATACTTTTTAATTTTATAATCAAGT
>CATXTS010000045.1 GCA_958402495.1 uncultured Clostridiaceae bacterium
TAGCAGAGCTTTTATCTTCAGCAACACCCCAAGCAATTTCGAATTCATTGCTTTTCCGTTTTTGGCTCTGTTTCTTCTACTATTTTTTTCTTCTTTTTAGAATTTTGTCTCGTTTTGTTTCCGCTTCTCCTTTGGTTTTCTTCTTGCTTTATTCTGACTATGTTTTCCTTCTTCTTTTAAATAAAACAAATCCTCTTCTTTTGCTTTTCTCGCCATGATTTCACCTTCTTTTCTAGGTATTTTTTATGAAAATAGATGCTCCTAGTTTGCTTAGTTTTTCCTCAAAATTTTCATAACCTCTTTGTATATATTCTATATTTTCCACTTTTGTAGTTCCTTTAGCACCTAAACCTGCTAAGACTAAAGCTGCTCCACCTCTTAAATCTGTACTACTAACTGTACTTCCACTTAACCTTCTAACACCTTTAATAACTGCCATTTTTCCTTCTATTTGAATCTTAGCCCCCATTCTTTGTAATTCATTCATGTATTTATAACGATTTTCAAATATATTCTCTATAATAATAGAGGTTCCTTTAGCCGTTGTTAAAACAGCGCCAAGAACAGATTGCATATCTGTTGGGAATCCTGGATAGGGCATAGTTTTAATATCTACTGCTTTTAACTTTTTAGGTGCTTCTATTAATATTTTCTTATTTTGCACTTGTATAGCACAACCGGCTTCTTCTAATTTATGCATAATAGGTGTTACATGCTCTGGAATTACCTCTTGTAGTTGTAACTTCCCACCGGTAATCGCTGCTGCACAAAGGAATGTTCCTGTTTCAATACGATCTGGCATAATTTTATAACTTACTTCTTTTAATTTAGAAACACCCGTTATCTTTATAAAATTAGTACCTGCTCCTTCTATTTTAGCACCCATTTTATTTAAACATTTGGCTAAATCCTCAATTTCTGGCTCCATAGCTGCATTATGGATAGTGGTTACCCCCTCTGCCATCACGGTGGCTAAAATAATATTTTCCGTAGCACCTACGCTTGGAAAATCTAGTTCTATATTTGCCCCTATTATTTTATCACACTTACACTTAATAAATCCAGAGTTTTCCTCAATATTTATCCCTAATTTCTTAAAAGCATTCAAATGTAAATCAATTGGTCTTGCTCCAATTTCACATCCTCCTGGATAAGAAAAAGTAGCTTCCTTAAATCTACCAATAATGGCACCTGCCATGATAACGGTAGAACGCATCTGTCTCATCATATCTTCTGGTATTTCTTTTTGATTTATGTATTTCGAATTGATTTCTATTTTACCACCATTCTTCTTCACTTTGCAACCTAAAAGCTTTAAAATCTTCAAAGTTATCTGTGTATCATGAATATTTGGCACATTATATAACTTGGTTACATTTCCATTTAATATACTCGCCGCAATAATTGGTAAAGAAGCATTTTTAGAACCCGATATCGTAACTTCCCCTTCCAATCTCTTACCGCCTTCTATGATATAACTTAGCATGTTTTTCACCCTTTCTTTGTTTATTATGCTATATATTATGTCTGCTTCAGAAAAAAGGTGAAAAATCTTTGTTTTTATCCATAAGTTACCAGGAAATAGAAAAGAATTTAAATATTTATTAACTACTATATAGAAAAACTGTTGGCAAACTTTTTCTCTACTTTGCCAACAGCCTTAAAACTTTTTTAGTTAATGATTATATGCTTCCTTCTTTCAAAATCTTTTTCTATCTTATCTATCTTTCCAATATTTCCTCTTTATATTCTACTTTTAAAATGCCACATAATTTAGATTTCCTTATGTATATGGTGCAAAGGAAATTTTCCTTCTTTTAAAACTTCTTTTATACAATCTGGCTTTATCGGATATTCTCCTAATCTATCTATATCTATCCACTCATATTGTAAATAGGCTTTTCCCTCTATATTATACATAGTATCTAATATTTGCTTATCTTTCTCTTCTACAAACTCTGCTTTATAGACAAATAAAATCTCATGATATTTTTTTCCTTCTATTTCAAAGAAGTTTTCAATTGTCGCTATATAACCAATTATTTCTATCTTTTTTCCTAGTTCTTCTAGAATTTCTCTTTCTGCAGTTGTCTTAGAATCTTCTCCAATAGTTACTCTTCCGCCAATTAAAGCATAATGATCACTGTTTCTATTTCTATGAAATAAAATTTTCTGATGATGTTCTATGATAACTGCCGCCCTCACATTTAGCCTATAGGCTTCTAAATCAATCGTTATATCCATTCTTTCTATACTCCTATCTAAAATTTTTTTAATGTATTTTTCCTACTTTGTTGCCTTATCTATTTCCCCATAGTTTTTAAATACAATTTATATAATACCCAGAGCAATATAATCTGTAATTGGGCAGACTTTTTCAATTGACCTCCTTAAGGTCTATAGCTTTTTTCTTTTTATTATTCTTCTAATAACCAATCTATTATATTTTTATGAATTATTCCATTTTGTGAAAAATCAAATTTATCCATCGATAAAACATATTTCGGATAGTTATCTTCTATTGTCTTAAATGCTCCAAATTCTCTTTCCACAACAGAATCATCTGCTAAAATATAGGCTACTTGAATATATATCTTTTCTTTAAATCTGGTTGCTATAAAATCTATTTCTCCATTTTCTAAATTTCCTATTTTAACTTCATATCCTCTAGATAACAACTCATTATATACAATATTTTCTAAATATGCTCCTAATTGAGGCCTTTTTCCACTATTCATTATTTGTCCAAATCCTAAATCCGTCAAATAATATTTGTATTTTCCATTTAATATTCTTTTCCCTCTAACATCATATCTATCCGCTTTATTTATCATCATAGCCTTTGTCATATATTCTAAATAATTGTATAAAGTTATTTTGGAAACCTCTCTATCATCCTTATTTGCAAAATAATTTGATAAACTTTCTGCTGAAAAGTTTTGTGATGGTGTTGTTACTATATATTTTACTATTCTATTAAATAAATCTAAATCTTTTATATTAAATCTAGCTATAATATCTTTTACTAAAATGGAATTGTACACATCTGATAAATAAGTTCTTGTTTGAATCTCATCTGTCAGCATAAATCTTTGTGGCAACCCACCCCAAATCATATAATCATCAAATGCTTCTTCTATTTCTTTTCTATCTGTTATATTTTCTAATTCACATACTTCTTTAAATGTAAAAGGATACGTCTTAAAGCTTACATATCTTCCTGCGATATGTGTTGCAAGTTCTCCAGATAATAAATCACTATTAGAACCTGTAATAAATATCGATACATTTTTAGATGCTTTAAATGAATTTATTGCTTTTTCCCAATGTTCAACATTTTGGATTTCATCAAAGAATAAATAATACTTATCTTCATTTACTATTTTCTCTTTAATGTAATTATGCAAATCCATATCATCTTTTATAAAAGCATAGTCCTCGTATTCAAAATTTATATATATTATTTGAGATTCTGGTATCCCTTTTTCTTTTAATTCCTCTATTATCTGTAGTAATATAACAGATTTACCACACCTTCTAACGCCCATGATAACTTTTATTAAGTCTTGATCATAAAATGGTCTTATTTTAGATAGATATTTTTCACGAATAATCATATATTTCTCCTCTTTGTTTAATTACTTTATTATATCGTCATTTTTTCTTTTTGTCAATGTTTTTGTTTAGTACATTAAACAAAAAATAGTTTTATTTGCAATTTTGTTCATTGCACTTTACTTTTTTTGCACAAACTTATAAAATCCTTCTTTGTTCTTCAACACCTATTAAAGTATATTCTTTACTTACATTATCTATATGATTTCCAAAAGTGTAAATTGTATGTACTATTTTTCTACCATTCTTATACATTATCCGATTCTTATCGTTGTTTCTATCTTCCTTTTTTCTTTTCCTTCTCCCTTTTCGAATTTGTTTAATACCTGTAATCCATTTTCCATTCAGTACTTGTATAAAGCCTTTTACTCTATCTTCATTATAAAGACTACTCTCTTTTTCATACACTTTTTTTAATGGTTTTTGCATATCTTGTATCCTTTTTGTCGCTTCACTTACTTGCTTATTTCTTAACAATCTCTTTATCACAGTCTTTTTTTGATAACCATATATAACACGTCCTAGCCAAGTATGTTTCATCTGTTCTATTGAATTTTCTTCTGAAAATTCTCCTACTTTTAATCTTCTAGGTGGTATTTTATGTCCTAAAATTTGTTCAAAATCCTGGTCTGTCACATTTTCAACCTCTGCATGTTGGTATACTTCTGGATATGGTTTATTCATTATAGAGTCATCCGAAAATACAGTTACTTGTTTTGTAAGTTCTATTTGCTGGCTAGATTTTGCTATTTCTATCCAATAGGTACCCGTTTCTACTACCCATTTTTCTACTTCTGGTTGATAATAGGAAAAAGCATCCGCTTCCAACTCCCACTCTATCGTTTTTACTTCTCCTGCTTCTAGTTCTACCTTTTGAAAAGCCTTTAATTCTCTTTTCGGTTTATAAACGCTAGGATTTTCTTGACGAATATACACTTGTAGGATTTCTTTTCCTTTTCTATTTCCTACATTTTGTATCTTACAAGACACTTTTAATTTTTCATTCTTATTTATTTGTGGCTTTGAAATAGTCATTTCTAAATATTGAAAGTTTGTATAACTTAATCCATAACCAAATGGAAAAAGTACTTCTTTTTGTCTGGTTATATAATAACGATATCCTACAAAAATAGATTCTTGATATTCTACACTCACTTCTGTACCAGGAAAGTTTCGATAGCAAGGTGTATCTTCTACTACATATGGATAACTCTCTGCTAACTTACCAGAAGGATTTACTTTTCCTATTAAAGCATTCACTATAGCCGTAGCACCTGCTTGTCCTCCTAAATAACCAATTATAATGGCTTTTACCCTTTCTTTCCATGGCATAGCTATAGGTGCTCCACCTGCCAAAACTACCACTATATTTGTATTTACAGCTAGTAGTTTCTCTATTAATTCCTCCTGATTTTTTGGTAAATAGATATTTTTTCTATCCGAGCCTTCTGTCTCATACGCTTCTGTTAATCCTGCAAAAACAAGTACTACATCTGCTTGCTTAGAGGCTTGCATAGCCTCCTCTTGTAATTTCATATCTTCTTTACCACCTGTCCTAGTATAGCCTTGTGCATATACAAACTCTACATTTTCTTGCTTCAAAGCGGTTAGTGCATTATCTACTCGATAAGGATTTACTTTAGAACTGCCACCTCCTTGATAACGAGGATGACATGCCATATCCCCTATCACAGCTATCTTTTGATGAATTTTTAAAGGCAATATTTCTTCTTCATTTTTTAATAATACAATGGATTCCTCGGCTATCTTTTGTGCCAAGGCATTATGTTTTTCTCTTAATACTATGGATGAAACTTTAGATTCCTTTGCCTTTACTGCCTTTTGTATGGTTTGTAAAATCCTACTAGCACAAATATCTATATAACTTTCTGGTATCCTTCCTTCTTTTACAGCTTGTATAATTTCTTCTTTACCATGACCTCTTTTCCCAGGCATCTCTAATTCATTGCCAGCAAGTAAACCTCTTACTCTATCATTAGAAGCCCCCCAATCGGTTATTACAATCCCATCAAAATGCCACTCTTTTCTTAAAATATCTAATAGCTTCTTATTTTCTGAACAAAAACTACCATTTAGTCGATTATAAGCACTCATAATCGCCCATGGCTTAGCTTCTTTCACAATCTTTTCAAAAGCATATAAGTAAATTTCTCTTAACGCTCTTTCATCTACCACTGCATTAATCGTTCTTCTTCTCTTTTCTTGATTGTTTACAGCAAAATGTTTGACACAAGCCCCTACCTGTTTACTTTGCATACCTTTTACATAAGCAATCCCTAACTGTGCGGTTAAATAAGGGTCTTCTGAAAAATATTCAAAATTTCTACCACACAATGGACTTCTTTTTATATTAACGCCAGGACCTAACACAATATCCACACCTTGCTCAATCGCTTCTTGTGCTAAAGCCTCTCCCATTGCAAAAACAAGCTTTGTATCCCAACTATTACTAATCGTTGCTTCTGTTGGAAAGCAAGTAGCTTTTCGGCTAATATTATCTCCTAAATTATCCTCTGCATTCTCTTGCACACGTAATCCATGAGGACCATCTGTCATCTTGATACTAGGAATGCCTAATCTTTCTATTGCTACTGTATGCCAAAAATCTCTTCCCATAAATAAGCTAACTTTCTCTTCCAAAGTCATTTGCTTTAACCATTCTTGATATTTTTCCATTCGCATACATCTCCTTTTTCTTTCGATTGATAAACCTTTAAATTATTTTTCTTAATTTTATAGCTTTTTAATAATCTTTCACATTTAAAGTAGGATATTCAAATGTCATCCCTGTTTGAGATACTCTTCCATTTGGTATATGATTATTTAAAAAACTTTGTCCCTTACATAAATACGCATGCTTCATTTGATTGGTTAAACTGCCTCCCCCTTGGATAATAGGGTCATTCCAAGTCACATCTACCGCATACCAACTGCCCTCTATTTGCACATAATTCCACAAATGGGCCTCTGTTCTTCCTTCTGAATTACTAGCTGTTCCGGATACCAAAATACAGGGTATTTCTAAGCCATCCATTAAATACTTAAAAGCCTTTGCATAGCCTTCACAAACCACCTGTTTTTCTATAAAGGCTCCATAAATGTTTCTAGTATTCGTTCTATTTAAAGTTTGGTCATAAGAAACCGCCTCTACAATCCAATCATTCACTTGTTTAATTTTCTGGTAAGTCGTTCCACTTGCACTACTTATGCATTGTCTTTGAATAGCTTGCAGAGCCAAAAGTGCCTTTTCTACCTCTTGTTTACAAGTATACCCTACTGCATAATAATTTCCACCTTCTTCTGGTCCAATGGATACTTCATAGTTAACGATATTCCATACTTTTGTACTATTAATAAATAAATATATCTTTGAAGTATCTAAATAAAATAAATCTACAAAGTCTGTCATAAGGGCATCCCAAGCATCTTGATAGGCTTGTTTCAAAGCTTGCTCTCCTCCATTAGCAGTTAAAATCGCTTGAAAAGTATCTCCTAAAGAAATCTGATAATTACCATTTTTCATTTGCTCTGTATGCTTTACAACTGCCTCATAAATTTTTTTAGCATTTCCATCTAATTGGTTATAAAAGTACCCTGTTTGTTTTACTGTATTATCTTCTAATAAAACCGTTGGTTTCTCTAATGTTCCTAATATAGGGGCTACTACCTCTGCATTCTGACTAACCACCTCTACTTGATTTTGTAACCTATCTTGTTTTACAAAAGTATTTTCTTGCTCATTTTTCCCAATCTGTTCTTCCTCAATCGACGTTTGCTCATGAAACACAAAAGTATCTGGATTTTGTGTTTTCCACCAGATAATTCCCAAACATATTAAAATAATCAATAGCAAAACAAACAACATTTTAATAAAGGGATGCTTGTCTCTCATATTCTTCTCTCCTATTCCTTACTTTTTAACATTTCTTTTATCTGTTTCATCTTCGTTAATGTGGTAATATACCCTATATTATAGCAATAATCAATTTTTTTAATATTAAAAACACTCGCTTGTTCTAAATCTAAATCGATTACCATATCACTTTCTTGTACAGCTTCATGAGCTCTATTATCAAATAAAATATCTACGGATTTAAAAGCCACTTCATATAAATTCTTAGGAACAGAATTTAAACTCGCTGAAAACTTAATGGTTAGCACTTTATCGGCTCCTAACTTTCTCACTTCTCCAGCTGGCACATTATCTAAAATACCACCATCTACAAACATATGATTTAGATATTCACATGGAGCAAAAATGAGTGGATAGCTGCTACTAGCTCTAACGGCCTTTGCAATTAACGCATCTTTTATATAATAGTCTTCTTGTAAAGGGCCATTAGTAAAAACATATTTTTTACTCTCTACAATATCTACACTAGGGATTGCAAGCGGCATAGGAACCTGTTGTATATGGCTAATATGCTTTTGTTTAGCACATTCTTCTAATGCAATTTCTATATTTTCACCAGATAATAATCCATACCCTAATAAACGTTTTCTATTTTTAATGTTATCAATCATATATTTGGGATTGGTTTTCATGATTTCTTTAGAAAAATACTTAAATAATTCTAACATCTTTTCAGTAGAGTATCCCATCGCATATAGTGCTGCTACAATACTACCAATACTGGTACCAGCAATCATATCTACTTGAATATCATTTTCTTCTAGAGCTTTTATAACACCAATATGAGCGGCACCTTTTACGCCACCACCAGCTAAAGCTAATCCTAATTTCATATATCCACCCTCTTATCACTCTTTGGACTTCCTTCTTTTATTATACCGCACTTTATAGCCTATTGTATAGTATATTTTTAAACAATTTCCATATACTATTTTTATAAAATAAAATTTTTGAAATAGAAAGGAGATACTCTATGTATCCACAATATCCTTATTTTGGTTATAAAAACGAAAATGTAAAAACACCCATCACTTTTCCAAAACAGCATCAAAATGTACAGCCAGGTATGGAGTATGCTATGAATCCTGCTCCTATTTTTGATAATCCTGATGTGATTGGCAGTAAAAAGTTAGAAGGAAAAGTAGCTATTGTTACAGGTGGTGATAGTGGTATTGGTAGAGCTGTTAGCATCTTATTTGCAAAAGAAGGTGCTGATGTAGTTATTGTATACTTAGATGAGAAACAAGATGCTACTTATACCAAACAATGTGTTGAAAATTATGGTAGAAGATGTCTTCTCATAGAGGGGGATTTAAGAAAAGAAGAATTTTCTAAATTTATTGTTGAAAAAACCATACAAAACTTTGGAAAAATAGACATTTTAGTTAATAACTGTGGTGTACAATATCCACAAAATAGCCTCTTAGACATTACTACAGAGCAATTAAAAAATACCTTTGAAACCAATATTTTTTCTTTCTTTTATTTAACTAAAGCTTGTTTACCTTATTTAGAAGCAAACAGTAGTATCATTAACACCACCTCTGTTACTGCTTTTGAGGGACACAAAACCTTAATTGACTATTCTAGTACCAAAGGGGCAATTGCTGTATTTACAAAGTCATTAGCCCTTTCTTTAGCAGATAGTCATATTCGTGTTAATGCTGTAGCACCAGGTCCTATTTGGACACCACTCATTCCTTCTAGTTTTTCAGCAGAAGAAGTGGAAATTTTTGGTACAGACACGCCTTTAAAACGTGCAGGTCAACCATTTGAAGTAGCTCCTGCTTATTTATATTTGGCTAGTGATGACTCTTACTATGTAACAGGTCAAATTCTCCATGTCAATGGTGGCACCATGGTTTAATTTAATCTATTTTAAATATACTAGTTGACAAACTAAACAAAATAATGCTTTCATAGGGATTATAGCTTACCTATGAAAAATATAACCTTTCTTAGACAAAATCTAGCACAAAAAAGCGGGTATACTTTTTCAAAAGATAGTAAGATATAACTACAAACACGCAAAAAGAGAGGTAATGTAGATGGGATGGATAGAAAGTATTGTAGAAGCCATAAATTATATTGAGGAAAATATCACCAGTGAAAATCTAAGCACAGAGGAAATTGCTAAACATGCATGTATTTCTTCCTTTTATTTTCAAAGAGGCTTTGCTATGCTTTGTGGATTTACAGTAGGAGAATATATCAGAAGACGTAGAATTTCTCTTGCTGGTAACGACTTACTGTGTACGAATCAAAAAATCATAGATATAGCGCTAAAATATGGTTATGATTCACCAGACAGTTTTACCAAAGCTTTTATCCGTTTTCATGGAGTTACCCCCACTGCTGTTCGAAAAGAAGGTGCCATGATAAAGTCATATGCACCTCTAAAAATTCAGTTTTTATTGAAAGGTGGTTATATTATGGATTACAAAATTGTTGAAAAAGATGCCTTTACGGTTATTGGCACATCAAAAAAGTTTAAATATGAGGAAGGACCTATGGAAGTTCCCAAGTTTTGGGAAGAACATTTTCAAAGTGGAAGAAACCAAACAGTCTGTGGTATGTATGGTATTAACATGGACCAAGAAATGAGTGGGAATACTTTTGAATATATGATTGCAGATAACTATGACCCAGCTACTGAAATTCCTAATGGTTTTACTACAAAAGTAATTCCAAAACATACTTGGGCAGTTTTTCCTTGTAAAGGGCCTTCTACTAAAGCTATGCCTGAAATTAATCAAAAGATTTTCTCAGAATGGTTACCTAATTGTAAGAATTATGAAATTGCAGAAGGTTACAATATAGAAATGTATACAGATGCAACGAATTATCCAAATGGCGTACAAGATGACAACTATTATAGTGAAATTTGGATTCCAGTTAAGAAAAAATAAACTAATCATAAGGGAAATAACGTGAAAATCGTTATTTCCCTTATGACATTGTGTAGTATATTTATATGTTTTTTAAACTATCAAATTATCTTCTTTCTACTAATTCAATGACTATGTAACCATATCCAAAAATAAGGATTTAAAGCAAGAACAAATGTTGAGGTCGTTAATAAACTAATGCCTCAACATTTTTATTATTGTTAATACAATTCATAAATGCTTTTTTAAAAGTAATTAGTAGAAAACATGCTTATTAGTTACTTTTAATTTTCTTGACCCTAGTTATTGAATAAGTGTTAGGAGACAACCAGCACAGCACGGAATCCATCGGCATAATTGTTGCTGCCATGGCGACGGCTTAAGCAGAAGAGACCAGCATTCGAGCCACTCCATAAAGAATTACCACGAAATGAGAACGGATTGCTCAATCCTGGATAATATGAGTAGTCGCCATACCACAAGCTAGTTCCCGTTCCTGTTGTGGATGTCTCACGAATACCATCACCATAAATTAATGTATTCTTTTTGTAGTTATTTGCACTTGCTATATCTAAGTTTGCTACTGTAATGGCTATACTTTTATTGTCTGTAGCACTATCAAAGGGATAAGTCGTCGTATACTTAGTACTAGCTGTTTTTAATTTTGAGCCATCGTAAGTTATACTTTCTCCATATATCTTTAACTCTTCTTGACCATTTGCTACATAGCCGGCTAGTTCTTTCCCACATTCCTCCACTTAAATCATAGATTCCATAAATTGTTCCTGTAGAACTTGCCATGCAACCATTTAATTGGTCCCATGTATATATACCATTATTGGCTGTATTACCTATGGTTCCATTAATATTTTCTATCGTTGTTATTTTTTCTTCTTCACTTGAAGCCCCTGTTGTACAACCTGTTACAGCATATACACTATCTACTCCACTTTTTCCTGCTGTATTGGTTCTTGTAGTTCCTCCACTATTTAAACTAACATTATTAATATATACTTTTTGTTTATCTAATCCATATTGACTTTGACTTAAATAAGCTACAGCTCCCCATTCACTATTTTTCATTAAATGTGAGTCGCTACTATCTGTTAAACCATATATATTTCCGTTTTCTGTCATTGCCTTTGTTATATTAAATGCATCGTTATGATTAATATAATTCATACTATAAGTAACAGGTTGAAATGTTGGATATTTAATAACTGTTTTTGTGCTTCCATAAATTCCATCTAACCAATTACGAGCATCTTCTATGCCATCGATACTCTGTCCCCTTTCTACCGCTCTTACATGAGATGTAATCTGTGAGTAATTTACACTACTTGCTTTGACTGGTGCAGTATTATTTCCACTAGCATACCCTGCTTCAAATTTGGCTACCCATATTCCAGTTAATTCTTTATCCCATCCTCCATTTCTGTAGCTAATAGCTGTTTCATCCGTGAATGCTGGATGTACAGTATATCCGACACTTGTATCTACTAATTCATCTATATTTGTACATCTTTTTGCCGTTTGAACTTTTTCATTTTCATCATAATAAGTATCGGTTGTTCCAATAAGAAATTTTATATCAAACTTTTTATCTGTTTCATTTACTCTATAGGCATACCTTGGTATCCATACCCACATACTTCCATCTTCAGTCTGTGCATTTGCCCACTTTTTGCCATTATAATCATACCAATCAAAATCTTCTGTATCACTTTGTCTTACTTCTCCTTTGGTACTTTCTGTTGGGTCTGTAAATTTAATCGCTTTCATTCCTGTTGTTAAAATTGGTTTATTAACACCTTTATCCACTATATACGTCTGTCCCAAAGCTTCATCTATTTGTTGTTCTAAACTCGCTAAACCTCCCAACTCTTCTTTTTGGCTCTTATCTGTATCCTCTTTTGCTCTTTGTGCTTGTGTAATAATACCATTTTCTCCAACTAAAGCATTAATGGCTACACCAGCTAATATAATTAATACAATAATCGTAATCACCAATGCAATTAAAGTCACACCTTTTTCTTTCCATTTTCTCTGCATAGTTTTTCTCCCTTTCTTTTTCTTATGTTTTCCAATTTTCCAATCTTTACATTTTCACATTACCATTTGGTTGATATTAATATTATTTCTTGTTTACATTTTCCCTTTTTACATTCTCCTTTTCAATTAACATTATGTAATCTCGTAATTATATAATACTTCTCGTTTTCATTAGCTAACTATTTTACAAAAATAGAATTATATTACTAGTATTTTTAATTATGGTTTTATAGTACATATTAAATTATCTGTAGAAACTCTAATTACATACTTTCCGCTATTTCTTAATGTAAATATAAAATGTATTAAAAAAACTGAGATGGAAAACTTTTAAAGTTTTCCATCTCAGCTATTCGCTGTTAAGATATGATTAGCACTGCACGAAATCCACCATCATAAGTACTATTTCCACCACTACGAGCAAAACAAAAGAGACCAGCACTCAATCCGTTCCATAAATAACCGCCACGAACTGAGAATGGATAATGTAAACCTGGGTAAGACGAATAGTCACTATTCCATGAAGTATTTCCGGTTCCGGCTGTAGATATCTCGCGAATGCCATCACCATAGATTAGGGTATTTTTTTTGTAGTTATTGTCACTTGCTGTATTCAAGTTTGTATCATTATTAGCAATTCCCATATTATCTATACTACTATCAAAAGGGTAGACTGTTGTATATTTGGTACTTGCTGTTTTTAATGCATTTCTATCATAGGCTATACTTGCTCCATATGTTTCTAATTCTCCATGACTATTAGCTACATAGACAGCCGTTCTCTCCCAAGTTCCTCCACTTAAATCATAGATTCCATAAATGGTTCCTGATGAACTTGCCTTACAACCATCTATTTGGTCCCATGTATAAACTCCATTATTAGCTATATTTCCTACCGTTCCATTAATATCATTTATTGTCTTTATACTTCCTCCTTCAGTTGTAGATGCACTTGTACAGCCAGTTACTGCATATACACTATCGACTCCTGACTTTCCTGCTGTATTCGTCCTTTTTGCTCCTCCACTATTTATATTTATATTATTAACTGTGATATCCGTTCCATTTAATCCATATCGGCTTTTTGAAAGATATGCTACCGCTCCCCATTCACTATTTTTCATTAAGTGGGAGTCT
>CATXTS010000046.1 GCA_958402495.1 uncultured Clostridiaceae bacterium
TATAATTTTTTCGTTATCTGCTGCATATTGTCTTCTAAATTCATAGTCTCTTTCAACTCCTGTGAAGTTGTTTAGATTGATTCCATTTGGTATGACATTGATTTTGTCAAATGGTAGTCCAAATAGTCCTTGAATATGTCCTTTCATATAGTTACTATTTACAATAACTTCTGTAGATTCATAGGTAAGCATCCATTCTGTGTCATTGATGTATCTTTGTGTTTCGTCATGTACGCCACTGTTTCTTCCACTTTCTGTTGCATGAATGGTAGACACCACTGGTATTCCATAGGCGTGTTTTAATGTTTTGGCACTATTGGCTACTAGCCAATCATGGGCATGTATTACATCAAAATTACCCTCCTTTGCGATAATTTCTGATGCTTTTGCAACCATATTAAAGTTTAGTTGTAAAATCCAGTCTATAAAGTTGTTTGGTCTTATCATGTAATTGTCTACTCGATAAACTTTTACGCCTTTATCATCTTCATAATATGGTGTATCTCCATCTCTGTAGGTAACTACTGTTACATCGTGTCCATCCTTAATTAGTCTTTTAGATAAGTCGTGTACGACTCTTGCTATTCCGCCTACAATTCTTGGTGGATATTCCCATGTTAACATTAAAATTTTCATAGGTTTTGTGTGCCCCTTTCCATTTATTTTCTTTTGTATGCTTTCTTTTTTTATTGTATACAACTTTTTGATAAATGTAAACTATTTTTGACAAAATTGTTCAACTTTTTTCTACTATTTTTTTCATTTTTCTTCTGTTTTTCTATTGAAATTATTTTTTTTATGATATACTATATAGAGGAATTATTTTATGATTTTACTAAGGAGGAAATTCGATGCCAAGGAAAGCAAAAGATATAATAGAAAATACAAATTTAGAAGAAGTAAAAACAGAATCTATTCGTAAAAAAACGGCTGTTTCTAAAAAAGAGGATACTCCTCAAAAGGGTGTTAAAAAAGTAGCTTCTTCTAGAGATACAAAATCTACTAAAACAACCAATTCTAAAAAGAAACCTGCTTCTACTGCTAAAAAGAGCTCTAATTTGGTTATTGCTGATTCTGTGGCATCTACATTAGAAGTTCCTTCTCCTGTTTCTAAAAAAGATTCTAAGAAGGTAACAACTGCTTCTAGCACGACGCCCTCTAAGAATACATCTAAAACTACAAAAACCAAAAAAGAGGATACCGTTGTTAAGACTAGTTCTTCTAAAAAAACTTCTTCTAAATCGACTAAGTCAGAGGCTAGTTTGAAGAAAACAAAGACGACAAAGGAAGCTAAAAAGAATACGACTTCTGCTTCTATGAAAAAGGCTTCTACTCGTTCTAAAGCTAAGACTAAGAGTAAAGAAGAAGCCCATAAGATTGAAGTTTTAGAGTATTATGATCTTCCTTATCGTTATAATCAGACGGTTGTTAAGGTTTTGGCCCAAACGCCTAGTACCTTGTTTGTATACTGGGATGTTTCTGATGCTGACCGTCAAAAATATATAGATACTTATGGTGAATATTTCTTTCATAATACCAAACCGGTATTAATTGTTCATAATTTAACTATGCATTATGCTTTTGAATTAGATATTCATGATTTTGCAAATTGTTGGTATTTACAAGTAAAAGATAGTAAGTGTGATTATCAGATTGAATTAGGTAGAAGACCGATTAATCAATATGTTTCTATTCCGAATGCTTATTTATATATTTCTTCTTCTAATCCTATTGAATCTCCTAATGACCATATTTTAGCAGATAGTTTGAAACCAAAGGTAACTTTTCGTAATGTAAAAAGTCATCAGCTTGTTCAGAAGGATATAAAGACTCTTCCTGTTTTTGATAAGATTACTAAATTATTATCCCTTCCAGATTTTTATCAAAAATTATATAAAGATGCTTCCTTTACATTGAATCAGTTTGATTTTAGAAATCCTTCTTCTGGAAACCCTACTTCTACTTTTAAATAAGTTTGATTTCTATTATTAATATATTTTTTGAAAATCTTTCATTTACGTAAAAACAAATAGAAAATGGAGAAAAAAACAACTAAAGTTGTAAACATTTGTTAGATAGTGTTATCACTTTGTTTACAACTTTTTTATGGATATTTCTATTTTAATATAAAATACAAAGGAGAAATTTTACATGAAAAAGAATCCACCAAAAGGTTATGTTAGTTTTGTACTACATGCCCATTTACCGTTTATCCATCACCCTGAAAATGATACTTATTTAGAAGAGGAGTGGTTATTTGAAGCTATTTCTGAAACCTACCTTCCCCTTCTTGCTAATTTTGAGAAGTTAGTAGAAGAAGGTGTTGATTTTAGAATTACCATGTCTATGACACCCCCTCTTTTAAATATGTTAGATAATGCTTTGCTACAAGAACGTTATATTCGTTATTTGAAAAAGCATATAGAATTAGCTAAAAAGGAGATTACTAGAACAGCTGATGATGCTAGATTAAATCGTCTTTCTCATTATTATTATGAGCGTTATTCTCATGATTTAGAAGTATTTCGTGATAAGTTCCATTGTAATATTATTTCTGGTTTTAAACATTTCCAAGATATTGGTGTATTAGAAATTATTACTTGTGGCGCGACCCATGGTTATTTTCCTATTTTGTATGTAACAGAGCAAACCGTTAAAGCACAAATTGCCGTTGGCGTACAGACTTATGAAAAATATTTTGGTAAAAAGCCTCGTGGTATTTGGCTTCCTGAGTGTGGTTATGTGCCTGAGGCTGATAAATATTTAAAAGAGTTTGGTATTGAATATGTGATTACAGAGTCTCATGGTGTTTTATATGCTGACCCAGCTCCTATTTATGGTACTTATGCTCCTATTGTTTCTCCTACTGGTGTGGTTGCTTTTGGTCGTGATATGGAGTCTTCTAGACAAGTGTGGAGTTCTATTAATGGTTATCCTGGTGATTACAATTATCGTGAGTTTTATCGTGATATTGGGTATGATGTACAAGATTATGATTATATTAAACCATATATTGCTGCCAATGGTGTTCGTGTTCCTACCGGTATTAAGTATTACCGTATTACTGGTGAAGATCAGCAAAAGGATTATTATGATGTACAATGGGCTAAGGATTCTGCTGAAAAGCAGGCTGGTCATTTTCTAAATTGTAGAATAGAACAAGTAAATCATGCTGCTTCTTATATGGATAAGCCACCAATTATTTTATGCCCTTATGATGCTGAGTTATATGGACATTGGTGGTATGAAGGGCCTTATTGGTTATATATTTTATTTAAAAAGATTTATTTTGACCAAGACCAATTTGCTTTAATAACACCTGGTGAATATATAGATAAATATCCAGAAATTCAAGAGTGTACTCCTTGTCGTTCTAGTTGGGGTGCTAATGGATATAGCGAAGTTTGGCTTAATCCAACCAATGATTATGCACATAGACATTTACATGTAGCAGGTGAGCGTATGGTGGAATTAGCCAATACCTATGCTGATGAACAAGATGCCTTGAAAATAGAAGCTTTGAATCAATGTGCTAGAGAGTTGTTATTAGCTCAAAGTAGCGACTGGCTATTTATTATTACAAATGGTACTATGGTAGATTATGCTAAAAAGAGAATTAAAGATCATATTGGTCGTTTTACCAAGTTGTATGAACAGATTAAAACAGATGCTATTGATGAAAAGTTTTTAAAACAGGTTCAGCAGATAGATTGCATCTTCCCTGAGATTGATTATAAAATTTATAGATAAAGCTTATAATTTATTTTACTTCATAGCCTATCCATTTATTAAAAAATCGCTATATTCTTATAAGTATAAGGATACAGCGATTTTTAATTATTTTGATGGCAATGTTAAGATATATATAGCATTACACGAAAAGAAATATAGTGGTCTCCTCCTGTACAAGGTCCTTTCGTACGATATTCTGTATAATCTACTGAAAAGCTATAGGAACCTCCCCTATATACACAAGGATAGCCAAGAGATTCTTGTGTATTGGTAGAATATTCGGTTGTCCATTCACGCATATTAGAAGCTATATCAAAAATTTTACATTTTTCATCACCGGTTTTCCCTGTATTAGCTATTGTTGTATTTAAGGATGTTTGCTTACTATAATCTAAATCTCCTGAACATTTTTGTATATAACTTATTGTCGTATCCCAGACATAACTATTTATCAAATCTGTTGCAAAATTTGTATTATTATACATAGCCTTAGAAGTTTTGGCTGCTTGTGGCTGTGAAATATGATTCCATAGCTTACCATCTGCATTTACATTTTTATTGTCTGCTGATACACTTACCTTTGAATAAGGTTTTATACCACCATCTCGATAACTTGCTTCATAACGTGCTATATAGTATCCCCCATTGTTTTTTACACTATGGATAAAACCACTTAAGTCTTTAGCAGTTGTATTTGTTCCATCTATTCCTTTAGAATCGTTTGAGATTCTGGCTGTTGTTAACTCTTTAAAATACGAATCTATTATTGTTTCTTTGGCATAATTTTCCGCACTTTGTACTAATGTTTCTGTTCCATCATTTGCAAAAGTATATCTTCCTAGGGTAATCTCTACTTTTGTTCCATCTGTCTTTACAATTTGATTACTTCCATCTGCATTAAGATTACTAACTGGTATCCAAACAAATTGATTGCCTCGTAAATTTCCATTTCCATCAGTCGTTTTATCATTATCTTCTATGACAATTCCTTCTGATACATTATTTCCTGAATCCCCTGCTATTTTAAATCCATCTGGCACTACTACTTTATTTCCTTTGCTATCCCTTAGTTGTGCATTGCCTGTTACATAAATTCCTTCTGTTTTCATTTGTTCTATCGTTTTATCCAAAATGGTTATGTTTCCTTCTGACATAAGTTCATCATATAAATGATTAAGACCTTTTTCTTCTTCTATTTTAGCAAGTTCTGTATTTTCTTTTGCTCTTTGTGCTTGTGTGATAATTCCATTATCTCCAATTAGTGTATTAATCGCTACACCTGCTAATATAATTAGAATAATAATGGTAATGACTAATGCAATTAGAGTGACACCTTTTTCTCTTCTCTGATTCCTCATTTTTATCCCTCTTTCTTTTTCTTATGTTTTCCAATTTCTTTTACTTTATACTGGATATTTTATATTACCTTTTGGTTAATATCAATATGATTTTCTAGTATATTTTCTCTTTTATAGTTTTACTTTTCAATTATTTTTATGTAGTCTTGTATTTACTATTAAAAATGAAGAAAAGCATAAAATCCACAAGAGCCATTTTCTCTTGTGGATTTTGTTTCTTATATTCATTATGATTCTATTATTTTATAAGCTTCTTTTGCTTTAAAAATGCTTTAAATTCTTTTGCCGTTCCTTTATGGAATCCATCTTTTTTTAGCGCAATTACTAGTTTTGCTTTTGTAATCAAAATATAATAATTCTTTGTCTGTATTGTTTTTTCTATATTGGTAAAATCTATATTTTTATCTTTTTCTGCGTCGGTAAATATAGAAATTTCTTTTTCTGTAATGAATAATTTTACTTCGATTGGCTTACCTTGGTTTCCTTCCAAAGTTCTATTATATGCCAAATTTTTATTTCTAAAAAAGGTATAGATTTGAATGCATAATACGATTAATACGGTAGCTATATTTACTTCTGCTGTGCTAGTATCTAGTAAATTCCATTTTGGAAAAACTATAGATAGTAAGCTAACTATAAAATTGATACTCAATATTATAGTGATAATAACTATCACAGGTTTTCTAAAGTAAATATATTCGTAGTATTCTTTATAATAATCTTTTGTATATATAAATTGGTTTATAAAAATAGTTTCCATTATCTTCTACCTCCATATTATTGATTCCATATTTCCATGCTTCTTATTCCATTTTTATACTTTCTTTTATCATTTTTATTAAAGTAAATTATTCCTACCAGTATATGTTTACCAATAATTGATTTAAATTTTATATCCATACTTCTTTTTCTCCTTTACACTTATTTAGGTTGCATACTACCATCAGGAAGACAATCTTACTTATAAAAAAATACCTGTTATTTCTCATAAGCTTTTTTGCATTAATTCCTCGTTTTGTATACTACTTATGATTTAGATTTGTATATATCATTTCAGCTACACTATAACATCCTTCTTTTAATTTATTTATATTATTAAAAGTTTCTTCATTAAACATTTCTATTAGTACCTCATAAATAATAATAGCTATTTCTTTAACCCCAGAAGTATTTTTAATTCTATTAGTAATCATCATAATTTCCATATCATATTCATTTTCAGGTGCTCCCATATTTAAAATCTTAACAGGATTCCATTTTTTTATTTCTTGTCTTACTATTTTTAAGATATTATTCTTATCCTTTTTAATTTCCTCATTTCCATTTTATTCTGTAAGCACTTGATTGTAGGCCAAGTGCTTATTACTTTTCCTTTTTGATTTAAAATAACCATTCTGTTAGACCTACATAATTTTCTTCCGCACCAATTAGTTTCCTACTTGAACCTTCATATCCGTCTCAGCTATCATAATTTTAGTCTCATTTTTAATGAATATTTTTCTTATTAATAAGCTTCTATACGATTTCTTAAATCTTCTAATATCTCTATCTTTTCTTTTGTACTTTTTTCTGCATTTTTTTGTTTATATACCATTTCTTTTAGTTCCCCTATTCTCTTATAAGCTTCTTCTTTCATATCTTCTACACGCATTCCTACAGGATTATCTACAATTCCTCCTACCATCATAGAATCTACTAAAGAAATATATAATAGTGCATTGTCTTTTACTATTTCGTCTTCTTTCGGTATAATTCCTAGTACTTTTTCATAATATCTTACTTTCATCAAATATCTAATTTTTGAATCTGACATATTTTTAATATCTACTTCATAATATATTGGATTTATATTTGTTCCTAAATTAATAATATTATATTGAATAAAAATGCTATCTATCTGCTTTAGAGAAAGTATACTTATGTTTATTTTCTCTGCCTTCCTGTAGTCGTCTTCTGGTGTTTTTAGTTCTTTAAAGTTTCCTATATACTTTAATTGTTTAAATTGACTCTTTGTAACATTCAATAACATAGCTACATATTCATGCCTTACATTTCCTTGATTAGATAAAATTACGTATTCTAATTCTTCTAACTCTTTTTTCCCTTTTGGTAGGGTATTATCTTTTGTAATTTGTACGTATACAATTGGTTCTAACTTTTTTCCCCACATTTCTTCATCTACTTTTCTAAAGATTAGATATCTTCCATTATACCCTAATCTTGTTGCTTCTTCACCATCTAATAAATAAGCATACGTATCCCACATTTTCCATTCACAACTTGTTCGGTTGTACTTGGCTATTTTCTTTTCTGGTGGCATAGGGCTTTCTAATTTTTCCTTTAATGCTTCTAACTCTTTTTTTCTATTTTCATATTCTTTTTTAGTTCCTTCATTTTTCCATCTTTCTAAATCTGCACCTTTGTCTATTTCTTTTATGGCCTTTTCTTTAACTTCTAATGTTAATCTTCCTAAATTCCATAAGGTATCTGCTAATGCCATCCAGAAAAGAGGCCTTTCATCATCATCTTCTTCTATCCATGCATAATCTTCTAATATTTCTTTTAATGCCTGCTGATTTTCTTTTCCATCTTTTAGCTTTCCTTTATAATTATCTCTTACATCTTGTGTAAAATCATCCTGATATAATTTACTTTCCCATGTTCCCAACTTCATTCCTCCTTCTACAAACTTAGGCATTCCTCCTCTGCTTCTATCCAATTCGGTTTTGGATAACAACCACTTACCTGTCTATAAATTTATTCTTTTAACTTAAATTTTCTATTCTTCTTGGTTGTTAGCTTTTCTTCTTTATTTTTTATATTTTTCTTTCTAATGTTCGATATTTTCACAACTTGCCTTCTTGCCATGTTTCTAATAGTAGTTCTGCATTAAATTTCTGAAATGGACTTTGACTATTTTGAATAATATCCTTTAATACTTTTTGTGCTCTATCTATATAAATATCTAGTTTCAGGCAATGAGATGCTGCTATTAACTGAATGGTTTCATCTTTTATATCCATTAATTCTGTGTATATTTTTTTAGCTTGTTCTTTATCTTTTCCTATTTCATCACAAAGTTTAAATAATTTTTTTATAGCGCTGTTATGCTTTATTACATCTAACTTAGTCTGATTCTTTTTTGGTTCAAAAGCTACATTCTTACATAATTTTATGAATTTTTCTATATATTTATCCATTTTTATATCCCTCCAAATAATTTTAATATTTGTAGCTTTTTGCTATTATCTAATTTTTTCCAAAAAAGTAGAAAAAGAAAAAGTAAATGGGTATTGTCTATTATTTGCTCTTTTTCTCGCTAAATCCTTAATTCTCACTATTTGTTTTTTCCTTTATTATCTTCATAAACTTATCTTTTTCTTCTTGACTAAAGAAAACTGAAATAGGAATAATAACACCTCTTATTTTTTATCACTGATAGATTTTTCTAATTCTTGCTATGTATAAAACTTTCATAATATTTCAAGTTTTTATAATTACTTATTATATTTTTAATAATATTCTTTTCATACTCAAATTTCTTTGTAGAAAACATTCCGTCAAAGTAATAAGTTAATTTTATTATAACGGTCTTATTTGGAAAAAAGAAACATAACTCTAAAGTATCTCTATAATCTCTTTTAAATATCCTTTCTAAAATTCTTCTATTTTCTTCCACTACCACTTATGCATATAAAATCTATCCTTTACTAGATTACAAAAAATCTTATAATCTTCTTAACTATTAAAATAATACCATAGAGTTCTTCTTTTTGCAAATCACCCTATGGTATTTTTCTTATTAATATGCTTCTATACGATTTTTTAAATCCTCTAATATCTCTATCTTTTCTTTTGTACTTTTATATTCTTCTATCACTTTCTTATTTTTGCCTACTGTATCTACATAGTAGCCTGTACATCAAAAGTGCCTATTTCCATATTTATTTTTCCTGCATCTTCTCTTATTTCTCCATATATATTCATTCTTATAATTTATTTAAAACATTATTATCTTATATATTTTAATTTAATATATATATATCGCCTTGATAATATTTAGTTTCCTTATTTTTTTTAAATAAAAAGTTTTTTATATCATCTTCATTATATCCTATATTATAAAGATATTCCTCCACACTTTTACACTTTTTATTTATATTTTTTTCTAATTGTATTAGTCTTATAATTCTATTATTACATGTTATTGCTGAGTATTCGGGGTTTATTTTATCATCTGCTAATACCTTATCTATAAAAGCTATTGTATCTGCTTCAAACCAATTAATTATATCGTTTATTGCATCTTTGTTCATAGTTATTACTAATCCTTTCCACTTTTATTATATGCCAAATACGGGAAATAAATTTGGTGAAAAATTTGGTAACATTGGTACACCTTCTGGCATAGGCATAAAATAATACTTGTTATTATAATAATTTGAATAATTAGGAGGAACCTCAGTTAAACATTTCTCTCCATTTAAAGTTATTTCATATGAATTGTATCCACTCAAATCCCAACACACCTCTTAGTCATATCTATGTGCTCTTACCTTTCCGTTTGGATATACATGTCTATGTTCTCCATTTGGAGAATGAACTCTCCATCCTTCTCCCCCATCCATTCCTCTAATATGTAATTCTATCTTGTCTGACACTTTATAAATTTCATCATATAACCAATACTCGTCTTTGATATCATTAGAATGTTTGACAGTAGCATTGTGAAAAATAATATTTGCTTTTCCCCAGATATGTTCCTCTAGTTCCATTATGTAGTTATTTTCTATAAAATGTGTATTCATAATATGTGTATCATGTCTATCTCTCAATATATTTTTTACACTAGCAGAAAGCTGATTTTCTATTGTTTTATAATAATGCTTATATTCTTCTATTGTCTTCTTAGCTTTGTTAGTATTTTTATACCAGCCTTTTACAAAATATTTCACTCTATATTTCCCTATTTCTAATTCATTATTAATAATCAAAAATATTATCTTCCTTCTTATATGCCTCTAAATTAACAAAATGTGTATAATATGATTGTTGTAAAATTATTTCCATAAATTTTATACCTTTAATACATTTTTTTCTTGCGGAAATAGTAACATTTTAACTCCCCTATATACAAGATATCCCGTACCATCTATAGCAGCAAAATTATGGATATCTCCAGGTTTACCAACTCCATTTTCATTCCATTCCCAGTCATGTTCATAAAGACTATCTAATTCAAGATGATGTTCTTATATCTTCAATGAATATCTTTTGTAGTTCTTCTATCTGCTCCATAATCTCTTTTGGTTAATCCATCAGGATTAAGCTTGTTCCGTTTAGTATGTCATCAGGATTAAAGGACCTATTCCATTGCTGATTATACTTTCTAAATTTTACCATACATGGCTAAAAATTACTACTTTAATTGACACTTTTTTCTTTTTCTTGTCTTTCTCATTGTTCTTTTATTTAATAGTATAGTAAATCCTATATCCTATTAAAGATTGTTGAGTTTATATATTTTTTTGTTTCATCTCTTCTACGTATTTATTTGAAATTCCAAAATCTCTGATAACAGAACTCCTATTATTTCTTTTATACTTATCATTTGCCCCAACATCTTTTAACTTATCAAAATTATATTGTTCATCACAATTCCTCTAATTCATCCATTACTTATTTTAATACATTTAGTTAAGGTATTTCACTCTGGTAAGCAATTCTTTTGTTACTTAAATCTACATTAATGTCCAATAGCCATTCTATTTCTATAAATTCATGTAACATTTATCTTTTACATATATTAATAGTGTATTTAAAAAATTAAAGTAACGATTTTTATAAAGTTTGTCTAATTTGGGGATTGTATAATTTTCCTTCTCCTATTCTAACTTACTTTTCTTATTTTTTACTTTGGTTAATGAAACTCTAGTTAGAAAACAAATCAAGTCCTTATTCTATTGTTAGTTAATTAAAGCTTTTCAGGAATTTAGAGTACAATAAAAGATACTAGTATTTTTAATAACAGTAGCGTAATTGTAACGGGAAAGTTACTTCCCCTACTTTTTATTGGTATTTGTTCTTTGCCTACAACTTTTCATAACTGTACAATTACTAAAACTTTTGTATCTCCATATTATAATTCCAAAGCTTTGCTATTAATATTTATTAAATAATTTTTTTCTAATTTGTTAACATATGCATAATATATAATACTTTTTTTATTAGTATTACTTAAATCATTTGTAATATGATTAAATACTGAGTTTTGATTATCATAAATATCTGCAAAATTATCTTCTTTATTAACTATTGGGTCTGCAATTATTACATAATAATCATCAGAATTTTGATATTTATATATTGTTATTATTTTACTACCATAATTTTCTTGCAAAATTTTCTTAAGTGAAAAACTAGTCCCAATTTTCCATCCGTTATTACTCTTAGGTATTACAGCATAAGAATATGTATTGTTATTTGTACTATATACTACCATAGTTGAGTTATTTCCATTTATAGTATCCAATATTTCACCGTTAAATTGATAGTTAAAAACTTCTTGTACTGAACTAAAAGTATAAAATAAATTTTCAATAGGAAAAAAGTATAAAGCTATATATACAACAGCACTAAACACAATTGAAATTATAATAATATTTTTACTAAACTCTTTTTTTCTTTTTTTACAGAGAACTATAAATAATATAAATAGTATTAAAATAAAAATCATTCTTAAATTCGAATACATTATATTTCCTCCTTTATTTTTTTATATCTTCTAACCCTATTTCTTATTTATATATTGAAGTAAACCCCAATTATTAGACAAAAAATTTAATAGAAGCTGTTCCTTTTTATATCAAAATAATATTTAATCTTCCATCTTCCAAGCATTAACATATAAATCTATATCTATTTTAGTATTAGTATGATAACAAAAATCAATTACTTTTTTATCATACCCTAAAGCAGGTGTGTTACCTTCATTCACAATTGGAATTTGCTCAATGATAAAACTACAATCATATTTTTTTAAAATATACTGTAATTGCTCCATTTTAGGAGTTAAAACATCTATAATCTTGTTCAATTGTTCATCTGCTAGGAGTGTTTCTTCATTTTCTGTCCCATATTCCCATGATGCCCAATCATATACTCCACCACCATATTTTTTATCTTCTCCTATTTTATGACCACTAGTATAATCCAGATTCATAATTTTTGTTATTTCATCTAAATCAAACTTTCCATGAATTGCAAAATACGTTTTACATGTAGTATTTTCTTTCATTTTTTTCTCCTCATTTTATCTTATATTTTCATATGTAGGTATATATGTATTACTTTCTTTTTTTATTAACCACATATTAATTTTTGCTCTATTTAAAGTAACTCTACTATTCTTCGACTTTCTCTTCTTCATTCCAAATAAATTTATCATTTCGATATACACTCTCTTCTCCCAATTCTACATACTTTTTAAACCAACCATTTATTTCATAAGGAATTCTCTCATCTATAACAACGCCTTCTCTATGTTCTACCAAAATTTTTATATCATATTTATTAACCATTCTTGTTAACATTACTATACTCACTACTATATACTTCTCCCTGTTTTCTTTTACACGTTTAATTAAGTCTAGAGTCATTGCTTCATAATTATCCTTTTTTATGTTTTTACCAAAAATAAAATCTGAAATTTTATCTAATATTATCGTCAATTGCTTTTTTTCTTCTTGCATATCTATTAAAGAAAGTTCACCATTTTCTAGCATGCCTATAGCAAATGGACAAAATTCTTGGTTTTCATTTAAATACTGTTTTACCATCTTTATACTTTCCTCAAGAACTTGGTCTACTTGTTCTTGTGCTTCTAATGATGCCATTTCTCTCCATGGTAATTCTTCTTTTGCTATTTGAAGTATATAGTCACCAAAATCTTCTGCTAATATGGCTGTCATTTCATAATAATTATCTCCCATATATATCCCTTCAATTACTCTTGGCTCTCCTTCGCTATTAAGATTATTATAATCTAAATACGCTGTATAACCATCATCTAAAAAAAGGATTGGTATCCATTTT
>CATXTS010000047.1 GCA_958402495.1 uncultured Clostridiaceae bacterium
ATCTGACATTCTATCTTTCTGGCAACTATTACAAGAGGGATATGCTCTATTAGAAAATGGAGATACCGCTTATGAGCAAATAGCTATTGATAGTGATAAAATGTCGATTTTACTATTTACCTCTGGTACTACCGATATTGCAAAAGCGGTCATGTTATCTCAAAGAAATATCTGCTCTAATGTTTCTGCTATGACTACTTTAATACGATATGAAGATGGAGACAAAGTGCTTTCCTTCTTACCATTACACCATACTTTTGAATGTACAGCTACTTATCTATTTTGCTTCTTTGTAGGATTTAACATTTGCTATTGTGATGGCTTAGCCCATATTGCTAAAAATATGAAAGAATATGGTATTAGCGGTTTAGTCTGTGTACCTGCTGTCCTAGATGTCATGTATCGTCAAATCCAAAAGACCATAAAATCAAAGGGACTTACAATTCCTTTTCATATACTTATGGCTATTTCAAATGTATTATATTTCTTCCATATAGATGTTAGAAGAAAGTTCTTCAAGTCTGTTTTAGATGGTTTAGGAGGAAAGCTAAGGATTGTTATTTATGGTTCTGCCTCTGCCGATAAAAAAGTCGTAAAATTCTTTAATCTTATTGGTGTAAAAATGTTACAAGGTTATGGACTAACGGAAACATCTCCTGTTATAGCTTGTGAAAGTGACCGTTATCAGAAAATAGGAAGTAGTGGTATGCCACTATTTTGTGAAAGCGTTAAGATAGAAAATCCTGATGAAAATGGGGTCGGTGAAATCACTGTAAAAGGACCTAATGTTATGCTTGGCTACTATGAAGACAGCCAAAAAACGAATGAAGTATTGAAAGATGGTTATTTCCATACAGGAGATTTAGGATATCTAGATAAAGATGGTTATCTTTTTGTAACCGGTAGAATAAAAGATATGATAGTTTTAAAAAATGGAAAGAAAATTTTCCCACAAGAATTGGAAATCTTATTAAATGCCTCTCCTCTTATTGAAGAAAGTTTTGTCTATTTATCTGCTAATGAAGAAGAAAAGTTATCTGCAAAATTAGTTTATAGTTTAGATAATGAATTATTAAAAGGAAAAAGTGAAGAAGAAGTTTACACACTTTTAAAAGAAGAGGTAAAAAAAGTAAATACACAAACACCTTCTTATAAATATATAAAAGACTTTCAAATAACCACCACGCCATTAATTAAAACTACGACTCAGAAAATAAAAAGACATGAAGAAATGAAACATATTTAAAATAGTCCCTCTATGATACTCTAAACCTACCATAGAGGGACTTATTTATAATAAAGTAAAAAATAATTTTTCTATTCCATAGAAATTATTTTTTCAGTTAACTCGTCTATGCTTCCAATAACTCTATGGATACAAGGAAGTTCATAAAAATCAACCGTATTTTCTATCGAAAATGTTTCTTCTTGTGCGCTATATAAATAAATTTTTTTATTTAATGCTAATGCCATTCCTAATTCAATATGTGTCCCACGACCACCAGGTAGTACTATAATCACTATATCCGAATCATAAATAGCTTGTTGCTCTAGCTTTGCATAACTGGTTAGTTCTTGGGTAGTTTCCTCTTCATTTGCATCTTTTGTCCAATCATAAGTATGTTCCCAACCAATTTGGGTTAATCGACTAGCAATATCCTTTACTATCTCTATACTTTTAAATCCTGCACCTATATAAAATTTCATATACCCCTCCATTTATTTTTAGATTATGTATATAATACCATACATAGAAAGAAAAATCTACTAAAAAAATAGACGATAAAAGTTCAGTATAAAACCGAGCTTTTATCATCTATTTTTTATCTACTTTCTTCCATTTCATTTTGTTTTTCTACAGTTTTTCGAAAAGCTTCCGATTTCTTACAAGCACTATCGAATAGCATTTTCTTGCTAGTTTCTATTTGTTCTTTTTCTTCTTGAGTAGGAACACTTGGTATATAATTTCCTTCCCATCTTAAAGAGTCTCTTTTTTCTCTCATTCCTTCTAAGCTAATATCTGCATGGGTAGACAACTCATTAGGATGTTCTGTATTTAATAAAACATTACTACCATATCCTTCATTATATTCACTAGTATACACATACGCAGTTATCATATCTTCATTTCTTCTCATTTCCCAATTCGTTGGTTTTAGATAGTTTGTTTCTCTAGAACCATCATATTTTATGGTTTCTTCTCTGCCAGTTGATTGTTTTTCTCTTTTCATTGCTAATCCTTGTTCATTATAAGTACTTTTATCTAAAACATCAATTACTGACTTTAAAAGTCCTTCTTTTGTAGAAACTTTCCTTTGCGAATTCGTTCTTTCTGAATAACTTAACTGTCCATCTTCTTCCATTTTTAATACTTGTGTTACGCTTTCTTCTCTGTCACTTTCTGTACTTTTCTGTGTATAGGTAAATTCACCATTCGCTGTTACATGGTCTTCTAACCTATAGGCAACACTTTCCATATTTTCTTTGGTTATTTTGTCAATTCCCATATTTTCTACTGTATTCATTATAACTTCTTGTGCTTTTGGATTCTTCAACATCTCTGAAGACAAGCCTTTTTCTTGTAATATATGCATAATTGCTTCTTCTTTTCCCACTAACTCTGGGTTCCATATTTTTGCTTGCTTTACAAGGTCTTCTTTAAATCTCATTTCCGGTGTTATTTTTTCTTCCATTTTTTCTCTATCCTCCTCTATTATTTTTGCTGCTGGTAACATGCGTCTTTTTTGAAATAATTCTGTTATTTTTTGTGCTAGTTTTGTATGTTGAATTGCTTCTATTAGTTTCATTTTTTCCCCTTCCTACTTATTTTTTATTCTTTATTTTTATTTTATAATCTGGTTTATACAATTCCAAGAAAAGAATTTCATTTTCTTGTGTAATAATCAACATAATTTAAAATTTCTTATTTAATTAATTACTTGTTTACTATATTTGTGTTTATTCTATTTTATGTTAATTATATAATATAAAATATATGATGCATTAATTGGCTTTTATACTAAACTTGCCAAAAAAGGAGGATTGCAGATTGCATTTTAGTAACTATTCACTATATTTTATGAAGGAGAAATTTTATGACCAAGGATGAATTACATGAACAAAGCAGACTGATTCGGAAAGCTGCTAATGATGGACATACTTATACAGACATTATGTCCATGTTCCATCTTACGAAAGCACAAATTAAATATCGTTTAACCAGCCGTTATTCTGAAAGAATTGCCTCTACAGTCATTCATAAGTTAGAGGAAAATAGTAGTTCAAAAACAAGCATGTCTAATAAAGCATGCCGTATAAGCATAACACATGCTACTAGTCCTGTTTTTGACGATTCTTATTTAGTCTTAGACACTTCTGCTTTTAACTGCTGTCATTTTCAGCAAACCATTGACCGTTTTTCTCATATTATCTTGACTTTGGATGTTATTCAGGAGTTAGACAAGCTGAAAAAAGATACTACCATTTTTGGTATCAATATACGCTTTATCTTAAGTCAAAGTGCAAAAGATGTGGAAGGAAAGAAGTATCTGGTTTTGCCTACTGAGAAATATAGCAGCTATACAGATGATAACTTAATTCACTTTTGTAAAGCTACTAAAACTACTCTGTATACCGGTGATCATGCCTTGGCTAACAAAGCAAAAGCTTTTCAGATTCCTTACATCTTAGCCAAAAGAGGAGATACACCAAAAGAGGAAGAAAGCATCTCGGCTACTGACATAGCTGATTTAAAAAGCAGCTTACAAACCTTGCATGGTAATACTACTTTAGACAATGTCTGCTTAGAAGGTAAGTTTCTGATTTTAAATATTCCGGATACTTACAAGATTGCCTATGCAGTTTTAGACAAGCAGGGAAATGTCAAAAGACCCTTTGCTAAAAATATGATTAAATTGGCAATTGGCGATACCTTGTTGATTATTACGCATAAACTGCAAAATCAACTTTGTATTTCTCAGTATGACATTGTTAATTTGCAGAACACCAACCATGCACATTTTGTTCATGCTATTAGAGTACAAAATCAACAGGATATTAATAAATTACAGTATCCTAATTCTGTTTTACGGGATATTCGAAATTTTGCTTTGGCAATACCTGGAAAAGATGGTTTAAAATATTATGAATAGTAACATTTCTAAATGGCATATCTAAAAACTCTGGGGTCTATGTGGTTCATAGGCCCCTTCTTCTTTCTTTTTCTAATTTTTTTGCTTGACTCCACAGTCAAGCATTGTTTTTTTTTCATTTATGTTATACAATAGGCATAATGTAAAATATAGGAAAAGGGGTTTTTATTTTGGAAGATAAAAGAAGAAAATTATATGATAGTGAAGAAATCCATGATTTTAGGCAATTGGTACAAAGATATGAACATCTTTATGCCGATAAACTTGCCTTTGAATATAAATTAGAGCCAAAGTCTACAGATTATATTAAAATTACGTATAGACAATTTGTAGAAGATATTAAAAATTTAGGAACGGCTTTGCTAAGTTTAAATCTACGTCAAAAAAGAGTCGCTATTATTGCACCTAACCGCTATGAATGGTGTGTTAGCTATTTAGCAGTTACGACCTCTGACATGATTGTAGTTCCTCTAGATAAATCTTTACCAGCTAATGAAATTGAAAGTTTAATTCAAAGAAGCGCTGTTGAAACCGTTATTTTTGATAAAGAATATTTAGATACTTTTCGTAAAATAAGAACTGAAAAGAGTAGTCATTTAGTACATTATGTTTGTATGGATGAAGTAACAGATTCTGAAGTATTATCTTATACAACTCTTTTAGCACAAGGAAAACAATTAAGACAAGAAGGTTCTACTGCTTATGATTCTATTACCCTTATACCAAATCAAATGTCTATTATGTTATTTACTTCTGGTACAACGGCTATTTCTAAAGCAGTTGCTTTATCACAAGCCAATATTTGTGCTGACATTTACGCTCTTTCTCAGATGGCTAAAGTTACAAAGGAAGATACTTTCTTATCTTTCTTACCATTGCATCATACTTTTGAGTCTAGTTGTACTTTTCTTTATGGAACTTATTGTGGTATTACTATTGCCTTTTGTGATGGTATCCGACATGTTGCTAATAACTTAAAAGAATATCATATCACTGGTTTTGTTTGTGTACCTCTTATGTTAGAAATTATGTATAAGAAAATTCAAAAAGCCATTGACCAACAAGGAAAGACAAATTTAGTAAAAGTAATGAGCTCGATAGCTAATTTCTTACTAAAGTTTGGTATTGATATTCGAAAAAAATTATTTAAACAGATACTAGATAATTTTGCACCTGACTTACGTTTACTAATTGCAGGTGGTGCACCTATGAGTAAAGAAGCTATTCAAGGATTTTTAAATTTAGGTATTAACTTATTACAAGGTTATGGATTAACAGAAACTTCTCCTGTTCTCGCTGGCGAGAATGATAAATATAAAAGATTAGGTTCTGTAGGTTTTCCTCTACCTTCTATTGATATTGCTATTGACTCACCTAATGAAGAAGGTATTGGCGAAATTAAGGCAAAAGCACCTACCGTTATGCTTGGTTACTATGGTAATAAAGAGGCAACCGATGAAGTATTAAAAGATGGTTGGTTCTATACTGGCGATTTAGGTTATTTTGATAAAGACGGTTATCTTTTTGTAACTGGTAGAAAAAAAGATGTTATTGTTTTAAAAAATGGTAAAAATATTTATCCTGAAGAATTAGAAATCTTAGTAAATAAACTTCCTTATGTAGAAGAATCTCTTGTATATGGAAGACCAGACCCTAAAGATGATGATTTAACTTTATGTTGTAAAATTGTTTATAATGCAGATACAATGAAAGAATTATTCCCTGATAAAAATGTAGAAGATTATCATGATATTATTTGGCAAGCTATTCGTAATGAGGTTAATAAGTCAATGCCTGCTTACAAATATATTCGTGAAATCTTAGTAACTGATGTACCTTTAATTAAAACTACTACTCAAAAAGTAAAAAGACATGAAGAAATTAAGAAATTATTAGAAAATGAAAAATAGTCATTATCTGTCGACCTCCAATACTGTAAAAATCCCAGGGGGTCGACAGATGCTAAAAGTAGCACTATATAGCGTTTTTTCTAAAATACTAGATTTTTCAACCTCTTTTTGATATCATATTTTTAGAGGTCGGCAGATTATAGGGTTCAAAGTATTGATATAAGTGCAATAGAAGTTTACCTGTTTTAATCTAAATATAGTAGAATGTTAAATTATATTTTGCAAAAATTTCATAATCTCTTTGAAAAAATCCTTTTCAAGATGGAAATGACAGAATTGGATTTAATATTACCCTATTTATTACTTTACTATGCAATTCATAAAGATACCAAATAGACGAAGAAAAAACTTTAATAGATACCTGTTTAAACACATAAGACAAATCTTAATTTATAAAACTATAAAAGCACATTATCTTCTGATAATGTGCTTTCTTATATCATAAAAAGAATATTTGAAATAACACAACTAAAATAACACCTGGTATTCCTAATGTTCCTACTACAATAGCCGTTATCCAATTTAAAATAATAGCAAACCCAAAACTTGCACCAATTAGATTAATTACCCATAAGACAATACCTCCAACTAGGGCATTTATTAATAATTTTATAATTAATTTCATTGGTAGTGCTAATATTTTCAAAATCATAAAACCAACGAATACCACCGCTAAAAATGGTAAAATAAATGCTAAATCCATCTTACATGCTCCTTTCTTTTGTTTTTATTTACTCCACATATGCTTTCTGGTCATTTCTAACAAGTTTAGCTTTGTAAATTCCATAATTTGATTTTTGGCTCTATCCTTTTTCAAATTCTGTCTTAGAACTTCTATAATCTGTTGTTTACTTATTTCCTCCTGCATATCAATATAGTCTATCACAATAATACCACCAATATCTCGTAGTCTAAGTTGTTTAGCAATTTCTATACTAGCCTCTGTATTTACCTTCACCACAGTCTGTTCTAAACTTTCTTTACCAGTATACTTACCAGAATTCACATCAATTGCAGTCAAAGCTTCTGTTTGGTCTATGGTAATAAATCCACCACAAGGTAACCAAATTTTTCGTCTGTTCATCTTTTCAACCTGTTCTTGCCAATCATATACACGAAAAATATCTACTCGTACTTCTATAGAAATCTTATCCTGTAATCCCCATAACTTTAAAGTAGCCTCTACTTGACTTTTTATTTGCTCTTCTTCTACTAATATACGTTCCAATTGATTATCTGCTAAGTCCAATAACAATCTTTCTAAAATACTCTCCTGTTCCCATAAAGATATAGGCACTTGCTCATTAGTCATCTCTTTAGCTTTCTTTTGTATTTGTTTCCATTTTTCTAAAGTATCTGCTATATCTTTTTGTATCACCTCTTCTGGCTTTCCCTGTGCTGCCGTTCGAATAATTATCCCTACTTTTCTATTTTTACCTAAAGACTTTTCTGCCATTTCAACTAGTCTTTGGCGTTCTGTTTCTTCTTCTATTTTTTGAGAAACCGTAATAAACGTATTTTCTGTTAGCAATACCACAAACCTACCTGGTATATGAATATGTGTACTAATTCTTGCTCCTTTACCATGAATACTATCTTTCTTCACCTGTACCAATATGGGTCTATCTTTTTTTAGAAAATTCTGAATAGTATACTGCCCCATATCTTCCTCTTTATTTCCTGTAACAGAACTAACTTTAGGTAAAATATCCTTTAAATGTATATATGTATTTTTACCTTGACCAATATCCACAAATGCCGCCTGCATCCCTGGTAAAACGTCTACCACTTTTCCTAAATAAATATTTCCCTCTAAACGCTTATGGTCTGCTTGCTCCTCATAATATTCCTGCATCACACCTTCTTGCATAAGTGCTATTTTTCTACACTCCGGCTGTCCACCAATTAAAATTTCTTGCATAGACTTTCCTTCCCATTAATTAAACTGATTCATAGCATAATCCACACCATGTTTTACTATCTCTATAGCCGCATTTGCTGCCTTAATCGTTCCTTCTGCTAGTAAGGTTTGTTCCTCCTCTGGAACACTCCCAATCACATAACTAATCATTTCTTCTTTTCTTACTGGTTTTCCAATGCCTACACGAATTCTAGTAAATTCCTCAGATTGTAATTCCGAAATCACAGATTTCATCCCATTGTGTGAACCAGAACCACCTTTTTTACGAATTTTTATCTGTCCAGGTGCAATATCCATATCATCATAAATGACTAATAAATCTTTTAAATCCACATGATAAAATTGTACAAATTGAATTAATGCTTTACCACTTAAATTCATGTACGTTTGAGGCTTAATGAGCATCACTTTTTTTCCATCTATCATGCCATCTCCATAAACTGCTTCAAACTTTTTTCTTTTCAAATCTATTTGGCACAATTTAGCAATCTGATTAATCGTATCAAATCCCATATTGTGCCTTGTATGGCTATACTCTTCTTCTGGATTTCCTAATCCTACAATTACATACATATTTCTTTCCTTCTTCTTTTTGTTTTAAACTAAACTTGTATATAAATCCTGTAACTCTTGTTCTGAAAATGGATACTTCTTATTACAAAAATGACAAACAAGCTCCGCACCTTTATCCTCTTCTATCATAGCCTTTAATTCCTCTTTTCCAATTGTAGCAAGTGCTCTTTGCATTTTCTCCCTACTACAGTTACATGCATATACAGGATGCAACTCTTCTTCGATAAGTTGTAAATTTACATCTCCTGTAATATCCTTTGCAATCTCCTCTAAAGACATATTTTGGTCTAACATCTGGCTAATTGGTTTTGCTTCTCTAATTCTATTTTCTAAAATAAACAAATCATCTGCTGTGGCATCTGGCATAGCAGAAATCATATAGCCACCACTTGCCTTTACCCCATCTTTATCGACCAAAACACCTAAGGCTACCGCTGTATTTTTTTGTTCAGATGTAAAAAAGTAATTTGTAAAATCTTCTGCAATCTCTCCTGTAACCAATTTACTAGTGCCTACATAAGGTTCTTTTAGTCCTAAATCTTTAATAACATATAAGAATCCTTGATTACCTACAGCCATACCAACATTTAATTTTCCATCTTCTCTTAACGGTACCTCTACTTGTGGATTTCCAACATAGCCTCTTGTCTTTAATGTTTTATCTACTGTAGCTGTTATTCCTCCTAAAGGACCATTTCCTTTTATTTGAATAGTAATGGTATCTTCTTTTCCCTTCATTTGTGCTCCCATAAGAGCTACCATTGTTAAAGTCCTTCCTAACGCAGCAGTAGCCACTGGACTCAAATCATGGATATTTCTAGCCTCTTCTACTAATTTGGTCATAGAAGCACAAGTAATTTGTACTCTTCCTTGATAAGCCAAAAATTTCATAATGGTATTCATATTTATCTTCCTCTTTCTTTTCTACTTCTTTTTACTGACTGCATTATATCACAAAAGCATAAGGCAAGCAATACAAACTTGCCTTTGTCTATTTCTTATTTTATTTTTTAAATTTTAGTTGACAATTCATTTTCTTAGTAATATACTGTTAATATCAATAAGTTAATAAGTATAAAAAAAGGAGGAATTACTATGTATGATTTAGAACTTGTTTCTGACTTTTATGAATTTACTATGTCCAATGCCTATTTACAAAAGAAAATGGAAAATAAAATTGCTTATTTCGATGTGTTTTTTAGAAAAATTCCAGATAGTGGTGGCTATGCCATAGCAGCTGGGCTAGAATCTATTATTGATTATGTTCAACATCTAAAATTTACAAAAGAAGATATTGCTTATCTAAAAAAACAAAATAAATTCTCTAACAATTTTCTAACCTATTTAGAGAACTTTCACTTTACAGGAGATATTTGAGCTATTCCAGAAGGAACCGTTGTTTTTCCAAATGAACCAATTATAACGGTAAGAGCCCCTATAATAGAAGCACAATTATTAGAAACTATGTTACTATTAACTATCAACCATCAAAGTTTAATTGCTACTAAAACTAGCCGTATTATAAAAGCAGCTAAAGGCAGACCTGTCATGGAATTTGGTGCTAGAAGAGCCCATGGTGTAAACGCAGCTGTCTTAGGAGCTAGGTCCTCTATTATTGGTGGTGCAGTTGGTACTTCTTGTACATACTGTGCAAAAGAATTTGCCGTACCTGCTAGTGGAACCATGGCTCATAGTTTTATTCAAAGCTTTGATTCTGAATATGAAGCATTCAAAGCCTATGCACAGATTTATCCTCATGATTGTACGCTTTTAATTGATACCTATGACACATTACAAAGTGGCCTTCCTAATGCCATTCGTACCTTTAATGAAGTTCTACAACCAATGGGAATTAGACCAAAAGCCGTACGTTTAGACAGTGGTGATTTAGCTTATTTATCTAAAAAAATACGAGCTATCTTAGATGAAAATGGCTATCCGGATTGTCAAATCTGTGCTACTAACTCTTTAGATGAATATTTAATTACTTCTTTATTAGAACAAGATGCTAAAATCGATAGTTTTGGTGTTGGTGAAAATTTAATTACAGCTAAAAGTGAGCCTGTCTTTGGTGGTGTCTATAAACTGGCGGCTATTGAAGAAGATGGTATCATCACGCCTAAAATAAAAATTAGTGAAACTTTAGCTAAAATCACTAATCCGGGTTTTAAAAGAACCTATCGTTTTTATGATAAAGACTCTCATAAGGCACTAGCCGATGTCATTACTCTATTTGAAGAAGAAATACCTACAGATGGGTACTTAATTTTTGATGAGCAAGACCCTTGGAAAAAGAAACATTTAACCAATTATGAAGTAAAACCTTTACAAGAAAAAATATTTGAAAATGGTAAACTAATCTACCAAGTACCTACCTTGCCAGAAATTACCCAATATGCAAAAGAGCAATTAGACAGTCTATGGGAAGAAGTAAAACGTTTAGAAAATCCTCATATTTACTATGTAGATTTATCCGAAAAATTGTGGCATTTAAAGAAAGATATGCTTTCACAAACCTTATCTTAGATTTTTTCTAAGATAGGATTTACAAAAAAAATTTTTAGACATATACTACTTATAGAAAATAAAAAGAGGGCTTTATTTATGATAAAATTAATTGCTAGCGATTTAGATGGTACCATGATAAACCAAGATTTTCCTATTGCTAAAGATAATCTAAAAGCAATCGAGGATTTACACAAATCTAACTTACCATTTGTTATTTGTACAGGAAAAACCTATGCTATTAGTAAACATTATTGTGATGATTTTCATGCACAATATGGCATTTTCGGAAATGGTAGCCAAATTATTAATCTAAAAACTGGAGAAGAAATTGATAGTAAAATACTTTCATTAGAAGACATACATACTTGTCTTTCCACCGCTTCTTCACACCATTTACATGTTCATGCTTATACCTCTAATAACCTTTTAACAGAAAAGCTAGCTTACCTAGACTTAAGAAATGCTTTACTATATCCCCATCAGATAAACATTCAAAAAGTAGACAACCTACAAAATTACATAGAAACACAAAAACCAACCATTTTAAAGTTAGTCATTTCTAGTGAATCGGATTTAACACCAGTCAAAATAGAGTTAGAAAATAACACTAACTTAACTATCTGTCACATTCGAAAATACGGGCATTATAAAGATACAGTTATTCATAAAGAGTATAACTATCTAGATATCTCACCCCATCTAGTTTCTAAAGGCACTGCACTTCAAATACTAAGTCACTATTTAAAAATAAAGAAAGAAGAAATCTTATCTGTCGGTGATAATGTTAATGACCTAGATATGTTACAAAACTCAGGCATTGGCATTGCAGTAGCAACCGCTTACGAAGAAGTAAAAAAAGTAGCTACTTATACCACCTCACATACCGTAGAAGAAGGTGCTTTTGCAGAAGCTGTCTATCGCTTTATTCCTTTCGAAAAAATCTAAAAAGAACAATACATTTTTTAGTATTGTTCTTTTTATTATCTTACTAAATGCATTTATTCTTACCTTTTACATACATTTCATTTTATAGTCTTTCTATTTTTATAATTCAAATGTATACCCATCTTCTGGTATTATCACATGAGGAATCTTTTCTTTGTACAAAGCCTCCCTTGTTCCATCCCCCATATGGGTAGTAATTAAAATTTTATCCTCCTGTCTTGCCACTAAATCTTTTATATGTTCTAAATGCATATGTGTAGTAATTTCTTTATTAAAATTACTATCGGCAATCATCGCCTTGCTAGAATGCCATATTTTCTCTACACCTGTACATAAAGTCGTATCTCCTGTATACCCTAACTTATGGTTTATCACATAGCCATAACAAGGTCTTTCATCACCATGGGAGACTAAAAAAGCTTGTATAGTATAACCATCTATAACCAGTTCCTCTTGCTCCTTTTTCATCTCAATGCACTCTAAATCTACCAAATCCTCTATCTGCTTTCCCTCTTCAAAATTGTAAGCCTGAAACAACTGTAAGATTTTCTCATACAACCCCTCCGGACCTATTATTGTCAATTTCCTACGTTCTCCTGTCTGCACACGCAAATACTTAAATAAAAAGGGAATATCTGCCGTATGGTCACCATGTTTATGCGTAATTAACACCATTTTAATATCCTCTATTACATGATTTTGTCTTAATAACTGCTTAACCGTACCATTTGGCATATCCACTAATACTTGTCCATCTATTAAAGCACAAGCTCCATGAAAACTAGTATACATAGAACCTGTTCCTATTAACTCTACTTTCATTATTAAACTC
>CATXTS010000048.1 GCA_958402495.1 uncultured Clostridiaceae bacterium
TCCAAATATAGAAATGTAAAAGCGATTATTTCTTGGTTTGGTGCTTTAGATTTTAATGTGTTAAAAATAGATAATTTACTTTCTGAAAAGAATAGACAAATTGCTAATGAAAAAGGATTTTGTACAACCATTAGTGGTTTGGGCAATGAATTTAGACTTTGTAAAAAGCTATTTGATGAAATTGACTCTAAGATACCATATAAAAACTTAATGAAACTAGATATACCAATCTTATTGGTTCATGGAACAGTAGATAGGTGGATTGCGTATCAAGAATCAGAAAGAATTGCTAAATTGTGTAAAAAAGCAACATTAACATTAATAGAAGGAGGAGATCATTCTTTTTCTAATTCAGAAGAGGCTATGCTTTCTGCTGTAGAAAAGACGATAAATTTTGTAAAAGAATGCTGTTAGATGATAGGAAAGATAGAAAGGAAAGAAAGAATGGAAATAATAGTAACAAGGCATGGAGAAACGAACTGGAATGTGCAAAAAAGAATGCAAGGAAGGAGGGATATAGAATTAAATGATAGAGGAATAGGACAAGCCTATGAAACGAGAGAAAAAATAAAGGACGAAAATATAGATTTAATCATATGTTCACCATTAAAAAGAGCAAAGCAAACAGCTGAAATAATTAATATAAATAGAAATATTCCTATTCTTTATGATGAAAGAATAATAGAAATTGATTATGGAGAGAATGAGGGAAAACTACATGATGAATTTGACTATGATGGATTCTGGAATATAGTAAATACACATGAATATAAAAATGCAGAGAATATCCAAGAGTTTATAAAAAGAATCTATAATTTCTTGGAAGAACTAAAAAATTTTAAGGAAGAAAATATTTTACTTGTTACACATAATGGAGTGTGTAGAGCTATTCATACATTTTTCTTTGGTATTCCAGAAGATAAGAATATAATTAAGTTAGGAATTAAAAATTGTGAAGTAGTTAAATATAACATTTCTGGTAATAGAATGTAAATGTAAAAAATAAGATATAGAGAAAAAAGAAGCCTTTAGAAATGGCTTCTTTTTGTATATTTTAAAATAATTGCGTAAATACTAAAGAAAAAAGAAAAAAGGAGCAAAAAGAATATGTATAATTATAGAACAGATTTGGCTGATGAAAGAAGAGATTTGTATAGAAAGGCAAACCATGTAGCAGAAGAAGTAGAAGGAATAGAGACGACAGAAGAACAAATAAGTGATAAAGTAAAAGTAACAAGAGTTAAGATAACCAATGAACAAGGAGAACAAGCCATTGGAAAAGTAAAAGGAAATTATATTACGATAGATATTAAGAAAATGAATGTAATCTCAGAAGAAGAGATTGAACTGGCTGCCGAAACGTTAGCAAAAGAGATGAAGAGTCTAATAGAACAAAACATACAACCAAAAGAAGATATTTTAATAGTAGGGTTAGGAAATTCAGATGTGACACCAGATGCTTTAGGACCTAAAGTGATTAAAGATATCGATATCACTAGACATATAATCCAATATTTACCACAATATATTGATGAAAATGCAAGGCCGGTTAGTGCTATTGCACCAGGTGTACTAGGAACTACTGGAATTGAAACAGTGGAAATTATCAAGGGAGTAGTCGAAAATGTAAAACCTAAACTGTTAATTGTAATTGATGCTTTAGCTTCTAGAAGTATTGAAAGAATTAGTAGTACTGTACAATTATCTGACACAGGGATAGTACCTGGAGGTGGCGTAGGAAATACTAGAAAGGAAATTACAAAAAATACGTTAGGTATTCCGGTTATTGCCGTAGGTATTCCTACTGTTGTGGAGACAGCTGTGGTAGTAAATGATGCATTAGATTTATTGATAGAAAAACTACAAGAAGAGGCTAGGTCTAATGCATTTTTGAACCAATTAAAGGAAGAAGATAATTATCAAGATATTAAAGAGGCACTTCTTCCAAAAGATTATAATTTGATTGTAACTCCAAAAGAGATAGACCAATTAATTATGAATATGTCCTCTGTAGTAGCCAGAGGAATTAATAAGAGCTTATAAATTAGATAAAGGTGTGTAATAAAAACAAAATAAGTAGATGTGCTGGATAAAAAATGTAAAATAGATATTTGCTCTTAGGTCCTTCTTTTTGGTTATAAAATAGAATAAAAACAAGAGAAAGACAAACAAATAAGCTGCAACATAGATAATGTCCGATAAACTGTGGAGTCTTTATCATTTCGGGCAAGTACTTGGCTAGAGTTAGTAGGATAGTGACTATGGATAATTTTATTTTCTTATCCTGAAAAATATAGAAACAAAAGATAAGCAAAACACCAAAAGCACCATAGTCTACATGGATAAAATAACCTAAAATCGCCAATAGAATAGCGCCTAAGTAACCTAGTAATTTGTGTTTACAAGTATCATAAATTAGCATAGTTAGTATGCCGAATAAAAAGGTAAAGAAAACATTGAAAGTCAATAGTGTTTCCCCTGTTTGAAAGGTAGATAAAAACAACATAAAAGGAACCTGAGAAATACAAGCAAAAACAAAGAGTTTCAATATATATTTTTTTAGATTCTTGGTATGCTGATAGCCTTGCGTAATTTGGAAGGCAAATAATGGAAAAGAAATTCTTCCTATATAATTGAATGCTGAAAAATGTCCGATAAGACTATCACCAATGTGGTCAGATAACATAGTTAGCATTCCTATCATTTTTAATAAAAAACTAGTCATATTTTTCACCTGTCCATATTATCTATGAAAGGGACAAAAATTGCAAGTAGTAAGTCTTATTTCCTTATGAAAAATGAAAAAAAGCTATTGCATAAACTTTTTAGTTGGTATAGAATATTTCATGGAACCAAACAAATGAGGAGGAACAAAATGGCAAATATAAAAGTAGACTTGAAATATAGTGGAATAGATATGAAAACAATAATGACTTATGCAGAAAAAGTAGCACAGATTCATAAACAATTACAAGAACAAAAAGGAAGAAAAGAGGCTTTTTTAGGTTGGTTAGATTTACCAAGTCATATTGACCAAAAAGAATTAGATAAGATAAAAAAATGTGCAGAGAAAATTAGAAAAGATTCTGAAGTATTGGTAGTTATTGGTATTGGTGGCTCTTATTTAGGAGCTAGAGCAGTTATAGAAAGTTTAACACATACATTTTACAATTTATTACCAGCCAATCAAAGAAAGGCACCACAGATTTTATATGTAGGTAATAATATAAGTGGAACGTATTTAAATGATTTAGTAGAGTTAATAGGGGATAGAGATGTTTCTATCAACGTGATTTCAAAATCTGGAACAACTACAGAGCCAGCGATTGCTTTTCGTTTTTTTAGAGAGTTCTTAGAAAATAAATATGGTTTAAAAGAGGCAAGAAAAAGAATTTATGTAACAACGGATAAAGCTAAGGGAGCATTAAAAACTTTAGCTAAAGCAGAAAGATATGAAACTTTTGTTATTCCAGATAATGTAGGTGGCAGATATTCTGTTCTAACACCAGTAGGTTTGCTACCAATTGCTACAGCAGGTATTTCTATTGATGAATTATTAGAAGGTGCTCGTTTTGCACAAGAAAGATATAACGAGCAGAATTTAAAATATAATGATTGTTATCAATATGCAGTAGCTAGAAATATTTTATATGAAAAAGAAAAAAATATTGAGATATTAGTTACTTATGAACCTAAAATGCATTATATGATGGAATGGTGGAAGCAGTTATTTGGTGAAAGTGAAGGAAAAGATTTAAAAGGAATATATCCTTCTGGTGCAGAATTTACAACAGATTTACATTCTCTTGGTCAATATATACAAGAGGGAAGAAGAAATTTATTTGAGACAGTTTTAAGTGTAGAGAAAAATGAAGATACGCAAATGAAGATTCATGCAGATGAAGACGATTTAGATGGGTTAAATTATATTGCTGATAAGAGTCTAGATTTTGTAAATAAAAAGGCTATGCAGGGGACGATAGAAGCCCATACACAAGGAGATGTTCCTAATATTATCATACATATGGAAAAATTAAATGCACAGACAATAGGGGAAGTTATTTATTTCTTTGAATTAGCATGTGCTATGTCTGGTAGTTTATTGGGGGTTAATCCATTTAATCAACCTGGTGTAGAAAAATATAAAACGAATATGTTTAGGTTACTAAAAAAGCCAGGATATGAAAAGTAGGAGAAAAGGAATATGCAAGAACAAGAGAAAATGCTAAATGGAGATTGGTATTTTGGCTTTGATGAAGAATTGGTTAGCCAAAGGGAACAAGCAAAAGATTTATGTTTTTTGTTTAATCAAACTAGGCCTTCAGATAGAAATAAAAGATTAGAAATTTTAAAACAATTAATTGGTAACCTAGGAGAAAATAGTTGGATAGAGTCTGATTTTTATTGTGATTATGGGAGTCATATTACTATTGGTGATAATTTTTATGCCAATCATCATTGCATTATTTTAGACCCAGCACCTGTAACAATAGGCAATCAAGTACTATTAGGACCTAATGTAGGATTATATACGGCAGGTCATCCTTTAGATAAGCAAGCTAGAGCCAAAGGGTATGAGTATGCAAAACCAATTTCTATAGGAAATGATGTGTGGATTGGTGGCAATGTTTGTATAATGGGTGGTGTTACAATAGGAAGTCATGTAGTAATAGGGGCTGGTAGTGTTGTAACAAAAAGTATTCCAGATAATGTACTAGCCTATGGAAATCCTTGTAAAGTAATGAAAAAGATATAAAAGAAAAAGAGAAAATTCTATCTCTTTTTCTTTTAAGTCTTTTAATGGGATAAAAATTGGGAAAAGAATAAAGTATAAGGATTTGTATGTATATTAGTTTGCGTAGAACTTATATAAGAGAGCAAACTCAACTCTTTTAAAATGTTATCTATAGCACTTGTATGAATGGAAATGGTATAGTAAGCAGATAAAGGATTATTTTCTTGATTATAAGATTCTAATAGATTATCTGCTTTTCCATTGTATTTTTCTTTCAGAGATTGTAAAGCTTCTGCTTTTGAATGATAGGTGATTTGTGCTTTTGAATCTTGTGATAAAACAATAGATTTTAGTTCTTCTTGCTGCTCCGAGGTTATGGTATCTTGTAAAAAAATTTGCATGTAAGAAGATTGTTGTTTATAATAGCTAAATACAATTAGATTAAAAATAACAAATAGGATAAGGAAAAAAGCTAGGATAATTAATAGAACCGTTTTCTTTTTATTTTTATAGCGTATATTTTTTAAGTAGTCAATTTGTTTATTTTCAACAATTTTATCCAAAGAACTATCTTTTTGAATCTCCTGCCATGCTTGTATACAATAGCAGCAATGTTTTAAATGTTCTTCTACTAATTGATTAGAACTAGCATGAAGAACATGGTCTTGATAACCCAATAATAAATCTTGAACAATGTCACATTCTTTCTTCATTTTCTAACTCCTCTCTTATTTTTTTTCGACCTCTAAAATAGGTGACTCTTGCCCAATTAGAAGTTTTTCCTATAATTTCTGCAATTTGTGTATAGGAAAAATTTCCTAACAATCGTAAATACATCACAGTTTTAGTTTCTTCATCCAAATTTTGCATCATTTTTAAGAGTTCTACAACTTGAGATTGCATACAAAATATCTCTTCTAAATTTTGGTTGGAAGGAATTAAAGGAATATCTTCTAAAGGAACTGATTGAACTCTTTTCTGCTTTCGCAAACGTTGATACCAGATATATTTGGCAATCTGACACAGCCATACGGAGACTTTACATTCTCCTTTAAATTTGTGAATATCGCGTATAGCGACTTCAAAAGTTTCTTGAACAATTTCTTCTGCAATGTCTGCTTTATGTGTGAGGAAGAGTACATATTGATAGATAGTTTGAGCATGTAGCTTATATATTTCTTCTATATCTGGCATGAAATAACCTCCTTTCACAATATAGGTGTATATAATTTTAAAAATGTTACAAAAAAATAGTTTTTTTTATTCTATTATAGAAAGCAATAATAGAATATTTTAGTTACATAAAAAAATTAATAATAAATAAAAAACGTTATATTCACTATTTTTAGTAATACAACGTTTTTTCTTAATTTTACTTTTGGTACCGATGGTGGGACTTGAACCCACATGGTTTCCCGCCGCATTTTGAGTGCGGTGCGTCTGCCATTCCGCCACATCGGCATAAATTTGTATACATTTAAGATACTTAAATATCATAGCAGAAAAATATAAAATAAGCAAGTATAAATCCTAATTTTTTCATAAAAAATAGACAATCGGAAACAATACTGATATAATAAGCAAAGAAAAAGCAGATGTGTCCCCAATGGACATTTTTGTCCATTGGGACCAGGTACATATGGACATTTTGGAGGTGTAAAGTGAAAAAGAAGTTTGAGATAACAGGAATGACTTGTTCGGCTTGTTCTAGCCGTGTACAAAAGGTGGTTAGTAAATTAGAAGGCGTCAAAACGGTGGATGTGAATTTATTAACGAATTCTATGATGGTAGATTATGAAAAGACAGTTTCTATAGATAAAATTATTCAGACAGTGGAAAAAGCAGGCTATGGGGCTGCTGTTTATGAACCTAAGGAAAATGTAGCTAAAGTAGAATTACAACATATGAAGATTAGGTTATGGGTTTCTATTGTTTGTTTGATTCCTTTGTTATATATTGCTATGGGGCATATGTTAGGGGCACCTTTACCTGCATTTTTTCATGAGCCTTTAATTTTTACAGGGGTACAGTTAGTTTTGACAATTCCTATTTTATGGGTAAATAGAAGTTATTTTACGCATGGTTTTCGTAATTTGTTTAAAGGGTCTCCGAATATGGATTCTTTAATTGCTATTGGTTCTTCTGCTGCCTTTTTATACGGTATATATGCATTTATAAAGATGATAGTGGCGATTCAAGGAAATGATTATAATACAGTAGGACATTTCATGATGAATTTATATTTTGAATCTGCTGGTATGATTGTAGCTTTAATTACAGTTGGAAAGTATTTAGAAAAAAGAGCCAAAGGAAAAACTTCAGAGGCTATAGAAAAGTTAATGGATTTATCCCCTAAGATGGCTACCGTAATAAGGGATGGAAAAGAAGTTCAGATTCCCACACAAGAAGTAAACGTGAGAGATATAGTATTAATTAAGCCCGGAGAAAGTGTTCCAGTGGATGGTAAAGTCATAGAGGGAGAAACTTATGTGGACCAATCTGCTTTAACTGGTGAAAGCATAGAAGTTAAGAAACAAATTGGTGATGAGGTTATGACGGCTAGTATGAATTTAAATGGTGTGATTCGTATTTCTGCTCAAAAAGTGGGAGAAGATACAACTTTAGCGCAGATTATTCACTTGGTAGAGGAGGCTAGTAGTTCTAAGGCGCCGATTGGTAAATTGGCAGATAAAATTAGCGGCGTTTTTGTACCAGTTGTTATAACGATTGCGGTTTTGTCTGCACTTATATGGTTGTTAGTTGGAAAAGATACTGAGTTTGCACTATCTATTGGAATTTCTGTATTGGTAATTTCCTGTCCTTGTGCTTTAGGCCTAGCTACACCAGTATCTATTATGGTGGCTACTGGAAAAGGTGCTCAAAAGGGAATTTTAATTAAATCAGCAGAAAGTTTAGAAAATGCACATTTGATAGATACAGTGGTTTTAGATAAGACAGGTACTATTACAGAAGGTAAGACCAAGGTGACACAAGTTGTAACAAGTACAAAGTTAGAAAAAGAACAGTTATTGAAAATAGTAGCTAGTTTAGAGAAAAATTCAGAACACCCAATTGCTAGAGCAATTGTGAATTATGTACAAGAAGAAAATATAATGACTTTAGAGAAAGTAAGTGATTTTAAGGTAATTAGTGGAAAGGGTATTATAGGTAAAATAGAGCAAAAAGAGTATTTAGTAGGCAATCTAGTTTGGATGAAGGAAGAACAAAGAAAAATAACAAGTGATTTACAACAAGAAGCTGCTAATCTTGCAAAAGAGGCTAAGACCGTTATTTTTGTGGCAGACGACAGAGAGGTGTTAGGAATTTTAGCGATTAGTGATACTATTAAAGTGGATAGCAGGCAAGCAGTAGAATTATTAAAGCAAGAGAGAATAGAGGTTATTATGCTAACTGGAGACCAGGAGGAGGTTGCTAAAGAAATTGCAAGTCAGGTTAGCATTGAAAAGGTAATTGCACAAGTACTGCCACAGGATAAAGAAAAGGTGGTAAGAAAATTACAAGAAAACGGTAACCATGTAGCTATGGTAGGAGATGGAATTAATGATAGTCCTGCTTTAGCTAGGGCCAATGTGGGAATTGCTATTGCAGCTGGTACCGATATTGCTATGGAATCAGCCGATATAGTTTTAGTAAAAAATAGTTTAATGGATGTAGTAACAGCAATTCGTTTAAGCAAAGCAACGATGCAAAATATTAAAATGAATTTATTTTGGGCTTTTTTCTATAACATCATAGGCATTCCAATTGCAGCAGGTATTTTATATCCATTTTTTGAATTTACACTAAACCCTATGATTGCAGCAGCTGCTATGAGTTTAAGTTCCATATGTGTAGTAACCAATAGTTTAAGATTAAGAAAATTTGAGTAAAATAAAAATGAGGAAAGGAAGGAAAGAAAGATGAAAAAAATTATTACCATTTTAGGCATGCAATGTAATCATTGCAAAATATCTGTAGAAGAGGCTCTAAGTCAGCTAGAGGGTGTTACTAAAGTAGAGGTAGACCTAGATAAAAAAATAGCTACCATTGAAATTAATCAAGAAGTAGATAATCATAAAATTATAGAAGCGATAGAAGATATAGGATTTGAAGTAGAGAATATAGAAGAATAAAAGGAAGGAACCATATGACAAACGAAGAAAATAGAAAAAATCATAAGCATTAGTAGATGAAAAATGCAAAGTCTTTCATAACAGTTTATAATCACGCATAGATAATATAGCTTACTAGGAGGTTACAAAAAATTACAAACGCTTATCGTCTTTCAAAGAAAGTAAAGTTATAAATGAGACATAAAAAGAGAAAAGTTTCATAATCTTTGTCGATGAATAATATTTTTTAAAAACCTTGTTAAAAAGAAGAAATATGTATATAATAATAAAAAACGAATTTAGTCAAAAAAGAGGAAAAAATGTTATATGGTATAGAAGAGGAAACAATAAACAAAAGAAAAAAACATATACGTATAGATAGAATTATAATATTGGGCATTATCGTTGCTTTTGTTGGAGTATGCATTTATATGGGAAAATATTGTGCAGAAAAAGTAATTATAGGAGAATATACTAAACAAGTCACAAGGCAAGCAGCAGCCATAGAAGAACAAGAAGCATTACAAAAACAAGCAGAGGAAGAAAGAAGAAAGAAAGGCAATCAACCACTATCTCCTGAACAAATACAAGCGGTTAATCAAATATACCATTCTGAGCAAAAGAGAGTCTTTTTAACATTTGATGATGGACCATCACAAGCAGTAACGCCGTTTATTTTAGATTTATTAAAACAAGAAAATATCAAAGCTACCTTTTTTGTTTTAGGAGATAGAGTAGTTGCCAATCCAGAACTAGTTAAAAGAGCTTATGAAGAAGGGCATTTTATTGCTAATCATGGAAAAACACATGTCTATAGAGAAATCTATAGTAGCCCAGAGAAAGTTTTAGAAGAATATAACTATACCAATGAAGCTATAAGAACAGCTATAGGAAATCCAGAATATCATTCTAGAATTTTTCGTTTTCCAGGAGGTTCAAAAGGTGGCTATTATAGCCAAATAAAAACACAAGCACGTAGTTTACTAAATCAAAATGGAATTGCATCATTAGATTGGAATTGTCTTTCTAAGGATGCAGAAGGAGCAAAGACAAAAGAACAATTAATCCAAAATGTTATAACCACTATGGGGACAAAGCAAAGCGTTGTCATTTTGATGCATGATGCTAGCAATAAAATTTTAACATATGAAGCCTTACCAGAAATCATACAATATTTAAGAGAAAATGGCTATATATTTTGTTCTCTGCAAGACATTTTAGAAATACAATCATAAATAAGCGCATAGAATCAATAATAAAGAAAAAAGGAGAAATGTACATGTATGATGTAATCATAATTGGAAGCGGTCCAGCAGGGATATCTGCAAGTTTATATACTAAAAGAGCTAATTTATCTACCTTAGTAATTGCTAAAGGAATGGGAACTTTAGATAAAGTAAAAAAAATAGAAAATTATTATGGCTTTGCAGAACCTGTAAGTGGTGAAGAAATTTTTGAAGCAGGCATCAAACAAGCTAAAAGACTAGGCGTAGAATTTGCAAAAGAGGAAATTGTTAAAATTGATTGGGATGGAAATTTTAGCATAGAAGGTGTTAACCATGCATGGCAGGCAAAAGTAGTTATATTAGCAACTGGAGCCTCAAGAAACACATCGAAGATAAAAGGTGTCAAAGAATTAGAAGGTAAAGGTGTTAGCTATTGTGCCACTTGTGATGCCTTTTTCTATAGAGGAAAAGATGTAGCAGTATTAGGTAACGGTGATTATGCACTACATGAAGCTTCTGTATTAATTCCGATAGCCAACTCTGTAACCATGTTTACGAATGGAGAAAAAATGGTAGAAAACAGAGATATAGCTATAGAGGTGGAAGAAAAGCCAATTAGAGAAGTAAGAGGCTATGAAAAAATAGAGGAAATAGCCTTTGAAGACGAAACTAAAAGAAAAATAGATGGACTATTTATAGCATTAGGGACTGCATCTAGTAGCGATTTAGCCAGAAAAATAGGAGCACAGATTAACGAAAAAAATGAAATTAAAGTAAATGAAAAAATGGAAACCACTGTACCAGGACTATTAGCATGTGGAGATTGTACAGGCGGAATTTTACAAATATCCAAGGCGGTATATGAGGGAACCAGAGCAGGACTTACAGCTATTGATAAAATTAGAAAACAAGTATAAAGTGTGTCCCCGATGGACATTTTTGTCCATTGGGACCAGGTACATATGGACAAGAAAGGAGAATTATGGAATATTTTATTACTTTTTTAGAAGGAATGATTAGTTTTATTTCACCTTGTATTTTACCTATGTTACCGATTTATATTTCTTATTTTGTAGGACAAGAAGAAAAAAGCAAAAAGAAAACGTTAGTAAATAGTGCTGGTTTTGTGGCTGGTTTTACAGTTGTTTTCGTTTTACTAGGTGTATTTGCTGGTAGCTTAGGTATGCTTTTAAGGCAATATAAAACAGTAGTGAATATTATTTTTGGTGTGATGATTATTTTGTTAGGTTTGAGTTTTATGGAAATTATTCATTTACCTCAAATACAAAGTAAAATTAAGTGGAAGGCTAAAACAGAGCATTTAAATTTCTTTTCAGCCATGTTGCTAGGTCTGATTTTTGCAGTTAGTTGGACACCGTGTGTGGGTGCTTTTCTAGGAAGTGCTTTATTAATGGCTTCGACAGCAGGTCATGTTTTAAATGGTGTTTTGCTGTTAATTTGTTTTTCGTTAGGTCTGGGGATTCTGTTTATGGTTAGTGCATTGCTGATAGACCAATTGAAGACGACTTTTGATTTTATTAAGAAACATTATTTAGTGGTTAATCGAGTAGCTGGTATATTTTTAATAATCATTGGTATTCTAATGATGACTGGCTATTTGGATTTATTTTTGAGATGGTTAATTTAAAAAAAGGAGAATAAAATGTATGGAAAAGAATAAAATAATAACAATTGTGCTTATTATTCTTTTTGTTTTAGCTTTAATAGGTGGCACCATTTGGTATCAGAATATTCGTAAAGATTATGAAAATAAAGAGGCTAAACAAAATGAACAGGTAGATTCTACAAATACTTCTGAGACCGGAAAAGTAATTAATAAAGCAAAGAATTTTAATATTGCAGATGCACAGGGAAACAAAGTGACGCTAGATTCCTTAAAGGGGAAACCAGTAATATTGAATGTTTGGACTACTTGGTGTGGGTATTGTAAGGAAGAGATGCCTTATTTCCAAGAGTTATATGAACAGTATAAAGACCAAATTCAATTCGTAATGGTCAATGTCTTGGATGGTACGTCTGAGTCTCCTAAAAATGGAACACAATTTTTAGAGAAAAATCAATATACTTTCCCTTATTATTATGATAAGAACTTTGATTTAATGTATGCCTATAATCTATCTGGTTATCCAAATACGATTTTTATAGATGAAAATAGTAATTTGATACAGACAAATTATGGTTTAATTACAAAAGAGAAACTAGTAATACAAATAAATAAGTTATTAGAAAAAAAGTAAATGTAAGGAGGAATGAAAAATGGCAGTTTTAACTTTAACACAAGCAAATTTTGAACAGGAGGTTTTACATGCAAAAGTACCTGTATTAGTAGATTTTTGGGCAACTTGGTGTGGACCATGTAAAATGATGGGACCTGTTGTTGAGCAGATTGAAAAGGAAATGGGAGCTACTGTAAAAGTAGGAAAGGTAAACATAGATGAAAATGCGTCTTTAGCAACAAAGTACAATGTAATGAGTATTCCTACATTTTTAGTCTTCAAAGATGGGAAATTAGTAAATTCTTCAGTGGGAGTACAGGATAAAGAAAATATTAAAGCTATGCTAAGATAAATTTTTAGAAAAATTAGAAGTAAGCTATTGACAAGAAACCTATTCATATGGTAATATTAACAATGTCGATAGCAGATGCGGATGTGGCGGAACTGGCAGACGCGCTAGACTTAGGATCTAGTGGGAGACC
>CATXTS010000049.1 GCA_958402495.1 uncultured Clostridiaceae bacterium
GGACAAATTCAAACAGCAAAACGTTGTACAAATATAGATGAACAAGTAGATACAAAAAACGGATATACTGTACATCCAGCTTTTACAGACGAAACTTCTATTGGATATAGAAATGGAGGCTGGGATAAAGAATTAACAGGAATATGGGTAGCCAAATTTGAGGCCGGATATGCTAGTCGGAAATAATTCTGCTCCTGTCAAAGCAAGTAGTGTCAGCTATAGTCAAGCTAGTGTATGGGTAAGAGCAATAGAAAGAGGACAAAGTGGTGAAGAAAGTGAAAGTGCGCGTAATTGGTTAGATGGGATTTATGGAAGCACAAAAACAGCAATTAAATATCCAACATTTCAACCAGTTACTTACAGTATGAATTATATTAATCATAATGATGCCTTTAATATAGCAAAAGCTATGACAGAAAGCGGAAACATTTATGGTTTAACAGAAAGTACCGATTCCCACTTAATGAAAAACAGTGAATGGGGAGCTGTAGCATATCTTTCGCAAAGTAAATATGGTTTAGATGGAATAGATATCACTATTAATAATGTTAATTTAAACAGTGGAGGAGTCCCAAGAACGAATACAGCAGGAAAGTCAGGAGTAGATAGTGTATATGCTGTATCAGGCTGTACGACAGGTTCTACAAATGTAGGAGAAGCCATTACAACAATAGCAAATATCAATGGAACAACAGGAAATACAGCTAATAATGGAGTCTACACATGGGAGCAAGTGAATGGTTGTATGGCAAGTAGTACAGGAAATATCTATGGCATTTATGATTTAAGTGGAGGAACATGGGAGAGAACTAGCCGGCTATGTAGCGAATGGAAATAACTATCTAAAAATATATGGAGAAAGTATAGCATATGATGGAAATACCTTAAAAACAGCCAGTACCAAATATACAACAGCCTATCCATTTGATAGTAGTACAGACAATACAACGATAGCAAATAATGATGTGAACTTAAACACCGCAAGTGCCAATAACTATAAGAAAAATACCCTAATCTACGGTGATGGTATTCGCGAGATATCTACGGCCGGAACCGGAAATACTTCATGGTACGAGGACTATTCATATTACCCAGGCTTGCACACTCCGTTCTCGATTCGTGGTGGTAATTTATGGCATGGCTCGAGTGCCGGTATTTTCTATTTTTATCGTTATAGTGGAAATAGCAGTTACAATAGTGGGTTTCGTGCGGTGCTTACCGTGTCTTAGCACTTTAAAAAATGGATATAGTAAAAGAAATTGAAAATAAAGGAATATTTTGTAGTGATGTAACTATATACAAAGAGCAAATTAGAAAAAGATTCTAGCTTGCTCTTTTTTATGTAAAATAATAAATAAATGTGTTAATTATAAAATTAAAAAGAGTATAGGAAAATATTATAATAAGAATAAATAAAAAGTAATTATATCGACTTTATTAAAAGGTGATATGAAATTAGCAAAGAAATTGGAAAACATAAGAAAAGGAGAAAAACTATGAGAAGAAACAAAAAACAAAAGGGTGTTACTTTAATCGCTTTAATCATCACGATTATTGTGTTAATTATATTAGCTGGTGTAGCCGTCAATGCGTTAGTAGGTGAAAATGCGATTATTACACAGACACAGAAAGCAAAAGCAGATACCAAACAAGGAAAAAGGAATGAACAAGGTGGTCTATTAAGTTTAGAACAATAAATAGATGAAGCATTAGGACAAACTTATATAGTAGACAAGGGTATTAATAAAAAGCCAAATAGAAAAATATGAGTTGACAAATATTATGTAAAATAGTATAATAGTGAGGAATAAAATTTCAGGAGGTATGCATATGTTACATGCATACGAATTTATTAAATCCGTTTCTGAAACGGAAGATTTCTATTATCTTACTTTTGGAGATGACATACGAGTGTGTATTAGCAAGAAACAGATTTATCAGCTTGCAGAATACACTTGGGTATCTGCAGATGCTATCCGGATTCTACTAGCTATCTTAAAGCATAGCTGGTTGGATAACAGTTTAAACACGATGAAAAAATTTCCAGAGCTTCAGGAATATGAAGTGAATGGTGGTTTAGCAGTACTACTAGACAGTTTTTCAGAAGAGGAGTTGATAGAGAACTTCTTTTATATGAAATACGCGGATATCGTATCTATCTTTAAAGATAAATTTCCGTGTGAAAAATATACCGAAATGATTTAGATAAAAAGAACCCCGGCATTGCTGGGGTTCTTTTTCATCCTGATTTTTTATTTAATCACAATATTATAAATTTTATTTTTTACATAAATTTCCTTAATAACGGTTTTTCCTTCTAGTAATCCACAAATGGTGTCTTGTTTGTGGATAATTTCTTTTACAATTGCTTCTTCAGCATCTAAAGGAATGGTAATGGTAGCTTTTACTTTTCCATTTAATTGGACAGGAATGGCTATTTCATCATCAATAGTTTTGGCTTCTTCATAGGTTGGCCAACTAGTTTGAGCAATCGTGCTCGTTTCACCTAATATTTCAAATAATTCTTCAGTCATATGTGGGGCAAATGGATTTAATAATTGTAAGAAAGTTTTAAATTCTGCTTTATTAATTTTCTTTGCCTTATAGAATTCATTTACCATGGTCATAAAAGTAGAAACTGCTGTATTAAATTTCATTTCTTCAATGTCTTCAGATATTTTTTTAATAGATTTGTGCATCATCTTTTCAAATTCTGGAGAGTAAGAGTCTCCTTCTACTAAAAAGTCTTGCATATTCCATACTCTATCTAAGAATTTACCACAGCCACGAATACTTTCCATAGACCATGGTGCGGTTTGGTCAAATGGTCCCATGAACATTTCATAGACTCTAAAGGTATCTGCTCCAAATTCATCAATGATTTCGTCTGGATTAATAACATTTCCCTTAGATTTAGACATTTTTTCACCATTAGAACCTAAAATCATACCATGAGAGGTACGTTTTTGATAAGGCTCTTTAGTAGGAACAACGCCAATATCATATAGGAATTTATGCCAGAATCTAGAGTATAATAAGTGAAGTGTAGTATGTTCCATACCGCCATTATACCAATCTACAGGACTCCAATATTCTAAAGCTTCTTTAGAAGCTAAGGCATTTGGATTATGTGGGTCCATATATCTTAAGAAGTACCAAGAAGAACCTGCCCATTGTGGCATGGTATCGGTTTCTCTTAAAGCTTCTCCTCCACAGTGTGGACAAGTAGTATGCGTCCATTCCGTATGTTTAGCAAGTGGAGATTCTCCATTTTCACCTGGTTCATAGTCTTCAATATCTGGTAGAACAAGTGGTAATTCTTCTTCTGGAACAGGTACCCATCCACAGGTATCGCAATGTACCATAGGGATTGGTTCACCCCAATAACGTTGTCTAGAAAATACCCAATCACGTAATTTATAATTTACTTTTTTGGTTCCTATCTGCTTGTCTTCTAAGTAGCTAATTACTTTTTTCTTAGCTTCTTCTACAGATAGACCAGTTAGAAAACCAGAGTTGATTAATTTGCCTGTTTCTACATCTGTAAAAGCTTCTTTTTCAATATCACAGATAGCATCTGGACTATTGGATTCAATAACTTGAAGGATAGGAAGATTGAATTTCTTTGCAAATTCAAAGTCCCTATCATCATGAGCAGGAACTGCCATAATGGCACCAGTACCATAGGTAATTAATACATAGTCAGAAACCCAAACGGGAATCAAATCACCGGTTAGAGGGTTAATAGCTTTAATACCTTTGATTTCTACACCTGTTTTTTCTTTATTTAATTCTGCTCTTTCAAAATCAGATTTTAAAGCAGCTTGTTTTTGATAATTGGTAATTTCTTCTAAGTTGGTAATGTTAGCAGATAGTGTTTGGATAATAGGATGTTCTGGTGCAACTACCATATAAGTAGCACCAAATAAGGTATCTGGTCTAGTCGTATAGACAACTAAAGATTCCTTTGTACCATCTATTTGAAAGGTTACTTCTGCACCTTCACTACGTCCAATCCAATTCTTTTGTTGGATTTTAATTTTTTCTAGGTAGTCTACATCGTCTAGGTCATCTATTAATCTTTGGGCATATTGCGTGATTTTTAACATCCATTGACTTTTTTCTTTTTGAACAACTGGGCTACCACATCTTTCACAAACACCATTAACAACTTCTTCATTTGCTAAGCCAACTTTACAACCTGTACAAAAGTTGATAGGCATGGTAGTTTTGTAAGCTAGTCCATGTTTATATAATTGGATAAAAATCCATTGTGTCCATTTATAATATTCAGGGTCTGTAGTATTGACAACTCTAGACCAGTCAAAAGAAAAGCCTAACGCTTTTAATTGTTCTGTAAAATGTGCAATATTTTTTTCTGTAGTAATTCTAGGATGTACATGATTTTTCATTGCATAATTTTCAGCAGGAAGACCAAATGCATCAAAACCAATTGGATAGAGCACATTATATCCTTGCATTCTTTTTTTTCTAGCAATAATGTCTAAGGCTGTATAACTTCTAGGATGTCCAACATGGAGTCCTTGACCAGAAGGATATGGAAATTCGATTAAACCATACCATTTCTTCTTTGAATGGTCATCTTCAGCATTGAAGGTGCCTTCGCTATACCATTTGTTTTGCCATTTTTTTTCGACTTGTGTAAAATTGTAAGCCATAAAATCATCCTTCCTTTTTTATAAAAAATTATTTAAGCCATTTTTTTCTTAAATATATTGCCTATTATACTACAATTTCCAAGGAAAAGAAAGGAAAAATATAAAATTTATTGAAAAGGCAGAAGATAAGTTTATTTCAACTTTATGCAAACTTATAAATAGATAAACTGAAAAAGAAAAGAAAAAAAGTAGATTAAAATAATATAATAAAAAAGAAAAAATAATATCCATATTGACTTTAACCAAAAGGTAATATAAAATTACTAAGAAAGGTATGAAAATTAAAATTTGGGAAAACATAAGAAAAAGAAAGGAAGCAAAAATATGAAAGAAAAAAGAAAACAAACAGGAATTACTTTAATTGCTCTAGTGATTACGATTATTGTTTTAATTATTTTAGCAGGTGTCAGTATGAGTATGTTAGTAGGAGACAATGGTATTCTTAGTCAAGCGGAAAGAGCAAAGGAACTAACAAAAGCATCAAGTGAACAAGAAGCAATGGAATTAGTCATTACTTTAGCACAAATGGAGAGCCAGTTAAATTCTTCAAATTCGTATTACATAGGTATTCCTTTGTATGATAAAAATTTTGAAAATGGAAACTCGTGGAATGTGATTGTCTTAAATAACAGTCAAGAAGTATATGGAACTGGTTGGAATTTTGTAAAGCAAGGGACGATGGTAGAAGGATATGGTGAAATAGAGCAAGATTGGTTAATGAATTTCAATAATGGACAAATTATTCCGTTAGAAAGTGGTAGCTATTCATATTTATCCTATGAAAGTAGTTTAGCGGTAACAGAAGGTTTGGTGTTTAATGCTGACCCTATGAATATGAAAGATGCTTCCTCTTGGGGGGATAATGTTACTTTATATGGATTTGAAGATAATACAAGTACTAGCTGGAATCAAAATCGTATTTCATTTGATGGTGTCAATGATTATATTAAAATTAATGGAAATTTATCGGTGGAAGATGAAATTACATTAGAATTTTATGGTAAATTTAATGACTATTCCGGAAATTATCAATATATTCCTTTATTTAGTGCCTACAGTAATAGTAAGGCTAGTAATGTAGAAGGACAGGGTATGAGACTATGGTCAATGAGTAAAGCTATCTTATCTAATTTTGGCTATAAATCTTGTGGTAATAATGAAGTATGGGAAAATGATGATGCACCACAAAATATAAAAGTGGAGAATGTAGTCAGATTAAATGAAGATGTGATGTTTACAGTAACTTATAGACATGCAGATACTACTTATAGTGTTTATAAAAATGGAAAACTATTAAAACAAGCAAAGTTAGATGAAAATTATTGGAAGAATTTTAAGGAAAACGAAATTCCTAATGTAGAATATTTTCAGATAGGTAAAGTGAGATGGAATAGTATAACTGGTTATTTAAATGGTGATATGTATTCTGCTCGTATTTATAAAAAATGTTTAACAGCAGAAGAGATATTACAAAATTATCAAAAGACGGTAGCATATCATCAATTAAATATGGAATAATAAATATTTATGGACTTTTAACAAGTCCATTTTTTCTTGCTCAGAAAATTTATAAATTAATAATAAAAAGATTGCTTATTCTATAAAAAGAGGATAAAATAAGTAAAAAAGTAAGTAAGAGGGGAAATGAAAATTATGAGAAAATCTACCATTATAGCGGAATTTAAAGCAGATAAAAAAAGCGTTTGGGATGTGGTTACGAATAACGAAGATTATGGTTGGAGAAGTGATTTATCAAAGATTGAGATTAAGGAAGATGGTAAGCAATTTATAGAATATACCAAGAATGGTTTTGCGACGACTTTTACAATTACCAAAAAAGAGCCATATGTTTGTTACGCCTTTGATATGGAAAATCAGAATTTTAAAGGACATTGGAAGGGCTTATTTTCACAGACACCACAAGGAGGAACTAAGATTGAATTTACAGAGGAGTTAGAGATTTCTAATAAAGTAATGGAGATGTTATCTTATGTGATAATGCCTTTGAAAAAAATTCAGAAAACATATGTAAAAGATTTAAAAAGAAAATTGGGAGAAGAGGAATGAATGTATATACAGAAAGGTTATGCTTAAGAAATTTGAGTATAGAAGATATACCAGATATCTATGCGTATTCAAAAGAACCAAATGTTGGACTAAATGCTGGGTGGAAACCACATGAAAGCTTGGAAGAAACTACAGAAATTGCAAAAGAAGTTTTTCTAGAAAAACAGACAGTGTGGGGTATTACCATAAAAGGAGAAGATAGAGTAATTGGTACGATTGGTTTGATTGAGGATTCTAAAAGAGAAAATGATAGGGTAAGGATGTTAGGTTATGCTATTTCTGAGAATTATTGGGGAAGAGGGATTATGACAGAGGCGGCTAAAGCAGTGATAGAGTATGGTTTTAAATATATGGATTTGGATTTAATATCTGCTTATTGTTATCCTTTTAATGAGCGTTCGAAAAAGGTACTAAGAAAATGTGGTTTTGAGTATGAAGGTATCTTAAGACAAGCAGAGAAGCTATATGATGGACACATTTATGATGTGATTTGTTATAGCTTATTAAGAGACTAAATAAGAAGATAAGAATTTTGGTAATATTATATAAAAGATAGAGGATAAATATTGTCAATTACAGAAATGGTATAAGGTAGATTTAACAAGGAGCAAAGACAATTTATATATTTATTGACAATAAATAAGAGTTGCATTTAATCTTACATTAAGAGTTCGTGTAACACTTATTTCAACTATTTGTTTCTTAAATGGCATTTACTTTGTTAATTGACGTTTTTCAAAAAACCGAAACTTAAAGTAAGATAATATTTACTTTTATTTTTAGGTGTGCTAGAATAAATAAAAAAGAAATACGAAGGAGGAAAAAATGAGTTTTATAGATTGGATTAAAGGAAAATTAGGAATTGGGAAAAAGGAAGTACCAAGGATAGAAGCACCAGAAAATAGGGAATCAATAAATAGAGGTAAATTTACAGAAAATGTTGAAAACTATCCTTATTCACAAACAGAAGAACGTGATAGACAAATCCGCGTTGCAAAAGAGTTAATAGGTGCTAATGTTAATCTTTTTGGAGATGATTTACAAGTATATTTAATGAAAATATTAAAAGGAAAAGACTATCCAAAAGATAAGAGTCAGTTAGCAATCGCTTTAACGGATTTAGATATGGAAACTTTAAGAAAAATTCATAATACAGCTCGCAATAATTCAGAGGTAAAAGAATATTTACAGGGAATGGATATAGAGGCGAAGGATGAGAGAATACTTTCTCTTGTAAATCAAATGGAAGAAGAGGCAAAGCAGGAAGCTGGCAAAAATGGGTATACAGAAGATAGAGCAAAGGGATGGCTACCAAGTGTAAATATATCGATTGATAAATTAAAAGAAAAAGAAAGACAAGAAAGAGAAGAATATCAAAAAGAAGAAGAAGGAAAAGAAAATCGTAGTTTGTAAAATAAAAATCGTTTTATGAGAAGAATCTTGAATAGATTCTTCTTTTTCTATTGACAGAAAGATAGAATTGTTCTAAAATGTTAACTATGGTTAACAAAGAAAAAGGAGAAATAGAAAATGGTTTCAAAATCTTTAGAAAATTATATAAAAACCATGTATTTGCTAGATAAACAAACAGGAGAGATTCGTGTAACAGATATCGCTAGGAAAATGGATTGTACAAAAGCTGGTGTCAATAAGGCATTAAAAGCATTAAAAGAAAATAAACTAGTAGAGTATGAGACTTATGGAAAAATTACTCTAACCATAGAGGGAGAAAAATTAGCTAAAAAGCTACTAGAGGCTTATGATATTGTGTATTTGTTTTTAACAGAAATATTACAAATAGACAAACAAAAAGCTAAGGTAGAAGCGGAGCATATGAAACTTAGCTTGGAAGATGACACAATTAATCAGTTGGCCAAATACACACATAAACAATTAGGCTTTTATCCTTTAAATTGCGGTTATGATATTAATAATGAGAGGTGTATTGTTTGTCCAAGAAGAGTATCTAAGAAAATAGATTCAAAAAGGAAGGATGATGAATGTGTATGATTTATGTCGATAATGCAGCAACCACTAAAATAGAAGAGGAGGTAGTAGAAGAAATGATTCCCTTTTTAAAAGAGGAATATGGAAATCCTTCTTCTATTTATACACTAGGAAGAACTGCTAGAAAAGCAGTAGAAAAAGCAAGAGACCAAGTGGCAAAGGCTATTGGTGCTAAGCCAAGTGAAATTTATTTTACAAGTTGTGGTTCTGAAGCGGATAATACGGCGCTAAAAGGAATTGCCTATGCTAATCAAAAGAAAGGGAAACATATTATTACGAGTCAAATAGAACATCCTGCTATTTTAGATACTTGTAAGGCTTTAGAAAAACAGGGATTTTCAATCAGTTATATTCCAGTAGATGAAAAGGGAATTGTCAAAATAGAAGAATTGGAAAAAGCGATTAGCAAAGACACGATTTTAATCAGTATCATGTTTGCGAATAATGAAATTGGAACAGTGCAACCGATAGAGCAAATTGGACAAATTGCTAAAAAACATAATATAGTATTTCATACAGATGCTGTGCAAGCAGTGGGGAATATGCCAATAGATGTGCAGGTTTTAGGCATAGATTTACTTTCTATCTCTGCACATAAATTTCATGGACCAAAGGGAATAGGCGCTTTATATGTAAAAAGTGGTATTGTGTTTGATAAATTTATGAATGGAGGACATCAAGAAAGAAATAAAAGAGCTGGTACAGAAAATGTGGCTAGTATAGTTGGTATGGGAAAAGCCATTGAACTTGCAAATGAACATTTAACGGAAAATGTATCTCATATGAAAGTTTTAAGGGATGACTATTTTAAGCAAATTTTAGAGAAGATACCCTATGTACAAATTAATGGTGATAGAGAATCTAGATTGCCTGGAAATACCAATGTTTCTTTTCGTTTTATAGAAGGAGAAGGATTATTACTAAACTTAGATTTAAAAGGAATTTGTGCTTCTTCAGGAAGTGCCTGTACTTCTGGTTCTTTAGACCCTTCTCACGTATTACTAGCTATAGGGTTACCACATGAAATAGCACATGGGTCTTTAAGGGTAACCTTTTCAAAAGATAATACAAAAGAAGAGGTGGACAGGATTGTAGAAAATATAGTAGAGATTGTACAAAGATTAAGAGAGATGTCTCCTTTATATGAGACGTTTTTAGAAGGAGGTAAATAAAAAATATGTATTCAGAAAAAGTCATTGACCATTATACCAATCCACGTAATGTCGGTAAAATAGAGGATGCTTCTGGAATAGGAGAGGTAGGAAATCCTGTTTGTGGAGATATTATGAAAATGTATTTAAAGATTGAAAAAGATATTATTGTAGATGTGAAATTTAAGACGTTTGGCTGTGGAGCAGCCATTGCAACTAGTAGTATTTCTACAGAAATGATAAAGGGAAAAACGGTAGAAGAGGCGCTTATGCTGTCTAATAAAGAGGTAGTAGAAGCTTTAGATGGACTACCTCCTGTAAAATTACATTGTTCAGTATTGGCAGAAGAAGCTATTCATGAGGCTATTGCAGATTATTATAGAAAAGAAGGAAAAATGACAGAAGAAGAAATTAAAGAAAAATGCCATTTAACAGAACATAGTTGTGACCATTGTGAATTAGCATAGGAAAAAGGAGAATACATGAAAAAGATAGTAGCTGCAACAAATAATTTAGGTAAGATAAAAGAAATAAAGGAAATTTTAAAAGAACAAGAAATTGTTTCTTTGAAAGAAATAAGCTGTGATATAGAGGTAGAAGAAGACCAAGACACCTTTGAAGGAAATGCTTTGAAAAAGGCAAAAGAAATTTATGAGGTGCTAAAATTACCATGTATAGCAGATGATAGTGGTTTATGTATTGATTTTTTACAAGGATTTCCTGGTGTAAAAACGGCTAGGTTTTTAGGAGAACAGGCAACGCAAGAACAAAGAAACTTATATATATTACAACAATTAGAAGGCGTAGATAAAAGCAAAAGGTCTTGTAAAATGGTAACCGTAATTGCCTATGTGGATAAGCATAAGCAAAAGACTTTTAAAGCAGAGTTAAAAGGTTATATAGCAACAGAGGAAAGAGGAGAGAATGGATTTGGTTTTGATACGATTTTTGAATTAGAAGATGGTAGAACTTTGGCTCAATTATCAAAGGAAGAGAAGAATAAGATTAGTAGTAGGAAAAAAGCTTTAATGTTATGCAAAGAGGAAATGGATAGTTAAATATAAAAAGAATAGATAAACGATAAGTCATTTTGTTACTTATCGTTTTTACTTATGAATATGGTATTTTATATAAAATTTTTATTAAAAACTAGTTGTTAACTGTATTTATAGAATTACATAATACGAATTGAAAAGGAAAAGACGAAAAGGGAAAATATGAAAAAGGAAGTATATTGACATTAACCAATTGGTAATGTAGAATGAAAGTATAAATATTAAGAAAATGGAAAACATAAGAAAAAGAAGGGAAGAAGAACTATGAAAGAGACGAAACAAAAGGGTGTAACTTTAATTGCTTTAGTAATTACGATAATTGTACTAATTGTATTAGCTGGAGTAACCATTAATGCATTGATAGGGGAAAATGGAATTATTACAAGAGCGACAGAATCAAAAAACAAAGATGAACAAGCGGAGGAAAAAGAGAAAATTTTACTAGCAATAGCTTCTGCACAAGTAGATGGACTGGGAAAATTAACTCAAAATTACTTACAAACAGAAATAGATAATCAATTTGGAAATCATAAAGCGATTGTTATAGATAATGCAGATGATACATTTATTGTTAGTTTAGTTGATAGAAAAAAGGATTATATGATAACAGAAGATGGTATATATGATGGAATCGATTGGAATAAAGCAATGGCAGAAGCGGTAGCTCCTGAAAGTCAAGATGAAGAAAGAAATAATGGGGTAATTGGAATCGGTACAGATGGAAAGCCAGTAGATATGGATTTATGGGAATATACGTTAATGGAAGATGGAACATATGGATTAAATGATATAAATGGATTAGATGGTACAGGAAATTTAGGAAGAAGTGCAGGATATATAGGAGACTATACAGAAGATGGAAAAATAGTAGGGACAATTCCACAATATATTAGTAGTGACAATGGAAAAAATTTTATAGAGGTAACTTCCATGGTTCATACATTTTATGAGTGTAAAAGTTTAATGATTGCACCAGAAATACCTAGAACAGTAAAAGATATGCAAGTAACATTTTATCAAGCAAGTAATTTAATAACACCACCTAAAAGCATTCCAGATTCAGTGACTAATTTAGCATTTTCATTTGCAAATTGTGATAAACTAAATAAAGTGCCTAAATTAGGGAAAAATATTACAAATATGATGGCTGCTTTCCGATATACAAGTATAACGGAATTAAAGGGAGAGATACCATCTAATCTTATAGAATTAAGCACTGCTTTCCTAGGTTGTAGCAAATTAAAATATGTAAATATTGAAATGCATGATGGAATAAAAAATATGTCTAATACGTTTAAGGAATGCAGTGAATTGACTAGCATAAATATTACAATACCGAATACTGTTAAGGATATGAGCGGTATGTTTATGAATTGTAGCTCATTAAGAAGTGTAAATATGATAATACCAAGTAGTGTAACTAATTTATTTCAAACATTTTCTATTTGTCCTAAGTTAGAAGGAAGAATACAAATAGATGCTACATTAGATGAATCAATAGTATTTACTTGGAATGGAAATCAATATAAAGGATATATGCAAACATTTGATAGTTCTTGTCAAGATGGAAATGGATTGATTATAACGGGAAGTTCTTCATACTTGGAAAAACTAAGAAATAACAATCTAAAAATTGTGATAGAGTAAGTTTGGTTGGATTAAGGAGATTGAAAGGTTATTGCTGTGTAAAAAAGTTAAATTAATGGACAGTTAGTACAAAGTCTATAAATGTACTAAAGTGATGATTTTTTTGTAATTCAACTTATATGAGTTAAATAATCTGGGGGAAAATAAAAAGAAAAAATATAAAAAAGTAAA
>CATXTS010000050.1 GCA_958402495.1 uncultured Clostridiaceae bacterium
GTTTACCACCAATTTTTACTAATAAACTTTCATCTGATTGATTAGAAGTATTGTGTTGGATAACGGTATTATACAATTGTCTTACCATGGTTCCTTTAATATTATCTCCTAAATATGATGTAAATTTAGAATTGAAAGCAATTGCCTCCTGTGATTCAATAGCTTTTGCAGCATCTTGTGATGGGTTAGATGCCATATTAAATACTGCCATACCTAAACCAATAATTAAAATTGCTAATATGATTGCTCCTGCGATAATTAACGCTTTTGATGCATTCTCCATAATAAATTTCCTCCTTTAAAATTATATATTTTGAACATGAAAGGAATTTCCTCTTTCGTTCATGTTTAACTATATTTGATTGAATCGTAAATAGGCAATACGTTTTGTTTTGGTATGATAACTTTTATCTATACATTGAAATTGCATATTCCCATAATTTTTTATAAATTGTTCAATGCCTGCTTTTTGTATATTTTCCATAGAGAACAATTTATCCGATTCTAAAAATTGAATATCGATTTTTATAGAATTTTCTTGATTTTCTATATAAAATCCTTTATCATTTTTGTCTACTTGGTTTTTCTCATTTTGATCTATTGCTTTATTCATTAAAGTTAATAAACTAGAACCTAAAATAGGATTTATCGTATAGGTCTCTAATTCACGATTTAGTTCTTCTGCCCTTAATGCCATCTTTCGGTAGTTCCAATAAGTAAAAGTAATGATGACTACCACAGTAACAATGACGGCTATTAAAATAAAAAATGGTTTTTTCATATTTTGACTTCCTCTTCATTATAGCATTCTTTTAGCAATTATGCAAATAGTATTTTCTGTATTTTTGACATTTTTTTACTCTATTCTACTTTATTAGTATTCTTTATTTTACTTCTGTAAACATGACATACATCACTCTTTGTGAAAACTCACTAGTTTTAATCTGTGAACATATAAACTCTTTTGGTTTCGTTAATTTGCCTTCTTCATCTGCCACTAAACTATTTTCCGCTAAGAAAGCATTATACACGTCTTCTTCTTGTTTCTCAAAATTAGCATATACCTTAGAGCCAACCTTCACATAGACTTGAACATAATTGCTATGGTCTTTATAACCTGGCTCCTCTTGTAAATCATATTTGATATTGTTTTGTTTAGCAAGATTAGCTACTGTTACAATATCGTGACTAGAAACCATAATTTGCTTTCCATCTACATATCCATAATATTTATAAAACTGATTGTTAAACTGTGCTAATTGTCTTTCTTCCATCTTTTGAGCCGTATCTTGGCTAAAATCCGAAAAGGTTCGAAAGATAGCTACACCAACAGATAAAACCATAACACCGACGATAATACTTGCCGCTATAATTAGTGCTTTTGATGCATTCTCCATCTTTCATCCTTTCCTTCCTTTTTAATTTGTTTCAAATGCTATATTGATAATTCTGCCTGTTTTAGAATCATAATCTATTTTCGTACATTTAAAAATTTTACCTTTAATTTCTACTTGTTCTGCTTTTCTTTGTGTATATTTGGTAATATAATTTTCTATCTCTGCCTGTTTAGATTGTGAAATGTCTTTATCCGCATACCATTGTAATCTTTCATTGGTACGCATATTAGCCAAATCCCTTACTTTTTTTCCAGAATAGGTATAGTTACCAAATGAAGTAATATCATTATCCAATGTTGTTATCATCTCTTTGACTTGCTCTGAAGTATAGGTTGTATTTTTTTCAAAACCACTTATCGCTGTTTTGAAAGTTACTGACATTTTCATCTCCTGATATCCTTTTTTATCAGATTCACGTAAATTGTAGTCAACTACTTTATTGGCTAAAGATAAAATGTCACTACCATAAATATTATCTCTATCATATACCTCGAATTGTTTATTAAACTCTACTGCCTGTTCCTCCTCGGTAAGCCCTGCTTGTGTTCCCTGCAATCCCCTTAGATTATTAAAGAAAACGACTAAAAGAGAGATGATTAGAACAGCAACGACAATACCACCTGCAATTATTAAAGCCTTTGATGCATTTTCCATAGGTTCCTCCTTTGTGAGCTATACTGCCAAAAGGAATATCCTTTTGGCAATTTACATTTTCTACAATGTTGTAGACATAGAATTCATAGATGTTGTCATACTCGTTAATCCAATAAATACCAATGGTATAATTAGATAACCTACAAACAATAAAATCATAGGTGTAAAACCAATTGCCTTTCCTATCATACCTTTTTTAGAAATTAAACGTTCATTAGACTCTTTTCTTTTTGCTTGATAATAGTCTCTTTCTGTATCCAACTCGTCAAAAGCATCTACAATTGGAATTTTTTCTACAGCTGCTTGCATACTTTCTATCATACGTATAAATGGTTGATAAGTAACATCTTCTTTCATAGCCTCTAAAGCTTCCCAAGCTCCACTTTCATAGTTGTTTACACACTTAGTAATGGGGTCTTTAAAGATATTAGAATACCTTTCTAGCCACTCTAAAATAATTTCTACATTCACTCTTTCTATACGCATTAACATTAAGATAATGGTTTGGAATTGCATTACCTCATCTTCCATTTCCAATTGTCTCATCTTGATTTGGAATTTTAATAACCAGATTGGTGCCATATAGGCCATCATTGCTAGTACCATAGCCCCTAATACTTCTAGCCAACCTAAATATTCACTCTTAATCGTAGCAATCTTCTCTAAAATTCTATTTGCTGCAGTTTCTCTTTCTTTGTCAGTACTGTCAATATAATCATCATTTACCAATCCTCTTTGCATAACACGAACAATATCTTTTTGCTCTACATCTTTATCATCTTTAAACCTCTTAATATATTGATTATCTGACTCGGTTACTTGCATGGCCTTCTTTTTATCTTTAGCCGACATTTCTCCAATAATATTATAGGTCTGTGTCGGATCTGTATAGACATTATTGATAGCAATCGTGTGTAACTGATTAAATAGAAATACAGAAATAATAAAGGTAGCTACACATAATACTATTCTATTGATATAAATCCACTCAATTTTATCTTTACTAGCTGCTTCTTTCATAACAGTCTTTACTTTTCTGCTTTCCTTGGTTCCATCTTTTGGAATAAATAAGTCCACAAACTTTTTAATTGGTTTGATACGATATAGTTTTTCTTGCCAAGGATTTTCTGTGTTTTTTGTATTCTTAGCTGTTGAACCATTATCTTTTAATTTTCTAGTTAATATATAACAGATAAAAGTCGTTACTAATATTAGAATTTGTACTAGCATACCGCCTTTTCCATTATAAAAACTCTCTACAAAGCTAAATTGCGAAATAGCCCAATTCTTAATTGGTTCTAAGCATAGCATAGGGACAATCGCAATAACCGATAAACTTTGAAATACATAATCTAATTTATCTCTTTTTAAAATTTCAAGTTGCATTTCTTGTGTAATATTATTTAAGTTTTTTAAATATAAAGAGGCACCATCTATCTTTCTATCACCAAACTCTTTGGTTAAATAAGATACGCCTGCAAATTCTTTTAAATAGCTGTTAGGTGCTACGTCATAATATTTTTCTAGTTCTGATTCTGGGTCATCTGATATTAAAACTTCATAAATTTTTTCTGCTTGTCTTGCCATTTCTGGGTTGTCGTCATCTTGTGCTGTTTGATAAATAGCTTCTTCTACCATATTAAATTCATGGTAAGCATGTCGAATTTCAGAGAAGAAATTAATTTGTTGCTTTAACAAATTATTATCAATCTTATCTACTCTTCCATCAATAAAAGTGTCTAATAAAAACAATTCAAAGATTAATAAGATGCTCATTAATAAAAGATTACTGCTAGTTAATGCTACAATGCCAATGGTAATGGGAATAATAAGCATAAGCGCTCTAGATAAAATTTTAGAAGCTTGTAATCTAGTTAAATACTCATCGTCTATATTGACAATTTCTAGTCTTCTTCTCAGTTTTAATAAATATCGTTTAATAAAAGGTGTTTTTAAATAAATGACATATAACTTTTGAAATACGATTTCTGTGGAAAAAGTAGAAGATTTTGTTCCTTGTTGTAATTGCTCAATATATTTTCTTTCTTTATTGTTTTTTCTTAAAACAAGATACCCGATAATAATGGCAACTAGTAAAATACCACAGCCCATCATTAAGTACATAAGCATTTGGTTTGTCATGTTATTTTAGCCACCTCCTTTTCTTGTTTATACTTGTTTTGGTTTTCTACCACGTTTTTTGGGTGCTGCTGTTTCTACTGCTTCTTTTTTCTTAGCCTTCTCTTCTTCTGTTTCTTCATATCTTGCTATTTTTCTGCCCCAATTTCTTTCTACGAATTTTTGGAACTCCTCTGCATCTGTATCATCCATATTAATAATCATTTCTCTCATATTCTTATCAGAAATAGGATTGGTTAACACATATTCTCCATCATGATATTCTAAAACATTTTGGTATTTGTATAATTCTCTATTGGTAGATTTAGAGAAATAATAAGTTGCATTGTCAATAAATTTATCCATCTTTCCTTCCATAGTTTTTTCTTTTCTATGGTCAAAGGTGTATTCATTTTTTTGTTCTACTGGTATACATTCGGTTACTCTTTCTATGTATCTTCTTCCTCTAAAGTCTTTGACTAAGTGAATATCAAAGTTTAAAACTTGTACAACTTGTTCTTCTGCTGTTCTTTCATCTTTAAATACACCAGCTCTTAACATAGAGTTACGTAGTGCGGTTACTAAGTCTGGAAAAGTCTTAGCATGGTGCGTAAATAAAGTAAATTTAGAAGCAACCTGCGCAGATTGAATCATCCAAGAAGCTACAGGGTCTGTTGCAACCTCACCGATGATATTAACCGAACCATCGGTCTTTTTCTGAACGTCCAAACATTGTTGTCCAGATACGGTTTCTGTCTCACGCATAGATAAAATATTTCTGGTTGGATAAATTTTCCTTAAGTGAAGCTCGAATGCGGTCTCTGTAATACGCAAGTTCATGGTTTCATAAATATTTTCAATCATAGCCATTAACATGGTAGTTTTTCCGGCAACCTTGTTCACCAGTTAGAGAAATAATTCTAGCACCTTTTACTAAGTATTTTAAAAGGTCGATGGCTTCTTCTTTTCCAGGTAAAGGAACAATTTGTTCTAGTGTCGCACGCTTTACGTCAAATTTTCTAACAAAGAATGCCCATGTTTCAGACATACTTGGTCTTACTACAACAACACGAGAACCATCTTTCATTTCATTAATTTTATAACCATTGGTATCAGATAATTGTCCTGGATTATTGTATTTATAAATATTCTGACAAACTCTTTTTAGTTCTGCTTCTGTTCCAAAGGAAAGAAATGCTAAACGAATAGATTTACCTTGGAACATTATCCAAATACTATCACAAGCACGTGGTACTTTATGTTCTACAATTTGTCCTAAATAATCACTATCGGTTTGCGCTACTTGGCTTAAGAAACTCTCTGGTAAACCGGATACACCTCCTGAAATACCATCGATGTTCATATCTCTAATTTCATCAATACTACTATATCCTTTGTAGTGTTGATAAATTCTTTGCACAACCACATTTAATTTATCTTGGAAGGAAAGAACAAAGTTTTCTTTTTCAAAAATATCATTAATTTCTTCTTCTGTAATCACATAAGAAGGTTTACTCTCTCCTGATACATATTTTAGTCTAGCTAAATCATATTTTTTAATGACTTCTGTTAAAGCTTCATATCCAAATTCATTTTTATACATATAGATAATAATATCAAATTTATCTTGACAAGTTAATAAAGAAGGAATATCAAAAGGAATTGCTTTAGATACGTTAATCTCTGTTACCCCATATTCTTTAGCAAGCATGTCGTAAATTAATTCTTTAACATACTTTTTATCATTCACATCTCCATAGGTACAACCTTTTAAAGCTTTCTTTAATTCGTATTTCTTATTCTTTCTTCTTTTTAATTCTTCTTCTGATAAACCAATATCATATAAGTTTATCTTGGTAATTTCATCTAGCCTTTTCTTTACGAATGCAGTCATCATTTCTAAGGTATAGGTTTTATCATCTACCTTTACCTGCTCTTCTACCTTTTGGTCTTGTTTTTTCTTTAAGTTACGAGCAATTAAGATTCCTGCAACAACTAACACAACTATAATTAATAGTAGATTGACTATGTTCATTGTATAAAGGCTCCTTTCTATAGGATTTACATTTTCATCTGTAATTCTTGTAATTTATAAATTAATGTTTTTGCCATTCTGCCCACCTCTTGGACGAAAACAGCATTTCTATCATCTGGTTCTACTCTTCTTAGTCTAACAAAAAAATCAGCTACTTTTCCTTCTGCGCAACTTTCAAAAAACAAAGTATTGTATGGTACTGCTAAGACACTTTTCTTTTCTCTTAGATAACGTGAAATATTTTTTATATTATATTTAGAGAATTTATCATAACGACCAACATTGACTAAAATATTGTTTTTCTTAAAGAAGGCATTTTCTTCTCTTAAAGTGATTAAATGATTTAATGCTTTCATTTTTTGTGTTAGATTCACTACAATAACATCGGCTAACTCTAAAATTTTATTTACTTCTTCTTTTGGCATTTTCTTAGATAAATCTACAAATATTAAATCATAGTTATGATTAGCCACTTGTATAATATCTGGATAGAATTTACAGATTTCTTGGTATTCCTCATAATCTTCTGTTTTAGGAGATAGTAGCACATCTAATCTATCTTTGAACACAATTCTTGTATAGTTAGAAACAATTGTCGTAGATGTCTTATTGCTGTTAATAATCTTAATTAAACCTTCTATACCAGATTCAAAAACCACTTTTTCATCATTTTGAGTTAAACTCTTCACTAAGTTTTCTGTTTTTTCTATATCCCAATAAGCATCTTCTACAGTGGTATCCTTAAAGTTTGTACTTACATTTAAGATTCTGTAATTATGTTCTATGGCCATATAGGTAGAAAGTGCTACCATGGACATCGACTGACCAGTTTCTTTTTCTTCATTACTCCAAAAGGCAATTATAGACATGTTTTATACTCCTCTTTCTATTTTTCTAAATGTTTTTCTTAATAAGTTATAATCTTCTTGTCCTAATATTTTTTGTGATACATATTGTAGTCCTAATTTGTATTGATTGCTTAATTTTCTAAATTTGATTTTAGAGACTCTTTGATTATTATAAATAACGGTTTGGTCCCCTACTTCAAAAGGTAAATATATTTTTTCTTCATCCCATGTTATCTTCGTTCCTAGTGCTAAGAAATTTAAATAATCATCTTCTTCTTTTAAAGCATCTCTAGAGAAAAGAATTTTGGTTGCTTTTAAAGGATTAATTAGTCCACTAATGGCTTCTAATCCTTTTTTTAAAGAATACATATCAAACGATGTAACAAAATAATTTTGGTCTACATTTTCAATATCCCAACTTTGAATAGCTTGGGGACTGTCTACGTCGATTAAGGCAATATCATATTCAAATGGTGTTACCGTTGGCAGACCTAAGTATTTTCTAATATCTTCAAAGTTTTCAAACCCAACTGCTATATCAATTCCTTCAAATTCTGTTACATACGTTTTGGATGGTTTGATAGTTGGTATGATATATTTTGCTTTTTGTGTAATGGTACCATCTACTAGTAGAACCTTTTTACCGGTTTCTACTAGTATTTTGGCAATGTAGACTACAAAATCTGTTTTATCATAAGCTCCAATAAATCCAATTTTTTTCACTTGCTTTTTCCTCCGTTATTAATAAGTTGCACCTAAAGACTCTAAATAGCTTTGTCTTTCTTCTTTTGCTTTATTAATTTGTTCTTGTACTGCTTCTTGAATATTATCTAATTCATCTTCTCTATATTGACTTAAACCACCATTAATAACATTATTTCTAGTAGATTGATTTGCATTATAGATAGTCATTAAAGCATTCTTAGCTTCTGTTACAATATTTGGATTTCTATACATTAAATCTTGTACAGTTGCTTTTGGTATATACGTAGTGGTTGCTCCATTTTGCATACCTGGTTCTACATAAGTTGCTGCATATAAAACAGAACCCTTCATAATATAAGCTTCTACAATGGCATTACTCATAACCACGGTATCTTCTTCTGACATCTGAAGTTTAATACTACTATAAGAATCCACCCCATCAATCGTAGGAAGTTCTACACGCTTTTTAGATACCACTATAAAATCTTCTCCAGATGGCATACGAAGTCTAATATCTACGTAATCTCCTGTTTGAATTTGTGTTGGTAATAATACCATATTATATTCTTGTACACGCATATCATCTGTTGTTGGATTATCACTTTCTGTTACCATGTCTATAGTCATAACACTACCTTTTTTTACTGCTATTTTAGCAATGGTATTTTCTGTAATATCTGCTATCGTTAGCGCATTACTTGGTATCATAGAAGATGCTACTGATTGTTTTTTTAATTTATCTAAACTAACCGTATCTCCTGAATTAATATCACTAGATACGACATACACTTCTTTCATTGAACTTACTTCTGTTTTCTTTTCTGTTTGTAATTTATTTAACTGTATAAATAGGAAACCAATAATGGTACCTGTAATTAGTAGTGTTACTAATACACCTATTAATAAATAATTATTTGCTTTTCTTTGCATTGGATTCATTGCCATAGTTATATCCTCCTTATTTTTGACAAAATATCATTACTTCTTTCATTGTACAACAAAAAGCGCTTAAAAACAATAAAATGAGATAACTGTAATCTAAAATTAATATCTTTGTAATACTTTTGTAACATTCTTTCTTTTTTCCTTTTTCTGACATTCTTTTAGGTTGCTTTATGTACTAACCTGGTTCTAAAATGCAAAAATAAACTTTTCCTATTAGTTTTTTCTAATATAAAAAGTTTATTTTCGTTTTCTTACACTTCAATCCTATTTTTCTTATTTCCTATAACAACACCAAGAAGATTGGTTACCATTGGTATTGTTTCTGACATTTACACTAGCTACATTAGGTTGCACCGTATTGTTATTACAATTGCAGTTACAATTACACTCATTTCTATCTGGTATGTTAGATAATCCTGTAATTCGAGCTGTTAGATTTGGTCTATCCGTATTTTGATTTTCCGTTCTATGGCAACTACAACCACATCCACCTCTTCTATAAAAAATTTCTGCTAAGGCTGCTGCAATAAAGGCCAAAATTGTATAAACAATTACCCATACTAAGAAAGTAGCATCAAATACTGCAAAGGCTACAATTAAGTATATGGCAAAAAAAGTCGCTGCTGTTAAAAAGGGACATCTTAAAATTTTCTCTAGTACAAAAGCTAAAATAATCGTTGCTACAGGTAACGCAAAATATATTAATAATGTATTCATATAGATCTCTCCTTGCTTTTTTATGTTCTGCTATATGATATGCCTATTTTTATATTTTGGTTCCTTTTTTAGGTATATTCTACGCTTACTAAATACAGAGCATATGGTGGTAAAGTTTTACCTGCTTTGGTTCTATCACCAGATTGAATAATTTCGGGGATTTCTTCTGGTTTTATTTTTCCATACCCTACCTCTACTAAGGTTCCAGCAATAATCCTGACCATATTATATAAAAAGCCATTGCCTGTCAATTCTATCAAAATTCTACCTTCTTTTTCTTCGATTTGTGCATGATAAATAGTTCTAACGCTACTTTTACTACTTGTGCCACTAGCTTTAAATCCTTTAAAATCATGTTCTCCTTCAAAATACTGTATGGCTTTTTTCATATTTTCTACGTTTAAAGACATAGGAATTTCATATTCTAGATTTCTAAAAATAGCGGAAGCTTGTTCTGCTGGATGCAAGATATAACAATAGGTTTTCTCTTTACAATTATATCTAGCATGAAAACGTAAGTCTACCTCTTCTGCTTTTTGAATACGAATTGTTTTTTTTAGTTTCGAATTAATGGCAATAGCCATTTTTTCGATTGGTATTTGGCTTTGTGTTTTAAAATTAGCCACTTGTCCTAAGGCATGTACACCTGCATCGGTTCTTCCAGAACCAATTAGTTCTACCTGTTCTCCTGTAACAGCTTCTATGGCTCTTTCTATTTCTCCTTGTATATTTAATCTATCTGGTTGTTTTTGCCAACCATTAAAGTCTTTTCCATCATATTCGATAGTTAATTTGATATTTCTCATAGATAACTCCTATTCCTACTTTATAGAAAAACGCACTAAACTAATTTTCTTAGCATTAGTTTAATGCGTACTGTCTATTTTGTTTCTTTTTTCTCTTTTTCTTCTACTTCTATCTTTTCTGCTTCACTTACTTTTTTCTGAAATTTAGATTTCATCTTTTTAATACGTTCTGCTTTAATCCCTTTTCCCTCTCCTAATCGGTTAGTAACAATATTTTTTATTAATATTTTCTTTAAAGCATCTTCTTTTAAATCGGCAATTAAAGTGCCTTCTTTAGCAATCGAAATCTTTCCAGTTTCTTCAGAAATAACAACTGCTATTGCATCGGTTTCCTTAGATATACCAATAGCTGCTCTATGTCTAGTTCCTAGTTCTCTTGCAATTTCTTTATCATCTGCAAGTGGTAAGATACAAGCTGCTGCTTCTATTTTATTATTGCTAATTAAAACTGCTCCATCGTGTAATGGTGTATTTGGTACAAATAAATTTACTAGTAATTGTGGAGATACTTCTGCATGGATTTGTACTCCCGTCTCTGCAATATCCCTTATTTTAATATCTCTTTCAATAACAATTAGTCCACCTGTTTTTGTTTTAGCTAACTCCTGTGCTGCAATCACTACTTTATAGATATCTTCTTTTGTCTTCGTAATAATATCTTTATCTATTCCAAAAAATTTAGTAAACTTATTGGTTCCTAATTGTTCTAATGCTCTTCTAAGTTCTGGTTGAAAAATCACTATCATGGCAATAACACCATAGGTCATAACAGATGTTAATATGTAATTTAAAATATCTAAATGTAACCAACCACTGATGGCTGTCATAATTATAAGTAGTGCGATTCCCTTAATTAATTGCCATACTCTAGAATTTTTGGTTACCTTAATAAACTTATAAGCTAAGAAAATAACAATTGTAATATCTAAAGCTAATGAAATGAGCCTAAATGGGTGTTCTTGTAATTGGTTCATATAATTGACTACATTAAGGTTCCAAAAGTTATTAAATGCGGTCATAAAATCTTCTTTCATATCTTTTTATTTCCCTTCTTGTATTTCTATTTTCTTATAGGGCAATTAGATAATAAAGTAATGTTCCTCCCACTCCAACTATCATTAATAGGGCAAGTAGTAAAGCAACTACTTTTGTAACTATTTTTCCTGGTTCCATTTTTCTTTTTGCCATAAAAAAACCTCCTTTGGCATTTACTATTCATAGTTATACCATAAAGGAAGTTGTTTTTCAATCATTTTTTGAGTATTTTTGCATGGTACTATCTCCCATACTTTCTTAAGTGCCATAAAGAGAACTTTTTTAATAGTATACTACCATAGCATGTCCATCGAAAATAGAATTTCCACTCACTAAATATGGTAAAATCATAAGTGTTCCTCCTTGACTATTTAATTCTACTGTAAAAGTAGCATCACAAGTCTGGCTCCATGGACCAATCGTTGTGGTTTGTGTTGTATAAGTTTTAACTGCCGTTCCCGATAAATCGATATTACGAGAAAAAGCAGGGTCTCCTCCACCTCCTCGATACATGGCTGTTACATAAGCTCTCTGACAATTAGCAGGAATCTGAAAGGTAATATTTCCATTTGTGGTAGAATAATCCATAAACACTTGCTTTGCTGAAACACCACTATTATATCCATTATTATAGCTATTGTTTACATCTGCCCCATTACCTGTTATTTTCTGTCCATTTACCCAGGCTGTAACTCCACTACTTAAGTTATTTGCATTGGCAGTTGCAGAGGTTTGACTAGCTAAGCTATTAGCTGTTACTTTCCCTGTACCATTATGATAACCTGCTGGTATGGTATAACTCTGTCCACAATTTAGACTACTACTAATGGCTCCTCGATTGGCCATTGTACCGGTTAATAGTTTTCCTCCACTATAGGCTTTATAACCTGTTAATATTTTATCTGCTGTCGCATTGGTCTGGGCTAATAAAGAATTTAAGTTATTTAATCGATTTTGTAAGTCCTGTATCTTTGCTTCTTTCTCACTGACTTGTTTTTTTAAATTAGCTATCTCTATATCTTTACTAGCTATTTGTGCTTTCAAATCTGCTATTTCTTTTTGTAAATTGGCTATTTGCGCATTGAAGTCTTCTATTTGTTTTTTTAATTCTGTATTTTCTGTCTGTAAGCTAGCTACCTGTTTTTGTAATTCTTCTACTTGTTTTTGTAGTAAAGCTATAATTTCGTCTTTCTTGGTACTTTCCTCATCTTCTGACATTTCGCCACCAGTTTCTAATTCATAATATAACTGGTTTAATT
>CATXTS010000051.1 GCA_958402495.1 uncultured Clostridiaceae bacterium
CATAGATGTCTCCACTTTTCATTTTATCCATATTATCTCTATATCTTTTATTCCAATTATTGGACATTTCAGTTTCATTTTCTTCTAAGATTTCTAATACTTTCCCTGCATTTACTTTATCTATTACATTTCTAACGCCAATTTCTTCTGCTCTGGTCGTTGGCACCATAACCTTTACTTCACCAGGCATTTTAATAATATAATATGCCTGCTTCTCTCCTAAAATATCTTTTTCTTCTATTGCGTCGATTGTTCCTGCGCCATGCATTGGATATACAATTTTATCACCTACATTAAACATGTAAGACACTCCTTTCTGTGCTATTTTTCTTTTTAGGTGTGTCAAGAAAGGTTTTGATTCTCTTTTTTAACCACTGTTTATATTATACATCAAAAATTGGTAAAAGTCAAAACTTTTACCAATAATTTTTTTAATTTTTCCTATTGACTTTTAGTTTTCTCTTGCCCAAATGACTAACCTTTTTTTAACATCTTCTGTACAAGTAGATAAGGAAATTTCTCTTTTCCCTTGGGTATCTCTAGTAGCATAATCAAAGTCTGTATCTGATGTAATATAGGTATTCGTAATAGTATATTCTATCTTTTTGCCAGTTTGATCTGTTACATAAATTTTATCACCAACTACCAATTTTTTATTATTTGAAAAGAAGGTTCCATTTCTATAATTATGTCCTACAATAACGGTGTTTCCCACTGTATTTAAACCTGGTCCATATAAGACAGCCACTGCCGCACTAATAGATTTTGGTGTTACTTTATCCACAATTGGTGATTTTAATTTTATTTTAGGTATTTGAATCGTTCCTATCATAGTATAATCTCTATAGGTTACAGTTGGCGTTTTTTTATTACCTCCACCATTGGTATTGGTATTTTGTGGTTGAGGTGTTTCTGAAGTTGTGCTATTTTCCTCTTGGTTAACCTGCTCCTCTTGTACATTTTCAAATTGTTGTTCAAATTCCTCTACTGCATCTTCTGCATCCTTTTGTGCAAAATAATTTACTAGAAAATCATATCCTATATACCCTAGCAATCCTATAACTGCTAAGATAATTATTATCATTAAAATAGTTAAGAACTTTTTATATCCACCACTATGCATAATGGCTCCTTTCTAACTTTTGTATTTAATCTGCTGTTGCCCATACAATCAACCTACTTTTTGTATCATCTGTACAGGTCAATAGAGAAATTTCTCTTTTTCCTTGGGTATCTCTATCTAAATAGGTAGAGTCTTCTGGTGAGGTTGTATACGTTTTATAAATAGTATAGGTTACCTTTTTTCCGGTTTCATCTGTAATATATACTTTGTCTCCTTCTTCTAACTTTTTATTATTAGAGAAGAAGGTACCATTTCTATAATTGTGTCCTACGATAACGGTATTACCTATCTTGTTTAGTCCTGGTCCATAATAAAGTGCTACGGCTACTTCTATAGCATTTTTACTTGCTTCTTTTAGTACCGGATATTTTACATTAATTTTAGGGATTTCTATTGTACCTATCATTGGAAAACCTTTATACATTTCTTGATGCTCGTTACTTCCTTCTCCTATTGTATTGTTTTGAATCAGATTTTCTAAATCTACGTTTGGTGCTACTACATTAGCTATTGTATTATCTCCTTGTTCATTAGCCTGCGTGTTTGTTTTTCCTTCTTGATATCTATCTACTGCATCACCTGCATCGGCTTCTATGGATGAATTTTTTACTAAATTTATTCCTAGGAAAATTAAGACACCTACAATGATGATAATACCTACAATTAATAAAACGGTTAAAAATTTTCCATATTTATTTTCAAACATCTATAACTTCCTCCTTTTATCACTTATATAGTCATTATATCATATAAGTATCTCTTTTTCTACATTTTCAAGAAAATTACTGTTCTTATACAGAAAAAAATCATGCAGCTACACTACATGATTTCTATTCTTATCCTACAATTTTATCTCCTAATACTTTACCACCTAAAATGTGAAAATGAATGTGCATAACTTCTTGTCCAGAATCCTTTCCACAATTGGCAATTACACGATAACCTTGTTTTTCAAAGCCTCCTTGTTTGGCTATTTTATTAATAACTGTATAAATTTTCCCTATCATGATTTCATCTTCTAATTGTAAATCTGTTAACATAGCTATATGTTTTTTAGGAATTACTAGTATATGGATAGGTGCTGCTGGCTGGATATCTCTAAAGGCTAAGAATTCTTCATCTTCATATACCTTATCAGAAGGAATTTCCCCTTTTATAATTTTACAAAACACACAATTTTCGTCCATACTGACCTCCTATTTTATTAAAATGGCTTTAATTCTTCTAACACCTGCTGAACTAGATTCTTCTTTCTTGATTTTAAACGTACCTAATACACCAGTATGTTCTACATGTGGTCCTCCACAAATTTCTTTACTAAAATCTCCTATAGTATATACTTTTACTTTTTCACCATATTTGTTTTCAAATAGACCCATTGCTCCAGATTTTTTAGCTTCTTCTAATGACATTTCTTCACATACTACTGGTAAATCCTTCTGGATTTGTGCATTTACAATATCTTCTACTTCTTGAATTTGTTCCTTTGTCATTTTCTCTGGATGTGTAAAGTCAAAACGTAATCTTTCCGTTGTAATGTTAGAACCATTTTGATGAACATGGTCTCCTAATACCATTCTCAAAGCCCTATGCAATAAATGGGTAGCTGTATGATAACCAATGGTAATTTCATTTTGTTCTGCTAATCCACCTTTAAATTTTTGTTGACTACCTAATCTAGATTTTTCTTGATGTTCTTTAAATAAGATATCAAATGCTTTTGTATCTACACTAAATCCTTGTTCTTTTGCTAAATCAGAGGTAATTTCTGGTGGGAACCCATACGTTTCATATAATTTAAACATCGTCTCTCCATCAATTTGTGTTTTTCCTTCTTGTTTTGCTTTAACAATTGCTTTTTCAAATTCTCTTTCTCCATGAGCTAATGTTTTGACAAATTTGTCTTTTTCTTCTAGAATCACTTGTTTAATTTCTTCTCTTTTTTCTACAAGTTCTGGATATAATTCCTTTAAAGTTTCAATATTTAAATCAATTAAGTTACCTAATTCTTCTAAATCAATTTGTAACTTATTTAAATGTCTTGTCATTCTACGGATTAATCTTCTTAAAATATAACCTCTATCCACATTACTTGGTCTACCACCATCGCTAATAATCATCATACTAGAACGTAAATGTTCTGCTACAATTCTTCTACTATTGATAGCATCCTCTTTGGCAAGCTCTTGTAATTTGTCCATAATTGGTGCAAAAATTTCTGTGTCATAAGGTGTTTCTTTTCCATTTAAAAGCATGGTTACTCTTTCTAGTCCTAGCCCTGTATCTACATTTTGTTGTGCTAGTTTTGTATATGTTCCATCTTTATGTTTGTAGAATTCCATAAATACATTGTTCCAAATTTCTACATATTTTCCACAATCACAAGATGGTCCACAATCTGGACCACAAGCTGGTTTTCCTGTATCTAGGAACATTTCTGTATCTGGTCCACAAGGGCCTTCTTCTCCTGCAATCCACCAATTATCTTCTTTTCCATAAAAATAAATTCTTTCTTCTGGAATCCCTGCTTTTTTCCACGCTTCAAAAGCCACTACATCTCTTGGAGCATCCTCATCTCCTGCGAAACAAGTTACAGATAACTTTTCTACTGGTATTTCTAAAACTTTTGTTAAAAATTCATAAGACATAGCAATGGCTTCTTCTTTAAAATAATCTCCTAAAGACCAGTTTCCAAGCATCTCAAAATAAGTTAGATGGCGATTATCTCCTACTTCATCAATATCGACTGTTCTAACACATTTTTGGTAATCGGTTAAACGTTTTCCTTCTGGATGTTTTTCTCCTAATAAATAAGGTACCAATGGTTGCATACCAGCTGTTGTAAATAATACAGATGGGTCATTTTCTGGTATTAATGGTGCACTTGGTATAATTTTATGTCCGTGTTCTTCAAAAAATTTCAAGTATTTATTTCTTAATTCAATTGCTTTCATATTTTGTTTTCCTTTCTTTTTTGGCTTCCTTTTTCATGGCAAATTATATTACATTTTTGCTTAGATTGCAACTGCCAATAATTCTAAATTTTGGTTTTCCTTTATTTTTACTTTAACAATTTGATTTTCTAAATCTTCTTTTGTTTTCACTTTTACCATATGATAATTCGTAGTATGTCCTTTTATATAGTCTCCTTCTCGCTCTTCTAATAATACCTCTACTTCTTTGCCAATATCTTGTGCATTTTGCATTTCTTCATTTTTATCAGATAAAGCAATTAATCTAGCACTACGTTCTTCTTTAACGCTACCCTCTATTTGATTTGGCATAATCGCTGCTTTCGTACCCTTTCTAGGAGAATATTTAAAAATGTGCATTTTATAAAATTGCATTTCTTTTAAAAACTGATATGTTGTTTCAAATTCTTCTGACGTCTCTGCTGGAAAACCTACAATGATATCAGTTGTTAATGCTACATTCGGATAATATTTTCTTAGTAATTGTACACTTTTTCTAAATTCTTCTGTTGTATATCTACGATTCATTCTTTTTAAAGTAGCATCACATCCACTTTGCAGCGATAGATGAAAATGGTCACAAATTTTATCTAATTTTACTAATCTTTCTAAAAAATCATTCGTTATAATCGTTGGTTCTAAAGAGCCTAATCGAATTCTTTGAATACCTGTAACCGAATGGATAGCTTCTAGTAAATCGATTAACGATGTCTCTTCTTTCCACTCTTTTCCATAAGAGGCAATATGAATACCTGTAATAACTACTTCTTTAATGCCTTCTTGTGCTATTTTTTCAATTTCTGCTACCACATTTTCTATTTTTCTACTTCTAATATGCCCTCTAGCATACGGAATAATACAATAACTGCAAAAACGGTCACAACCATCTTGTACTTTTACATCAGCTCTCGTTTTATCTGTATATTCTGTTGTTACAAAGTCTAAAAATTCTTTTTGATACATAACATCTGTAATGTATTCTTTTTTGGTTGTATCTTTTCTGTAAGCCTCTACATATTCTATCATTTTATTTTTTTCATTCACACCACAAATCATATCAATTTCTGGTATTTTCTCTAATTCTTCTTTAGCTACTTGTGCATAACAACCACAAGCTACTACTACACTATTTAGATTTCTTTGTTTGACTTTTCTTAACATTTGTCTAGATTTTCTATCTGCCATATTGGTAACTGTACAAGTATTAATAATATAAATATCTGCTACATCCTCAAAGTCTACAATTGTATAGCCTTGTTTTATAAATTGTTCTATCATAGCATTGGTTTCATATTGATTTACTTTACATCCTAATGTACAAAATGCAACAGTTTTCTCCATTTCTCTTCCTCATTTCTTTTTTTCATGTTTTCTATTTTATCACACATTTTACACTTTTAAAAGCTATTTTTTCCTTTTCTTGAATTTTATGTCAAGTTATAGTATAATGATAATGTAACCGGATAGCACAGTTATCCAAAGTTGATGCACAGAAAGGAGAATCGTATGAAATCTCAAACACAGGAATATTTAGAGGCTCTAAAGGAGGCAGCAGAACTTATTAAATTGAGAAAAGAAATTCCCGAATATCTCATTGAAAAGGCCATTGGAAGGTATCCCAGCTGTCCATCTTGCGCAGCAGACATGGACAGTTTCGTAGAACCTTACTGCAGGCTTCCCCAATATTTGGAGGAATTCCAGGCTTTCAAAGCAGCAGCAACACAACTTGCATCAAATTAAAACATACCCTGGCGTATTTGACTAACGCCAGGGTCTTTCTTGTTTTTCCTAACAATTTTATTTTCTTATTTTAGAATTATTCTTAATATTTTAAATATACTTTCACTGTTGCTGTTGCTGTAATGACTGTTCCTGTATTTCCCCATGTTTTATAGGACCTTGAATTACTGGTTCCTCCTATAGTTACAACACCTGTACTTGCATTATAACTTAAAGAGGGCGTAACCGAAAAGCCTCCATTATAAGAAGAGTTATGTGCATCATTATCCGTTGCTGAACCGCTGACACTAATGGATACTACTTGACATATAAAGTTAGAAGCTGTTAAATTTGCATAATTTGGATAAATTGATTTTACGTCAAAAGAAGTACCAGTTCCTAATTCTACTAACGTATATTTTCCTGTACCACCAGCAGCAATTCCTGCATTGTATCCATTATTATAAGCATTATTCACATCTGCTCCATTACCAGTAATTTTTTGTCCATTTACATAGGCCGTTGTTCCACTACTTAAATTATTAGCTGTTGCTGTAGCATCTGATGTATAAGTTCCATTTACGCCTAACACACTTTGTCCTACTGCTAATTTATGATTCGCTAAACCTATGGTACTAGCTAGAGAGGCATAGGTAATATATCTTTCCGAAACATTCGTCATTTCTCCAAAATTTGCTGGTGGATAATATCCATAGGGTACTCCAAAGTACACTCGATTATTATATAACCAGGCTTTATCATTTGGGACATTTGCTGTACTTACATTGTTGGGCATGGTTCCTGTTACTAGTTGTCCTCCACTATAAGCTTTATAGCCTGTTAATATTTTATCTGCTGTGGCATTGGTCTGAGCTAGCAATGACTTTAAATTATTTAATTCATTTTGTAATTCTTTTATTTTTTCTTCTTTCTCACTAACTTGTTTCTTTAATTCTGCTATTTCTATATCTTTATTAGCTATTTGCTGTTTTAAATCTGCTATTTCTTGTTGCAAACTGGCTATTTTATTGGTTAAGTCTGCTATTTGCTTCTGTAATTCTGCATTTTCTGTTTGCAAACTGGCTACTTGTTTTTGTAATTCTTCTACTTGTTTTTGTAGCAAAGCAATGATTTCATCTTTTTTAGTACTTTCTTCATCTTCTGTTAATGATCCACTAGCTTCTAAATCATGATATAACTGATTTAATTGAATAGCTTCTGCCTCCCCTGCTAATAAAATATTTTGCTTGGATTGCTTGGCTTTGGTAATTAACCCATTATCTCCTATGGTTACATTAATACTAATTCCTGCTAAGATGATTAATATAATAATGGTAACCACTAAGGAAACCATCGTAATTCCTCTTTCTTTTTTCATTTGAATCACCTTCTTATCTTTATTATATATTACCTTTTGGATAATTTCAATACAGATATTTTTTTATTATTTTATTATATCTGTTTTTCTATCTCAAATTTTGAAAACCATATCACATAGATAATCAATAAGTAACATAAATAAAAATATAAAAACACATCTTTAAACTTTGCAAGTAAAATACATACGCTTATTAGAAAAAAACACGCTTAAAAAGCATGTTTTTTCTTTCATTATTTTATTTTCCCCATAACAATAATATAAGCATTTGCATGAACTGCTTGTTGATTATAATATGTCTTTATAGTTACCGTTTGTGTAGGTTCTATTAACCCTTGCTGAATAGCTGTATTTTGATAAACAATTTGATGTGCACCGCCTGCTACTTCTACTCGAAATGCATATCCGCCTCCTGTAGTGTATCTAAACATTACTATATAATATAATTTTTGATAATTCGTAGCATTACTAACTGTAACGGTATGCCACTGTTCGTTTTGATGAAAATCATAACAGCCTATCCAAGAAAAATTGGTAATATCTAAAGCACTTCCTATCTCTGTTGCTTGGTTGTATCCATTTTGGTAACTATTCTGGACATCAGTTCCATTTCCTGTAATTTTTACACCATTTACCCATGCAGTAACCCCATTACTTATATTATTCGCCGTTGCTGTAGCCACAGTTTGACTAGCCAAACTATTAGCTGTTATCTTTCCTCCACTTGTATAGCCTGCTGGAACAGTATAACTTTGTCCACAATTTAGACTACTATTTAAAGCTCCATTATTACTCATGGTCCCTGTTAATAATTTTCCACCACTATAAGCTTTATAGCCTGATAAAATTTTATCAGCAGTGCTATTGGTTTGTGCTAATAAAGAATTTAATTGATTTAATTGATTCTGTAAGTCTTGTATCTTTGCTTCTTTCTCACCAACTTGCTTTTTTAAGTTTGCAATTTCTATATCTTTAGATGCAATTTGTACTTTTAAATCTTCAATTTCTTTTTGTAAATTGGCAATTTGTGTGCTTAAATCTTGTATTTGTTTTTGTAGCTGCGCATTTTCTGTTTGCAGACTTGTTACTTGCTTTTGTAATTCTTCTACCTGTTTTTGTAATAACGCTATAATCTCATCTTTCTTACTAGACTCTTCATCTTCTGACATCTCACCACCAGTTTCTAATTCATAATATAACTGATTTAACTGCATGGCTTCTGCTTCTCCAGCCAGAGTGATATTTTGTTTTGCCTGTTTGGCTTTGGTAATGATACCATCTTCTCCTATGGTTACTTGGATACTTATTCCTGCTAAAATAATGCATATTATAATGGTTACCACTAAAGAAACCATTGTAATTCCTCTTTCTTTTTCCATATAAATTCCTTCTCTTTCTTCTATTTCCTTACTGCTTTTTATTTTCTTGTTTTCTTCTATGGTTTTCAATTAACTTTATGTAATTATATGACTATGTACTATTCATCATAAATAATAGAATTTTTTATAAAATTTACATAAAAAAGTATAAGAAAACACTTCCATTTTAGGCAAATTTATGCTATACTAGTATTGTTAATGTGTTTTTTAACACGTTCTATAAAATAATAAATGAAATAAAATATATTAAAGGGGGAACTTTTATTATGGTAGGAATTATTGTTACACTTGTTATTATTGCATTTTTAATCTTCCTTGCCTTTCAATCTATTAAGGTAGTAAAACAATCAGAAGTATATATTATAGAAAGATTAGGTAAATTTCATAAAGTCGCAGATGCTGGTCTTACAGTTATTATTCCATTTTTAGATAGGGTACGTAGTGTGGTTAGTTTAAAACAACAAACATTAGATATTCCACCTCAAGAAGTTATTACAAAAGATAATGTTACAATCACAATTGATACAGTTGTATTTTATAAAATTACAGATCCAGCTAAAGCCGTTTATGAAATTCAAAGTTTAAAAAACGGTATTGAAGATTTAGCGATTAGTACCATTCGGGAATTTGTTGGTAAATTAATGTTGGATAGAAGTTTTAGTGCCAGAGATTCTATTAATGATAAATTAAGGTCTATATTAGATGAGGCCACTGACCAATGGGGTTGTAAAATTGATAGAGTAGAAATTAAAGATATTACACCACCTGCTGATATTCGTGATGCCATGGAAAAAGAAATGAATGCAGAAAGAACCAAAAGAGCTTTAATCTTAGAAGCAGAAGGTGAAAAGCAATCTGCTATTACCTTAGCAGAAGGTAAAAAACAAGCTGCTATTTTAGAAGCAGAAGCAGATAGAGAATCTAAAATTAGAAGAGCTACTGGTGAAGCAGAAGCGATTAAAAGAGTGGCAGAAGCTAAAGCAGAAGAAATTCAAAAAGTATATAGTGCTATGAAAAAAGCAAACCCTGATGAAACTTTAGTACAATTAAAATCCTTAGAAGCTTTAAAAGAAGTTGCTAATGGTGATGCTAACAAAGTATTTATTCCATTCGAAGCCACTTCCGCTTTAGGTAGTATTGGTGCTATCAAAGAAGTTTTAAAAGATGATGAAAAATCTAAAAAATAAAACATATAAAGAAAACTTTAAAGACGTCTAAATAATAGACGCCTTTTCTTTATTGCGAAATATTTTACCAAACTACTCTTTCTATTTTACGATATATAATTTCATAGAAAAGGTACTATAAGTTCTCATTTCTGTATTACAATTTACCGTAAAATTACCATTTGAAGCAGAATAAGAAAATGTGAAATTAGGTGCAAAAGCATTAACTGCTTCACTATTTCTAATAGCTGGATAGTTATTAAAAACTGGAATTATATTTGCTATCGTAATACTGCTGTACTGGCTATACACAGAAGCAATGGATATCGTTTTGGAAGTTACCCAGGCTGTAGAAACTGGGAAAGTTACTGTTATATACTCTAAATCCTTACTTTTATTCGTTCCTGTTATTTTAGTTCCATTTACCCAAGCTGTTTTCCCTGTTAAAATATCTGCACTTGTTGCTGTTGCAGAAGTCTGGCTAGCTAAATTATTGGCAGTTATCTTTCCTCCACTGGTATAACCTGCTGGAATGGTATAACTTTGTCCACAATTTAAACTACTATTTATAGTTCCATTATTGTTCATTGTTCCAGTTAATAGTTTTCCTCCACTATAGGCTTTATATCCTGTTAAAATTTTATCTGCTGTGGCATTGGTCTGCGCCAGTAAAGAATTCAAATTATTTAGTTGATTTTGTAAGTCCTGTATTTTAGCTTCTTTTTCACTAACTTGCTTTTTTAAATTAGCTATTTCTATATCTTTACTAGCTATTTGTGCTTTTAAGTCTGCTATTTCTTTTTGTAAATTGGCTATCTGTACATTTAAATCTTCTATTTGTTTCTTTAACTCTGTATTTTCTGTCTGCAAGCTAGTTACCTGCTTTTGTAACTCTTCTACTTGTTTTTGTAATAGTGCTATGATTTCATCTTTCTTGCTACTTTCCTCATCTTCTGACATTTCTCCACCAGTTTCTAATTCATAATATAACTGATTTAATTGCATAGTTTCGGCTTCACCTGCTAAAATTATATTTTGCTTAGCCTGTTTGGCTTTGGTAATCATTCCCTCTTCACCTATGGTTACTTGCAAACTAATACCCGCTAAAATAATTAAAATAATAATCGTTATTACCAATGCTACTAGTGTTATTCCAGATTCTTTCTTCATTTGCTCTTCCTCACCTTTTATCTTATTTTTTATTTATTATATTTTATGAGGTAAGCTAATTCTATTTTTTGTTAAAGTATTATTATTTATTAGTTTGCATAACAACTCTATTTTCTAAACTTATGCTATACATTACATTAGTTTTTCTTACAAGAAATAGAAACTTTAAAATTTTTCTTTCTAGGAGTTACTTACGCAACTCTTTTTTGTTATAATTTTTTTAGAGGTAAATATGGAAAATATTGAAACTATTAAAGAATACGAATTTCTAGATTTCTATAATACTAAATTCTATTGCTAATTATTTTAATCCTGATGATTCTTTAAATAAAAATTATAACTTTTTTTAATTTACTGCTACAATTGCTTCCATTTTTGAAGACCATTGGGAGTCTGTCTATTTTGCTAAAATGTAAATTCAAATTTCGTGCATCTATTGAAGTTGTTTTAGAATTCGAATAAGAAGATGAATGGAATGGGTTACCTATTGATTACCATTCTAGAAAAGGTTTTCATCATATCTATAAGAACAATTAGTAATTTCTAATTTAATATTTTTTTATGTGTCAAATCAGTTTTTTGTTTTGGTTTATTGGTGTTTCTTATATATTTTTCTTTTTATTTTTATACAGTTAGATTTTAATACCCAAATAAAGTACAATAAAATTTTTAAAAATCTAGGACACGACCAGCACCGTACGGAACCCACCATAGTAATTACTATTGCCACCATTACGATAGAAATAAAAGAGACCGGCACTCGAGCCATCCCAAAAAGTACCGCCACGAATCAAGAACGGATAGTACAAACCTGGGTAACACGAATAGTCGCTATACCATGATGTAGTTCCAGTTCCAGCCGTAGACGTCTCACGGATTCCATTACCGTAGATTAACGTATTTTTCTTATAATTATTTACATTGGCTGTGTTTAAGTTTGCATCATTATTTTCTATTGTTGTATTGTCTGTACTACTATCAAATGGATAGGCTGTTATATATTTTGTACTTGCTGTTTTTAAGGTATTTCCTTCATAAGCAATGCTTGCTCCATAACCTTTTAAATTACCATTTGCATTTGCTACATAGGCTGCTGTTC
>CATXTS010000052.1 GCA_958402495.1 uncultured Clostridiaceae bacterium
GGGGAGCAGTAGCTTATCTTTCACAGAGCCAATATGGATTAAATGGAACAGATATCACAGTTAATAATGTAAACTTAAATAGTGGAGGAGCCAAAAGAGCCAATACAGCAGGAAAGTCAGGAGTCGATAGTGCCTATGCAGTAACAGGTTGTACAACAGGCTCTAGTAGCGCAGGAGAAACAATAAAAACAATAGCAAATATCAATGGAACAACAGGAAATACAGCCAATAATGGAGTCTACACATGGGACCAATTAAATGGTTGCATGGCAAGTAGTACAGGAACTATTTATGGAATTTATGACTTAAGTGGAGGAACCTATGAAAGGACCGCAGCTTATGTAGCTAATGGAAATAGCAGTTTAAAAAAATCTGGAGCAAGTATAACCTATGATGGAAATACACTAAAAACTGCAAGTACCAAATATACAACTGCTTATTCATTTGATAGCGGTACAGATAATACAGGAATAACAAGCAATGAGGCAAATCTAAATACAGCAAGTACGAATAACTATAACAAAAATATATTAATTTATGGTGAAGGTATCTGTGAGACGTCTACGACCGGAACAGGAAACTACTCATGGCATGATGACTACTCATATTACCCAGGCTTGGACAATCCATTCTCGGTTCGCGGTGGTTATTTCTGGGGCGGATTGCGTGCTGGTCTCTTCTGTTTCTATCGTTCTAATGGCAGTAGTGGCTATGATGGTGGATTACGTGCGGTGCTAATTGTGTCTTAGTACTCATTTATTAAAAGAAAAAATATAATGTAAATAAAAAATAATTTTAATAATGTGTAAGACTAAAAATAATTTGCTTAAAATGTTATAGAATAACTATGAAATCAAACAAATATAAAATTCACACGATTTCAATTACAAAAATAGCATAAAGCAGAAATTTACTTCCATATTTTATAGACTAAATCTTTTATAAAAAACCTTCATTACTTTGTTTAGTATAATTTTTTGCTCGACTAAATTATATCAAGATAATGTTGGTTTTTCTTTGTTTTTATATCAAACAAAAATCCCTAGCAAATGCTAGGGATTACTATTTTTATAATTAGTTGTTGTAATTATTGTTATAGTTGTTGTTTCTTCTTGAGTCTTTTCTTGCTTTTCTGCAAGCAGGACATCTTTGTGGTTTATTTGTAAAACCTTTTTCAGCGTAGAATTGTTGTTCACCAGCTGTGAAAACAAATTCAGCACCACAGTCTTTGCATACGATTGTCTCGTCTACGAATTCGTTAGTATTTTCTTCCATTTTAGATTACCTCCTTCTTAAAATTTCTAGATTTAACATCTTTTGACTCATTGATTCCTTTAAAATTTTATTCTAGAAGGAAATGATCTACTTAATAATTAAAAATATTTAAGCTTTTTCAAGCCACCTACACTATACCATGCATTTAAAATAAAAGCAAGTGTTTTTAGAAAAAAGTTTATTAAATTACTTGCTATATTGCCTAAGTATTGCACAATTTATTCATAAAAATACCTTCTTTCGTGTATATATTAAGGTTTGACTATCAATATTTTACTGAAGAAGATATTTTGATGCAAATTTTATTAAAAAATTGTCGGGGAATAAGATACATAATAAAAGCGCGACTTTATAATATTAATTGGAATGATAAAACTCCAACTATTGATGAAGAACCTTTATTCCTATATTAACAGTATACAAAAAGTAAGATGACATTGATACTTCAACGTTTTTTCGCTTTTGATTGAATGCTAATGTAACTAGGATAGATAATATTAAAAAAAATTGATATTATCTGAGTATCTGTTCAACTCTTTCCTTGTTTCTTAGAGTAATCCCTAATTTAACTCCATCTTCTATTTCATCTATTCCTAATGGGCTTCTTAATTTTTTACCTATAATTTTCATTTCTTGATTGTCTGATACTTTTCCTGACAATTCTTTCCTAATTCTACTAATATATTCGTCTAATTCCATTGGTTCTAGTTTTCTCGCTGCTATCAATTTCATTCTTTTCAAAACATTTTCAAAATTAATATCATAATCTTCGAACCCTTTTTCAATCATAAAATCACCACCATCTAATCTAACTTCTGACAGTCCCATTTTTCCTTTATCATCATATAATTTTACAAGTAAAGCTACCATACTAGTATTTATAACTTTTTTATCTTGCGGTTTAAAATCATAAAAAAGGTATTCTGGTTCTGGTATCCACATTCCCCAGTTTTTATCTTCTACGCCAATACATCTAGATTGATAATAATATGGTGTAATATATAGTTCTCTATTGGCACTATTTTTGTCTGTAAAATAATAGAGTGGAGTAATAACATTATTCTTGTTATTTTTACTTAGCCTTTGTAAATTTTCAAATTCTCTTTTTCCAGTTCCAAATTGCGTTGCTGGTTGATTTACTAAAAATGTATATTGTCTATTCTCATCAATGGTTAAAACATAAACTAACTGTGTACTTCCATAATTTATAAATTGTAATCTTTTTTGTTTGCCTTGAAATTCTGGTACTGTATTATTTGAAGCTACTTGGCTAATAAAATTATGTATCCCTGAGAATTCTTCTAGTGTATCTACAATGCTATTTCTTTCTGATGGCATTTTTAAATAATGTATTCCATAATTAGGTATTCCTAAAGAATCTTCCTTTTTTATCATATATCCTCCTATATTTATAATAATTTACATAAGTATTATAGCATCTTTCGACGTATGATTCAACATTAGATAGATTTTTGAAGATTACTGGATAGTGATTTTAAAAGAAAAAATCATTATATAGTTAGAGTTATTCAGAATACAGCTTATAAAATATTAAAAACGTTTTATAGCTATTTTTATATAAAAATTCAGTAGATTAGTCTATTTGTGAAGTTTTCTTTATAAAAAAATCTCGAAAATAAAACATCGAAACTCTTTTGATGTTTCTAGCTTACAAGTGTTTTTTAAAAAATAAATAAAAAGCATTTAGACACCATTTGACAAAACACGACATATGATACCATAAAGGATAACCAGAATGATGGGGTGGTATTGTGGGTAAATTTAAAAAAGGAGATATTGTAGGAAGAATATCTTACAATAAAGATGTGATATTCGAAATTAGTAAAATCATTAGAACTAGTAATAAACAAGAATTTGCAATATTAAAAGGGATTACAGAACGTATAGAAGCAGATAGTCCCTTAGAAGATTTAGAGCATATGGATAAACGTGTGGTAGATAACAAAATACAAGTATGGGAAGATAAAATATCTAGTCGAATCCAAACATGTCTAAAAGACCCCATGTATTGTCTTTGTGCTTCTAAAAAGCCATGGAAATGGGGAGGAAATGAAAAGAGAAGTAGTAAGAGCTTTTATACAGGACGAATTTTGCATCTAGATGGAGATAAACGTTATAGTGAGAAATCTATGCGCTATTATAAAAGCTTAGGATTAACCGCAATTGTAAAAAATATACCAGAAAATAAACAAGCTTTCTATATAAAAGATTTATTAGAAAAATATAAGCCAGATGTCCTAGTATTAACGGGACATGATGGCATGATAAAAAAAGGAATGGCATTTAATGATATTTACAATTATCGAAATTCTAGACATTTTATACAGACTGTTACAGAGGCCAGAAGTTGGAATACGAAAGGAAGAGATTTAGCTATTTTTGCAGGGGCATGTCAAAGTTATTATGAAGGAATTATGGCTGCTGGTGCTAATTTTGCTTCTTCTCCTGCTAGAATAATGATTGATTTTATTGATCCACTAATTGTGGCAGAAAGAATTGCAACAACAGAAAATACGAAATATTTAACAATAAAGGATATAGAAGAAGAACTACGAGATGGAGAAGATGGTGTTAGTGGAATTGGGTCAATGGGAAAGAAACAAATTATATTGTAATATTCAAGTCATAAATTTGTAATATAAATGTAATATAAACTGCAAAACACTTGAAATAAAGCTAATTCAACGAAACGACATAAGAAGAGTTACTTTGACAATTTCTGCACTTTATGATACAATGTGTCCATCATAAAGAAGTAGGTGATGAAATGATTTGTAAAAGTGATATAACGAATCTTAAGAGTGATATAGGAGATATCATTGGACAGAAAGTTATTGTCAAAGGGTCTTTAGGAAGGAGCAAATCGTTTGAAAAAGAAGCAACTATAGAAAAAGCTTATCCTAATATCTTTGTAGTAAAATATGAAGAAAATGAAAGAAATGTTACCTATAGCTACACAGATGTTTTAACCAGAACAGTAGAGGTAGATGTATTTGATGGTCAGAATTATTGTCCACTTATTCCACCAACCATGGAAGTAAAGGCCTAAACCAAAGGAAAAATAAAATAAAAGATAGTAAAAATTCCTATTTTAGGAATTTTTTTTGTGTCTTGACCATATACATTAAATAATAAAAAGGAAAAAGGAGGTATATGGTTATGGCAGAAGAAAACGCAGCCAAGGAAACATTATGCATAAATCAGATGATTGGGCAAAAAATAGATACCATGATGGTGGAGGAAGATTTTGTAGTACCAGACATCAAGCCAGATATTTTAAGTACCATTCATACAAATGGAACGGTTTGTATCTATAAAAAAGAAGTCTTAGACGGAAAAATAAAGATAGATGGCTGTATCAATGTGTATATCATGTATTTAGCAGATGATGAAAATGCCAGTGTCAGAAGTCTAAATACCAATTTAGAATTTTCACAGATAGTCGATTTTGATAAGGTTAAAGAGGGCATGATGTTAGAACAACAAATGACATTAAAATCAGTAGAATGTAGAGTTCTAAACGGTAGAAAAGTAAATGTAAAAGCAATTATGGATATGCAGTTAAAAGTATTTTCTAATGAAGAGGTAGAATTTATTAAGCAAATAGATACCGTACCAGATGTGCAATTACTCAATGAAAATCTAAAAATTAGTTCTTTATTAGGAAATGGTACCACAAAGGTATATGCAAAAGATACCATTATGATAGATAATGTAGACGACTTAGCAGAAATTATGAAGGTAGATGTATCTATCAAAAATAAAGAGACAAAAATTAGCTATAATAAAGTATTAGCAAAAGCAGATGCCAATATTAGAATGTTATATTTAACAACAGATAATCGTATTAATGTAGTTAGTAATAATATACCTGTCATGGGATTTATTGATATGCCAAATGTAACAGATGAACATGTATGTGATATGCAATATGAAATCAAGAATTTACTAATAAAGCCCAATAACGTAGAAGAGCATTCTGTTTATGTAGAAGTAGAACTAGAATTAAATTGCCATGTATATGAGACAAAAGATGTGAATGTCATTCAAGATTTATATAGTCCTAGTCTCAATTTAGTTTATAAACAAAAAATGATTAGAGCGATGTCAGAAAAACAAACTTTAACAGATATTTGTGCAATTAGAGAAAAACAATTGATTAATGAAATGGGTGGTCATAAAATTTATGATGTGGATGTATTACCAACCATTACAAAACAAACTATTTTAAAAGATAGAATAGTCTATGAAGGAGATATAGCACTCACCTTTTTATTTGCAGCAGACAACAGTAGTAAAATCAGCACACAAAATGTCAATGTACCATTCAATTATACTATGGACTGTGCAGGAGTAGACACTAATAGCCAAATAGAAAGCAATATGGAATTAGTTATGCAAGACTTTGTAGTAATGCCAGATGAAAGTATAGAAATGAAAATGGATATACAATTTCATGTGCAAGTTTCTAATATGCAAAGTATGAATGTGATAGAAGAAATAGTCATTGAAGAGAGTCGTGAAGAAGAAAGATATAGCTTGGTGATTTATTTTGTAAAACCAGGAGATACACTATGGAATATTGCAAAACGATTTAAAAGTACAGTACCTAGCATTGTTAGAATGAATGAAATAGAAAACGAAAACAGAATCAATGTAGGAGAACAATTATTTATTCCTATGTCACGTTAAAAGAAGATGTCGCATATAGTTAAGAAAATGCGACATCTTTTTGGTTAAAAGGAGAGAGACATATGGATAAAATTTATTCTAGAAGACGTATATTAATTCCTCAATTTATAGGAAATATAGGTGGAAAGTTACCTACTAATCCAGATAATAAAAAACGTACAAAATTTATGAAAATAGGAACGATTTTTGTAATAGCCATCATAACTGCTAAAATAGCTTTACAAGCAATCTCTCCTATTATAGATAAGCAGTGTGAGAATCTTGCTAAAAGCATAGCTACCAAAATCTCTAATGAACAGGCTACTAATGTTATGAGTCGTTACCAATATGATGATTTATGCATGGTAACCAAAGATAGTAATGGAAGTATTCGAATGTTAAGTTCCAATGTCATAGTGGTTAATGAAATAATTTCAGATGTGGCTATTAAAATACAAGAACAATTAAATCAAACAGATAATGGGACTTTTTATATACCACTAGGTAGTTTTACAGGCAGTAAACTCTTATCTGGTAGAGGACCAAAAGTAGCTTTTCAAATGTCCACCATAGGAAATGTAGAAACAGATTTAAAATCAGAATTTTCTTCCGCCGGTATTAATCAAACTTTACATAGAATTTATTTAGAAGTCAATTGCAAGGTTCTTATTTTAACGCCATATCATACCATAGAAGAGCAAATTATTAATCAAGTATTATTAGCAGAAGCCGTTATCGTAGGTACTACACCTAATACGTATTATAATTTAGAGGGAATGACAAAAGAAAATGTAACCGATATTATTGAATAACGCCAAAAGCTTCCGATTGCCAAAAGGGACGTTCCTTTTTGGCAATTTTTTTGGGTAAAAAAGACAAAATGAAAATTCTTTCTGAAAGTTAAGAAAAATAAAGGAATTCTTTTAACAAAATATGGTATAATAATAAAAAAATAAAAGCAAGGAGGAAAGAAAATGGTATATATAGTGATAGGAGTGGTTGTAGTATTGCTAATGATTATTATAGTGATGTTAATAGGAAACTTTTTCTATAATATAGCCTTAAATGTAAAAACCTCAAAAGCTTTTATTTTTAAACATACAGACCAAAATTGCCAAGAAGAAGTCGATAAGAAAAAACAAAGGCAAGAAGATAAAATATGGTTAGAGGAAAATGCACAAGAGGTATATATCAAAGCTAGTAAAGATGGTTTAAAATTACATGGTTATCAGATAGAACAAGAACAAAATAGAAATAAACATTGGGCTATTTTAGTTCATGGCTATACAGCAGATGCTATAGAAATGACTAGTGCGGCTAAATCTTTTTTAGCATTAGGATATCAAGTACTGATGGTGGATTTAAGAGGTCATGGGAAGAGTGAAGGAACTTATATTGGTATGGGGTGGCCAGATAGATTAGATATTTTAGATTGGATAGAATGGATTGTAGAACAACAAACAGAAGCAGAAATGATACTATATGGTGTGTCTATGGGGGCTGCCACTGTGATGATGACAATGGGAGAAGAAAAACTGCCAAAGAATGTAAAATTGGCAATTGAAGATTGTGGTTATACCTCTGTTTGGGAGGAGTTTTGTTGGGAATTAAAAACATTATTTAAATTGCCGGCTTTTCCAGTATTATATATGGCTAATTTTATAGCTAAAATGCGAGCTGGCTATGATTTGAAAAAGGCATCTAGCATAGAACAATTGAAAAAAACGAAAATACCACTTTTATTAATTCATGGAGAGGATGATAAATTTGTGCCTTTTTCTATGCAAGAACAACTAATACGTGCTGGAAATGGACCAAAAGAAAAGTTAGTCATAAAAGGAGCAGCCCATGCAGAGTGTGCCAAGATAAATCCAATGCTATATTGGAAAACAGTAGAACAGTTTATAGACAAATATGCCAAAACAAAAGAAATAGATTAATATGCCTCTTTCCAAACTGTTGACAAAGTCCATATCTTAAAAAGGATATGGGCTTCTATCTTATATTTTAATTTATCTATATGGTTAATCTTATTTTTTACTAATATTTATCATTTTTTTTCTTTTAATCCTTTGGCATTTTTGTTATTTTTGTATATTCTACTTTATTATTTGAGTTAAAAAATATAGTAAATTCATAATAATCGGTAGTATAGCACTTACCCCAGTACCATTCTTTTCTTATGTTCCCTGCATAATAAGTGTGTCCTTTTATATTTTCCTTAGTATTGTATTCCTGTTTTGGTTCTCCTAATAGCTTAATGGTTTCTTCTTCGGATAATCCTACAAGACTTTGACTATTATGAAATTCATTCATTTTCAAATAGAGCTCATTTGGTTTTTCAAATTTCCATAATAAAAATGTAAAAGATGCGATTACACATAAAATAATAATAGATATATAGATTCTTATTCTAAATTCCTTACTTTCTTTTATTAACATTTTTTGTATTAACAAAATGACGATAGTGGATACTACTAATCCAGGTATTGCTAATCTAATACCCATCTCAATAAACATTCCTAAGACAAAAACAACGGACATTTTCTTCCTCCCTATAACTTACTATTTATCTTATGGAATTTATTATACTACACTTTGTCAACAAACTGAAAAGAGATAGATTAATCTACCTCTTTCATAAATAATCCTATTAAATTTTTACATTTATCTGGATTCCAAAGATATAGACTTAAAAGTACGCGTCTATAAGGCGTGATGAGATGATAAATTTCTGTTTCATATTTAGTAAGTAGTTCATAAAATAAAGGTCTTACGTTTTCAAAATCTAATTGTAATTTAGCAAAATCATAATAGATGTAATTTTTAATAACAATTATCATATTGGCTATAAAGCCATAAGCATTAACCGCTGCTAGTTGTGGAAATTTTTGTTGGATATAATGATAACGCTCCACACTAACGTCAAAGTAATCTTTACAATTCTCATAAGTACGGTAATTAACAATGCTGTTCTGACGTTTGACATAGTAGTATTTTGGGGTATCTCTATATACAATCTTTTTACAATCTTCAAATAGGTGATACATGATATCTATATCCTCATAATATTTTCCAACTGGAAAACGTTTTTTCTCAAAGATGGATTTCTTGTATAATTTATTCCAAGTATAATTTTGCACTTCTTGGTCAATTAATAATTCTCTAAGAGCAGATATAGTATCATAAACAGAAACCTGTTCACTGAAAGGATGGATTCTAAGTTGATTATTTTCTACGATATAATAAGAAACCATAGAAATATCAGCATTTTCTTTCTGTAATAAGGTATATAATGTTTCAAACATATCTGGTGCTATATAGTCATCACTGTCAACAAATCCAATGTAATCTCCGTGGGCATAATCTAAAGCGACATTTCTAGCAATGGATACACCACTATTATTCTGATGAATAAAATGTATACGTTTATCTTTTTGAGCATATTGTTTAGCAATTAGAGCACTGTTATCAGTAGAACCATCATCTACTAAAATAATTTCTAAGTTTTGGTAAGATTGATTTAATATACTATCTATGCATTTGGTAAGATAGGCCTCTGTATTATAAATAGGTACAATAATACTAATTAATTCCTTTTCCATGTTTTCCCCCTTTGTTTAAATTAAGTATTAGGACAAGACTCTTCTATAGAAAATTCTTTATCAAATAGAGCTTTGAAATCGGCTACTTCTTGCTTATAGAATTCGTCAACTTGTTCAAGGTTTTTATATAAATTATCAAAATATTCTTTTAAAATTAATTTTAGACCTTTTGGAGATTCTGCTCTATCTAAAACAGTATTCGAATCATTTACTGTAGTTAAAAAGCGAATACAAGTACTAAAATATTTTCTTTCTGCTTTCCTTTGTAAATCAGAAAGACCACGTTCTTTTAAGAAACTAATACAATTTTGATAACCATCAATCATATAAAAACGTTCTTTACTAAAAGGTCTACCAAGTGTACTATCTCTTCTTTGAACATAAGTATATAAAGGTTTGTTTGAAGTAACAAATCTTTGACAGGCATATAAAAGTTTATAGACGGTGTCCAATTCTTCATAGATACGTACCGTACTAAAACGAATAGTATTAAATAAACTTTTTTTATAAATTTTGTTCCAAGTGACAATAGCTCTTAGATAAACATTAAAGTCTTCATGCAATAATCGATTAAGAGCGCCTAGATTATCTAAACAAAGGATTTTTTCTTGTGTATCATCACAGATTTTTTCTATTTTCTGGTCAGCAAGATAGTATTTAATAAAACTGCATTCTGCAATATCAGCATGATGTGTAGTGGCTAAATTTAATAAATATTCATAAAAAATAGGTTCTATATAGTCATCTGGGTCAATGAAATTGACATATTCTCCAGTTGCATAATCTAAACCTACATTTCTAGCACTTGCTTGTCCACCGTTTTCTTTATATATCACTTTTATTCTAGAATCTTCTTTAGCGTACTTCTCGCAAATGGAAGCAGAAGCATCTAAAGAACCATCTATGATAAAGAGAAATTCTAAATTGGTATATGTTTGCTGGAGAAGGGAGGTAATACATTTTTCTATATAATTTTCTACATTGTATACGGGAATAATAACACTTATTTTAGACTTCTTCATTTCAAAATCTCTCCTTTTCTACAAAATTCGTATATTCTGTTAACATTTTACATGAGTTTTACAATTATGTCAAGTAAAATACAAGTTGAGAATTTTCCAAAATTGTGTTATTCTAAAAATTGCATATAATATACAATTACCTATTGACAAAGAAGAAAAAGCAGTTTAAAATGTTAACTGAAGTTAACAAAAAGGAGAAAAGAAGAAAAAATGTTAGAACTAAAAGATATCTGTTTTACAAGAGATAATAAGAAGATATTAAATCATGTGAATTTAAGAATAGAACAAGACAAGTTTATTGCTATTACAGGGCCAAATGGTTCTGGAAAATCAACACTTGCTAAAATTATCATGGGGATTGAAATGCCTGATGAGGGACAAGTATTTTTAGATGGAGAAGATATTACTAATAAAAAAATAGAAGAAAGGGCGAAATTAGGTATCGGATTTGCTTTTCAACAACCAGTCAAGTTTAAAGGAATTACAGTATATGATCTTTTAAAATTATCTGCACAAAAAGGAATCCATAAAAAAGAAGCTTGTGATATTTTATCTAAGGTAGGTCTATGTGCTAGAGAATATGTGGATAGAGAAGTAAATGGTTCCTTATCAGGAGGAGAATTAAAAAGAATTGAGATTGCAACTGTAGCGGTTAGAAATGCTAAATTAACTATTTTTGATGAGCCAGAAGCAGGTATTGACTTATGGAGTTTCCAAAATCTAATTTCTATATTTGAAGAAATGCGCAAATTAGTTAAAGGGAGTACATTAATTATTACCCATCAAGAGAAAATTCTAAATATTGCTGACCAAATTATTCTAATGCATAATGGAAAGATAGAAAGAATGGGGACAAAAGAAGAAATGTTAGAAAATGTGATTAAGAATTCAACTTGTTGCAAGCTAGGAGGAAATGAGAATGGATGAAATGGATAAGAATTTATTAAGAGAAATATCAGATGCAGAGGGAACTTACACAGGTGCTTATAATATTCGAAAAAATGGTATGGGAATCGAAAGAAAAATTACAGATAATATTAATATAGTTACAAAGTCAGATGTTTCAGGTATTGATATTTATGTGAAAGAAAATACGAAATTAGAATTTGTGCATATTCCAGTAATTATTACGCAAAGTGGTTTAACAGATGTTGTGTATAATGACTTTTATATAGGAAAAAATGCAAATGTGGTGATTATTGCTGGTTGTGGTATTCACAATGACCACCATAAAGATGCAAGACATGATGGTATACATAGATTTTTCTTAGAAGAAGGTGCTAAGGTTAGATATATAGAAACCCATTATGGAGAAGGAGAGGGTACAGGAAAGCGTATTTTAAATCCAATTACAGAGGTTAACTTAAAGGAAGG
>CATXTS010000053.1 GCA_958402495.1 uncultured Clostridiaceae bacterium
ATGGGAAATCCACATGCTGTAACATTTGTAAAAGAAGTTAGCAATTTTCCAGTAGAAGAATATGGAAAGATAGTCGAAATCGATAAACACTTTCCCAATAAAGTGAATGTAGAATTTGTACAAATCATAGATGAAACACATCTAAAAATGCGCGTTTGGGAAAGAGGTTCAGCAGAGACAATGGCATGTGGGACAGGAACTTGTGCAACCGTAGTAGCCAGTATATTAAATGGTTATACAAAAAGAAAAGTAGAAGTAGAATTATTAGGTGGCATTTTAGAAATTGAGTGGAAAAAAGAAGACAATCATGTTTATATGAAAGGTCCTGCTGTATCTGTTTTTGAAGGATATATAGAGGTATAAAAGGGAGGAAAAAAAGATGAAATTAAATGAAAATTACTTAAAATTACAAGATAGTTATTTATTTTCTACGATTGCTAAAAAAGTAGCAAATTATCAAAAAGAAAATCCAGATAAAAAGATTATCAAATTAGGCATAGGAGATGTTACGCTTCCTATTGCACCAGTTGTAATAGAAGCTATGCATAAAGCCATAGACGAGATGGGACAAAAAGAAACTTTCAGAGGCTATGGACCAGAACAGGGCTATGATTTCCTAAGAGATAAGATTGTAGAGTATGACTATGAAAAAAGAGGAATTAACATACAAAAAGATGAGATTTTTGTATCAGATGGTGCTAAATGTGATACCGGAAATTTCCAAGAGTTATTTGGTATAGAAAATACAATTGCTATTACAGACCCGGTTTATCCAGTCTATTTAGATAGTAATGTAATGGCAGGCAGAAGCGGTAATTATCAAGAATGTGTACAACAATATGAAAAGATAGTGTATATGCCTGTAACGGCAGAAAATCACTTTGTGCCAGAACTTCCAAAAGAAAAAGTAGACATCATTTATTTATGTTTGCCAAACAATCCGACAGGTACAGTTTTAACAAAGGAGCAATTACAAAAATGGATAGAGTATGCTAAAGAAAATGGAGCAATCATTTTATTTGATGGTGCCTACGAGGCATTTATTACAACACCGGATGTGCCACATAGTATTTATGAAATAGAAGGTGCAAAAGAAGTAGCAGTAGAGTTCAGAAGTTTTTCAAAAACAGCTGGCTTTACTGGCATCCGATGTGCATATACCGTGGTACCAAAAGAATTGGTAGTTAAGGGGGTGTCCTTAAATGCTTTATGGAATAGAAGACAATGTACGAAATTTAATGGAGTTCCATATATGACACAAAGAGCAGCAGAAGCAGTGTATACACCAGAAGGACAAAAACAAATCAAAGAAAATATAGCCTATTATCAAGAAAATGCAAGAATCATTCGTGAAGGTTTAGAAAAAGCAGGATATACCATATATGGAGGAAAAGATGCACCTTATATATGGTTAAAAGTACCCAATCATATGACTTCATGGGAATTTTTTGATAAGTTATTAGAAGAAAAGCATATTGTAGGAACACCAGGCTCTGGTTTTGGACCTCATGGAGAAGGTTATTTTAGATTAACCGCATTTGGAAGCAGAGAAAATACCATAGAAGCTATGAAAAGATTACAGTAAAATGTAGAAAATGAGGGATAACAAGATTATCCTTTATTTTTTTGAAGAAAAGTAGAAGAATTTGACGAACGATTTTTCTTGTAATGGAAAGAAATATAGGTTATAATTTTGAAAGTTACATAATTTCTATCGTTCATTTTAAATTCAAGAAATTTATATCCCAAAATTAATTCTAAAAAAATCAAAATAGCAGATTCTATCAGAAAAGAGGTGAAAAAAGAAAGATACAAAAGCACAATAAAACTATACCTTATAAGTTATAATTGACAAGTAAATAAAAAATAATTACAATGAACTATAGAATTAAAAGAATAACAATTTTAGAAAGGAGCAGATGCCATGATAGAAGAAAGCTTTTTTAAAGAGATGGCTACTAGTATACAGGCAGTTAGTAACAAAGTAGAACAATCCATAAATTTACAAGTAGAATTACAAAAAGAAACAAAAGAGAATATTCAAAGTTTAAAAGGACAAATGGATAATCAATTTGAACAAATAGAGACAAAATGGAATCAGAAGTGGGAACAATTAGAAAAGAAAATAGAAGAAATGGAGGATAGATGGAACCAGAAATTTGCAAGACAGGAAGAAAGATGGAACAAAAGATTTAAATTCTTAGAAGAGCAAATAGAAAACTTAAGAGCACAAACAGAGGAGAAAATACTAAATATGCAAAGTCAAATAGATAATATGCAAAACCAAATAAATAGTATGCAAAAGCAGATAAATGCTATGCAGATTCAGATAGAGACTATGCAAGAACAAATAGATAGTATTAGCAGAACCTTAGCAGTTATAGAGGTAGAACATACAAGAAAAATCGATTTAATTTATGAAAACATAACTAGTTTTTTGGAAAGGCAAGAAAAACAAGAAGGAGAAATTCAATCTTTAAATAGCCGAGTAGATACCTTAGAATGTAAAATGAATGTAGGATAATCAAAAAACGATACAAAAACAGCTCGTTTTTGTACAATAGATACGAATTTTTACAAAAAAAGGTTGCTTTATCCGTTATAACGTGGTAAAATAAACACGTTATGAAATTACCTTATACTTAGTTACAGGAGAAACACACCATACTGTGACCCAGTTTAAGGCAGATAAAAAGAAATAGGAGGTGTAATGAAATGACAAGTGAAAGAAAACAAGAAATCATTAGTACTTATAGAAGAGATGAAAAAGATACTGGTTCTCCAGAAGTGCAAATCGCTCTTTTAACAGAAAGAATTAATGAATTAACAGAACATTTAAAAGTTCACAAGAAAGATAATCATTCAAGAAGAGGACTTTTAAAAATGGTAGGTGCAAGAAGAAACTTACTAAAATATTTAAGTAATAAAGATGTTCAAAGATATAGAGATATCGTTGAAAAATTAGGATTAAGAAAATAAAACACAAAAGGACGTTTTGCTTGCACGAAGTAAAACGTCTTTTTAACAAAATGGTGTGTAAAAATGAAAAAATTGTATAAAATAAGTAAAAACGTACCTGTCAATTAGAAAGTAGCTTGTATTATGAATTGCTATAACAATTTATAATAGAGGTTACAACTAACTGAAAGGTACAAAGAAAAGGAGAGATTTTATGTTTAAATCATATAGTACCGAATTAGCGGGAAGAAAATTAACTATTGAAACAGGAAAAATTGCAGAATTAGCCAATGGAAGTGTTATGGTAAAATATGGAGAGACAGTGGTTATGGTCAATGTAACAGCATCTAAACAACCACGTGAAGGAATTGACTTTTTCCCATTGTCTGTAGATTATGAAGAAAAATTATATGCTGTAGGAAAAATACCAGGAAGCTTTATGAAAAGAGAAGGAAAGCCAGCAGATAAAGCAATCCTAACGTCAAGAGCCATAGATAGACCTTTAAGACCTTTATTTCCAAAAGATTTTAGAAATGATGTATGTGTAGTAGCAACAGTACTATCTGTAGAACAAGACAATAGCCCAGAAGTATGTGCTATGATAGGTGCTTCTTGCGCACTTTCTATTTCCGATATACCATTTGGAGGACCAACAGCTGCTGTTAATGTAGGTTATGTAGATGGACAAATTATTATTAATCCAACTGTAGAACAAAGAGAAAAATCTAGATTAACCTTAACGGTAGCTGCTACTGAAGAAAAAATTACCATGATTGAAGCAGGTGCAGATGAAATACCAAATGATACGATGTTAGAAGCTATCAAAGTAGCCCATGCAGAAATTAAGAAAATTTGTCATTTTATTTCTGATATCAAAGCAGAAATAGGAAAACCAAAATTTGATTATCCACATTTTGGGGTAGATGCAGAAGTTTACCAAGAAATTGAAGAAAAATTTAAGGATAGAATGTACCAAGATGTACAAGCTACAGATAAAGAAGTACGTGACAACAATATAGAAAAAATCACAGAAGATATTACCAATTATTTTATAGAAAAATATGGTGAAGAAAAAGCAGAAGCTGTAAAACAAGACATTGCAGATAGTGTACATGACTTAGAGAAAAAATGTGTGAGAGAAATGATTTTAGTAGAGCATAAACGACCAGATGGAAGAGCTTTAGATGAAATAAGACCTTTATCTTGCGAAGTAGCGCTATTACCTAGAGTACATGGAAGTGCTATTTTTACAAGAGGACAAACACAAGAGTGAAGAACAAATCTTAGATGGTGTAGACGAAGAAGAAAGTAAACGTTATATGCATCAATACAATTTCCCAGCTTATTCTGTAGGAGAAGCAAGACCATCACGTGGACCTGGAAGAAGAGAAGTAGGACATGGTGCATTAGCAGAAAAAGCCCTAGTACCAGTGTTACCATCAGAAGAAGAATTTCCTTATGCGATTCGTGTGGTATCAGAAGTATTGTCTTCTAATGGTTCAACTTCACAAGCGAGTATTTGTGGAAGCACACTTGCTTTAATGGATGCAGGTGTACCTATTAAAAAGCCAGTAGCTGGTATATCAACAGGACTTGTAACAGATAAGGATAATCCTTCAAACTATGTAATGTTAACAGACATCCAAGGAATTGAAGATTTCTTTGGAGACATGGACTTTAAAGTAGGCGGAACAAAAGATGGAATTACGGCTATACAAGTAGACATTAAAATTGATGGACTGACATATGATATAATAGAGCAAGCTTTTGCTAGAACAAAAATCGCAAGAGATTATATTTTAGACAATATTATGGCACCAGTGATTAGTAAGCCAAGAGAAGATATTTCTATCTATGCACCAAGAATTATCACTACCAAAATTTCTGTAGATAAAATAAAAGATGTTATCGGACCTGGTGGAAAGATGATTAATAAAATTATCGACGAAACAGGTGTTAAAATTGATATCGAAGAAGACGGTCAAGTATGCATTTATACCATGGAACCAGAAAATGGTAAGAAAGCTTTGAAAATGATTGAAGATATTGCAAGAGAAATAGAAGTAGGTGGTATCTATGATGGTGTAGTTACTAGATTAATGAACTTTGGAGCATTTGTCGATATTGGTGGTGGAAAAGAAGGATTACTTCATATTTCTAAAATTTCTAGTAAACGTGTAGAAAAAGTAGAAGATGTATTAGCAGTAGGCGATGAAGTAACAGTAAAAGTTGCTGAAATAGATAACCAAGGCAGAATTAATTTAAGTATGAAAGATTTAGAGGTAAATCCCAACGTAGAAGAAGAGACAAAATAAAATAAAAATCGACAACTTTCATTTCTTAATATTTTATGAAAAAGTTGCAAACTTCGATTAAAAATAGTATAATGTTTCTGGTATCTAAATAAACTAGATATGGAAATAGGAGAGAAAAAGATGGAGTATTTATATATAGTGCAACAAGCATTAGTATGGTTAGTAACCATTTTCTGGCTTTATCAATTAATTGTTAGTATTTGTTCACTAATTAAATTAAAGGATAAACCACTTTTAGAAGAAAAAGAAAATCGTTTTATGGCAATTATTCCAGCCCATAACGAAGCAAGTGTTGTCGCTAATTTAATAGAAAGTTTGAAGAAACAAAATTATCCCAAAGAATTGTATGATATCTATGTTATAGCGGATAACTGTACAGATAACACAGCACAAATTGCAAGGGAAGCAGGAGCTATTGTTTATGAAAGATTTGATGAATCTAGAAAGACAAAAGGATATGCAATGCAATGGTTTTTAGACCAAAAAATTAAAGAAGATGCACCATATGATGCCTTTTGTGTCTTTGATGCAGATAACATTGTAGATGTCAATTTCTTAAAAGCTATGAATAAAAAACTATGTCAAGGTGAAGATGTTGTACAAGGCTATAGAGATATAAAAAATCCAACAGATAGTTGGATTACAGCAGGATATGCTATTTTCTATTGGACAATGAACCGTTTTTATCATTTAGCAAGATACAATTTAGGACTATCTCCATTAATTAATGGTACAGGATTTATGGTAAAATTTGATGTTGTTAAACCAGAAGGTTGGAATACGAATACTTTAACAGAAGATATCGAATTTTCTTTAAAACGTATTATTGCTGGTAAAAAATTAGGATGGGCAACAGATGCCATTGTCTATGATGAACAGCCAGTAGGATTTAAACAATCTTGGTCACAAAGATCTAGATGGACAGTTGGTCATATTCAATGTATGAAAGAATATACAGGGCTATTGGCTACTGCTGTTAAAGAAAAAAAGACGTTAATGAATTTTGATGGTTTATTATATATTTTAGGAAGTATCCCTATGTTTATTGTTACACTAGTACTATTAGCTTTAAACTTTATTATTTATTTTAGTAATGGTATGACAACAGCAGAATTAGGAATTAATTGTCTAAGATATTTAATACCAACATTTTTACTACCAATAGGAACTGCTGTATTAATTATGTTATTAGATAAAAAGCCAATTAAACCAATGATGAAAGGATTACTATTTTATCCTGTATTCTTAGGTTCTTGGATTTTAATTAATTTCAAATGCTTATTTGTACGAAATACAAAATGGGAGAAAATAGAACATGTTAGAGATATTAAAATTAATGAAGTAAATTCTTAAATCATAGAAAAGACAAGGTATCAGTACTATCTTGTCTTTTCCCTTAACCAAATATAAACAATTAAAATAACAGATAATATAATTAGAAAATTCAAATAGGGGGAAAGAAAATGAAAAAACTAACAAACAAAAAAATACATATAGCCATTATCGTACTAGGTATTATTTTTATCTTTTTTACAGCTTTTCATGAAGATATATGGTTTGATGAAAGCTATTCCGTAGCTATTGCAAAACATGGGTTTATAGATATATGGAATATTACAGGTCATGATGTGCATCCAGCTTTATATTATTGGATGTTACATATAGTAGGTATGTTAACCAATTATAGTGTACTAGCTTATCGATTATTTTCTGTTTTAGCAGTAGCACTAGTAGGTATTTTAGGATATACGCATATTCGTAAAGACTTTGGAGAAAAAACAGGTATATTCTTCTCCTTTTTAGCCTACTTCTTACCAGTCATGTGTACCTATTCACAAGAAATCAGAATGTATGCATGGTCATTTTTACTAGTAACGTTAATGGCTATTTACGCCTATCGTTTTTACAAAGGGGTTAAAGAAAATATAAGCAAAGGAAAAGTAAAGAATTTAGTTCTTTTTGGTATTTTAAGTATTGCTTGTTGTTATATCCATTATTATGGCTTAGTAGTTGCTGCTGTTATAAACTTTATACTACTTATATGGTTAATACGTAATAGAAAAATAGTAGAAGGTGGAAATCAGGTTTTAAGAAACTTTATAATAGTTGCCGTGATACAAGTTATTTTATACATACCTTGGCTATTATACTTATTTGGACAAATGCTACATGTAGGTGGGGGCTTCTGGATTAAATTATTGTGGCCAATGACCCCTGTAGAAGTGCTAAGCTTCCAATTTAGAAGACAATTAGATACCGTCTTTACTATGGATTTTTATACAATCCTTTCTTTGATAGCAGCTCTTGCTATGTATGCTTACATAGGATATCGTATATATCGTGCTAAAAAAGAAAAAGACGAAATGAAACCAGGCATACTAAGTATTGGTGTATATGTAGCAGTTATTGCTCTCATATTATTAGTATCGATTATCTCACCAATTCTATATTCTAGATATTTATTTGTTATAACAGGATTATATATCTTTGGATTAGCCTTTTTTATGGCAAAAGAAAAGAAAAAATGGGTTAGTATAGTTGTATGTGGTATCATTTTAGTATTAGCTATTGTTAGCAATACTATTAACTTCCAAATCAATTATGATGAAAGCAATATGAAACAAATAGAATATCTAAAACAAAATGTAAAACCAGAGGATATTTTAGTCTATTCCAATATAGGAAATGGTGGTGTTATAGCAGCCTTTTTCCCAGAAAATAAACAATATTTTTATAATGGTGCTTATTGGGATGTAGAAGAAGCTTATAAAGCCTATGGTCCTGGAATGGAAACAATTTATTCCTATAACGATATTCTAGAAAACTACCATGGTAGAATTTGGTTAATTGACTCAGAATATATGGGGTTATATGAAGAATTCCCAAAAGAAGGCATTACAGCTATAGAAGGACCAATTCGTTTTGATACTAAATATCAAAATTATATTTATAATTTTATGTTGTTAGAAAAAGAATAAAACAAGTATAGAAGAAGCCGATTATTAGACTGTAAAGTTTCATAATCGGCTTTTGGTTATAAAATAAAAAGGCACCTACACTAAATTTCAGCGGAGGTAGAATCTACAGAAGAATATTTATGCTGAGCTAATTTCCGTAAAAGAAATTGATGCTTTAGACTATCGTGCATCTCACGTATTTTGGCTTCAGCCTTCTTTAATTCTTCTGGAGTCAGACTTGCGGTATCCACTTGAGCACCCAAAAAATTTTGCATAAAAGGAACCTCCTTGGTGTATTTTACAAAAATAAGTATAGCAGAATTGACATAAAAAAGCAAATAATGAATGCAAATTATAAAATAAAGCTGAAATTTTTAGTAAAAAATAGACAGTGGACATTTTTTTTCAAAAATGATATAATACAAAAGATAATGCAATATAGTATAAAGAAGGAAACTATATAAAAGATAAGGAGAACATAAAAAACATATGAACAATAAGATGAGAGTACTAGCCTTTGTAGGACCATCTGGAACAGGAAAAAGTTATAGAGCTCAAATGGTAGCAGGAGAAAATAACATATCCTACATTATCGATGATGGACTATTAATTAACGAAAATGAAGTGGTAGCAGGAGAATCTGCTAAAAAAGCACCTACTAAAATCGAAACAGTCAAACATGCTATTTTTATAGATGAAAAAGAAAAAAAAGAAATGCAAAAAGCCATTAAAAAATATAAGCCAGATTCTATACTCATTTTAGGTACCTCAGATGGTATGGTACAAAAAATAGCTGAAAATTTAGGTTTGCCACCTATTGAGAAAATCATATATATAGAAGAGGTAGCCACAGAAAATGAAATAGAGACAGCTAGAAATATCCGTGTAACACAAGGAAAACATGTTATACCTGTACCAACATTTGAAATCAAAAAAGATTTTTCTGGATATATATTAGATCCATTACAAATATTCAAATCCAAAGGAAGTGGAAATAAACCCTACATATCTGAAAAATCTATCATAAGACCAACCTTTAGTTATCTTGGAAACTTTACTATTTCTGATACGGTCTTTAGACAAATCTTAGAATACTTAGCTAAAAAAGCCCCAGGAATAGCTAGAGTAGTCAAAACCAGAATTGAAAATTATGGAGAAGGACCATCCATATATATGGAAGTCGTACTTATTTATGGATTTAATGTCATCAAAGAACTAAAAGCCTTTAAGGAAAAAAGCATTAAAGAAATAGAAAAGTTAACAGCTATGAATGTGCAAAAAATAACCGTCATAGCAAAATCCATAGAACTACCAAAGAATAAAGAATCATAAGCTGTATCCCCAATGGACATTTTTGTCCATTGGGACCAGGTCCACATGGACAAAAAAGATGGGAGGAAAAGAAAATGTCATTTATTGTAGCAATAGATGGACCAGCAGGGACTGGAAAGGGAACAGTAGCAGAGTTAATTGCCAAAGAAATGAATTTAGTGAAAATTGATACAGGTGCTACTTACAGATGTGTAGCTTTAGCAGCTATTAAACAAGGAATTGGTGTGGATGAAAAGGAAAAATTAATTGCTTTAACAGATACTTTGCACATAGATATTAGACAGGAAAACGGCATTCAACAAGTATTTTTAAATGGAGAAGAGGTAACAGAAGAAATAAGAAGTAAGGAAGTTTCTAGTATTGTATCTCAAGTTTCTTCTATTGTAGAAATTCGTTTAAAAATGGTAGAATTACAAAGAAAAATGGCTGCTGGGAAAGATGTTATTATGGAAGGTAGAGATATTACCACTTATGTATTTCCAAAGGCAGATGTAAAAATATATTTAGATGCCGATGAAAAAGAACGTGCCAAAAGAAGATATAAGGAAAATCAAGAAAAAGGGATTGCTATGACTTATGCAGAAGTACTAGAAAATATCCAAAAGCGTGATAAGAATGATAAAGAAAAAGAAATTGGAGCACTAAAAATTGCATCTGATGCAAAAGTCATTGATACAACAAATTTAAGTATTTCCCAAATGAAAAAAGCAGTTAAGAAGGAAATAGAGAAAAAGAAAAAAGAAATAGCCTATAAAAAGAAAGTCTATAGTGTGAGACCAGATACTAAATGGAAGTTATTTGAGCAAAAAGTAGTAAAAGCTTTTTTAGCAGGTGTCTATCGATTAGTGTATCGTGTCAAAATAGAAGGTAGAGAGAATATAGGAGAAGAAGGCTCTTATATCATCTGTGCCAATCATATTAATTATCTAGATGCTGCTGCTATTGTATTATTTACAAAAAGAAAAGTAAATTTTATAGCAAAAGAAGATTTATTTAATCATAGAATTTTAAATTGGTTAGCCCATATATTTGATATTATACCAGTCAACCGTGGTACGCAAGATTTAGAGTCTATGAAACGTTCAATAAAGACTTTAAACGCAGGTGGTATATTAGGCATTTTCCCAGAAGGAACTAGAAAAGGAATTGCCAAAGGAGGAAAGGCAAAGACAGGTGCTGCTTATATGGCTATTCGTACAGGAACAAAAGTGATACCAGTAGGAATAGCAGGTAGTTTTAAACCATTTACGAGAGTAACCATGCGATATGGTAAGCCAATGGACTTTAGCAAGTATCAATCCAAGACACCAGAAAAAGAAATTTTAGAAAAAGTAAGCAATGAAATTATGGACCAAATTATTATGTTGACAAATCAAAGTGATTAAGGTATAATAATAAAGCGAAAAATAACAAGAAATGGAAGTTGAATTTTTCAACTTCTTAGATTTTGTAGAGGCTAAAAAATAGCCAAGTACAATAAATGGTAAGGTGAAGAAAATGATGGAAAATGAAAGTGAAAAATCTTTTGAAGAGTTATACAAAGAAACTTTAAAAGAAACAAAGTTAGGAAAAACCGTAACAGGAAAAATTATTAGTATCACAAAAAAAGGAGAAATTTTTGTAGATATTGGTTATAAAGCAGATGGTATTATTCCAAAACAAGAATATGCTTTTGATGAAAATGCTAATCCAGCAGATGAATTTAAAATAGGTGATATCATTACTGCAGATGTAGTCAAGCAAAATGATGGGTTAGGAAATGTATTATTATCTTATAAAAGGGTAAAAGTACGAGAAGCTAAAAAAGAAATAGAAAAGAAAATAAAAGAAAATGCTATCTTTGAAGAACCAGTAGCAGAAGTGAACGATAAAGGACTAGTGGTTAAGATAAAAGATATGCGTGTTTTTATTCCTATGTCTTTATCTGCAATTATGCGAGGAGAAGATGCAAAAGAGTATTTAGGGAAAATGGTAAGATTTCGTATTACAGAATATGAACCAAAAGCAAAACGTATAATCGGTTCTATTCGCAATGTTGTTGAAGAAGAAAAACAAGCAAAATTAAAAGAATTCTGGGACCATGTAGAAATAGGAAAAAAATATATGGGAACAGTTGCTAGCTTAAGTGCCTATGGTGCCTTTGTAGATATTGGTGGAGTACAAGGATTATTACATGTTTCAGAAATTTCATGGGTAAGAAACATTAAACCTGAAGAAATATTAAAACAAGGACAAGAAATTGAAGTAACGGTTATTGATTTAGATAAAGAAAATCAAAGAATAGAACTTTCTATAAAAGAAATAG
>CATXTS010000054.1 GCA_958402495.1 uncultured Clostridiaceae bacterium
TCCAAAATGAACACCTGCTTCTAGTAATTGTTTCATTGCAACTACTGCCATTTTTATTTCCTCCTTTTTGTTTTACCTCCACTTTATCTCTAACATTGAAAAAGACTTGTTATAATAACAAGCACTCTTTTTTAACTACATAAAGTGTGTGTATTTTTTTACGCTTATGATTATAACAAAAAAAGCTTACAAATGCAAGCCTTTTTCATAAATAAATCTATCTTTTATGATAAAACAGTTCCTTCGAATCCAGCCTATTGCATTAGTGATTTATATTCTGTTTAGATTAGAACCTCAGATAAAAACAGTAAAACGGTTTATGGCATTGTCTTTTTAGAGATAGAATCGGATTCTTCCTCCAAAGAAGAAACACCAGACTTTGCAAATACTTTAACACCAGATTCTAATCAGAATACCAACACTTTTATAGAAAATACCAATCACTCTATTACAGAATTCACGGTTACCCCTGGCTCTCATCTTCCACAAACTGATGAAAGTTATCTATTCTTTGGATTTTTAAGTTTATGTATATGCATTGATTTATTTACTTATTTTAAACATAGAGATTTATAGTAGTTTTCTAAGAAAACATATGATTAATAAAAGCATATACTTTCTCAAACCACTTTCTTAGCAAATTGTTATTTTTTAACTAACTTGTCTTTCTCTTTGCATTTGTGTTTTTTTCTCCTCTATCATTGTATCTGTTAGACCCAATATGGTATGTGTATCTACCTTCTCAAACCATCTATTGGCTATCGCTTCATTTAAAAATTTGCCTCTATCTATCAGCATCATATTCCATATTGGATTTGCTGAATTTTCCTTATCTAGTTGCTCTAGTCCTTCATTAATTCTTTTCCTTAATATATTTAGAACAGCTGCTTGTTTTTCCATATCTGCTTGTTTTTTCTTCTCTATTTGATATCTTTCTTCTATTTCCTTTTCCTTCTCTGAAAAACCTAACTTAAACATCTGCTTAATTTCTATTTCATATTCCATATATACTTGCGTAATATCTTCTTTTTCTTTTGGTGTAAATGTTTCTGTATCTTCTTTCACTGTATTCATGAGCGTTTCTATTTTTTCACATACCATTTGTTCTATTTTTAAGTCCACTATTATCCTATCATTTCTATTTCCAATTGTCACTTTATACTTATTTAAATTATCTTTATTTTCTTTCATTGTGTTTTCCTACCTTTTTTATTTAAATTTAAATGAGTATATAAAGAAACACTTAAAAAGTTAAGTGTTTCTTGTCGAATCTATTTTTTTATTTTTAATCATTAAAATATCTCTTTAATAAACCATCAAAACCTCTTCCATGTCTTGCTTCGTCTTTGCACATTTCATGTACTGTATCATGGATAGCATCATATCCTAATTGTTTTGCCTTTGTTGCAATTTCCTTTTTACCCATACAAGCACCTTGTTCTGCCTCTGCTCTTAACATGACATTTTTCTTTGTATCTGGAAATACTAATTCCCCTAATAACTCTGCAAATTTAGCAGCATGTTCTGCTTCTTCAAACGCATATCTTTTAAAAGCTTCTGCTATTTCTGGATAGCCTTCTCTATCTGCCTGCCTACTCATTGCCAAGTACATACCTACCTCTGTGCATTCTCCATTAAAATTGTCTCTTAATCCTTTTACAATTTCTTCATCTAAACCCTGTGCAACACCGATTACGTGTTCATCTGCATAATTCTTCTGTGCACTTTCCTCTTTCTCTACAAATTTATCTTTTGATGCTCCACATTGTGGACATTTTTCTGGTGCTTCCTCTCCAAAATGTACATATCCACATACTTTACAAACATAAGCTTTCATGATTTTCCTCCTATTTTTTATTTTTTTAAATTAGCTAATACTTTACATTTCTTACATAATCCATATATCCAAATATTGGATGTATGGCTTTGTGCATCAATGTTTTCTGCTAATCTTTTAATTTCGTTATCAATCTTTTTAGTTTGATTATCCTGAATAAAGATATCATAAATTTCATGGCATTCATCACATTCAAAATGAATGTGTGGTTCTGGATTTCCATCAAAACGGTCTGGTCCACTTTTAGATTTAATTTTAATAATATCCCCCGTCTCGCATAAGTCTGCTAGATTTCTATAAACAGTCGCAATCCCTATTTCTGGCATTTGTACTTTTAAATCGGCATATAAAGTTTCTGCTGTAGGGTGATCGACTCTTTTCTTTAAAGACTGCAAGATTAATTCTCTTTGTCTACTATACTTTTTCATTGTTTTCTTCCTTTCTTGATAACGATTATCATTATTATATATAAGTTATTTATAAATTGCAAGTATTTTTTGAAATTTATCTTTTATTTTTTTAGAATCTATGATACAATACATGTCATATAAGAAATGAATTTGTATTTTTATAGAAAATAATAGGGAATTTCAGAATAGGAGGATTTTTCTATGGAATTAAATAAATGTAAACGTTGTGGTGCTTTCTTTGCATCGGCTAATCATATTTGTCCTAATTGTGAGGCAAAAGACCAAAAAGACCTATCTACTCTAAAAGGATTTTTAGCAGATAATGATTGTCCTGCTACTTTAGAAGCACTTTCTTATGATACAGGTATTTCTCTTTCTAATTTAAATCGTTTTTTAGCAGATGGTCAAATTTCTTCTATTGCTAAGAACTTTAAAGAGGAAGCTACTGGTCATATTAGCATAGAATTATAAGAAAATAATATAGAAAAAGAAAATCTACTTAGATTTTCTTTTTCTATACTTTATTTTATATATTTTTTCTAGCAGCAATATCTTTTCATATAACATTTCTATCTTTATATATCTTTTTGAAAGTAATGTAGCAAGCTTTCCTGATAAAAGATAAGCATTCGATTCGGTAATCTATCAGTCTACATTTTTAATAAATAAACCATCTACTGCTCTATCAAAATCCTTCACATTTTATATCTCGTTTAAAAACATATAGTTCATTTTATCCTTGCATAATTTATCTACTCGCAAAGCCAAAAGTAAAGTTTTTGCAATCAAGTGCAAAAACTTTATAAAATTGACATTTTTCTGCATAAATATTTGTTCCTTTTGTATGACTACAAACCTTCAGAGTTATTTTTAGTAGAAGGTGCTCCTATTCCATTATGATATTTTTTTATTTTCTTTTTAAGTTTTCTAATATACATTTTAATTTCCTGTACTTCTATATTTCTTAAGCGCTAGGTTCCAAATTTTAACAGCCATTATCCAAAAGATAATAACGACAATAGGGGCTAGATATATTACCCACCCTTGCTCCATTTGTAAATAGTTTAAAGCCGGATAATAGGCAATAAAAGCAAATGGTAAGATACAAGTAATTAATATACGAATAAACGTATTATAAATTGTCAACGGGTATTGTGCAAATGTATGCATTTTAAATATTGACCAAATGATTTCATTGGATTTGTATGTATAAAAAGAGGTAATGCTAAAGATAACCATAATCGCACCTATCATAAGAGCGCCAATGATACCAAAAAATAAAATCTTAAAAATCAATAATATGGTAATAGGAATTTGTAATTTCACTAACATACTAATGGTTAAGACAATGCCTAATAGTAAATATCCTACTGCTGTAAAAGCCTTTGAATCTCCTATAATGGATAATAGCGGATGTACAGGTCTTAATAGAATTTTATCAAAATCACCATCTTTTATATATTTAGGGCCTATATCATAAATACTATCAAAGAAAAAATCTGTAAAAGCAAGACTTAACATAGCAATTCCATATAACAGTAATAATTGTTCCATGTTCCAGCCCGCTAAACTAGGTGTATTTTGAAAAATAATCCAAATAAAAATTAATTCCACTATTTGAGTAATCATCTGTGATAAAATCCCTACTATAAAGTCTACTCGATATTCCATCATACTTTTTAAGGAAGCCATTAGCATAGAGCCATAAATGCTCACATTTCTTTTGATTGTTTCCATTTTTTCTATCCTCCATTAATGGTTATCTTTTTTACACTATGGTTAAAGAAGCACTTTGCTATAACATATAAAATACCTATCCAAATGAACTGTTTGCCAATTACCCATACGATTTCTATGCCACTAATTCTTCCTAAATAAACATTAATGGGTGTATATATAAATTCTTTAAATGGTAGTATATTAGCAATGTTTTGAAACCATATTGGAAACATACTAAGTGGTGCAATCAATCCAGAAAATATAGAAATGACTGATCTTCTTAAAATTTGCATACCCCAAATAGCATTGGTATAAAAACCACAAGTTCCAATTATCATTTGTAGAAAAAAGGCTATTGGCATATTGCATAACAACATTAGAATAAAAAGAAAAATACTACTTATATTAGCGGGTAATACAACTGTCCAAAAAATACTACAAATTAAGAATGTAGCTATTGCCACCATGATTCCAAATGTCATTTCACCTATAAATGTTCCAAAATAATATTGAAAATAAGAAATAGGGTTTAATAATTCTCTTGCAATATTTCCTTTTCGTATAGAGTAGGCAATATCTTCATTAATTCCCCATAAAGAAAGAGGCACGAGTGATACTACTAAAATATAGTAGGTGGCCATCTCATTAATTGTAAAACCTTCTATTTGTCCTGTTTGTGCATAAATTGCAAACCAAACAAAAATATAAACAGCTACTTCTATAATACGATTAAATGTAAATAGAAAAAAATTAGACTTGTATTGTAAATATTCTTTTAGATATAAATGGGCTATTTTACGTAAAGATGCTAACATATCATTTCTCCTCTATAAATTTGCTTTAAAATTTCTTCTAATCCTTGTTCTTGAATATGCATATCACAAATTTTACAATATCTTTCTAGCATAGTAACGATATCCATAATGGTTAATCTTTCATGATTAAATCTAATTTTGACACTATTTTGCGTCTCTTCTATTACTTCAAAAGGCTCTTCTTCTGTTTGACTTGCAATAATCGCATTTTTATCTGCAATGGTAAAATCTACTAAAACATCTTTTCCATAGGTCTGTTTAAAGATTTCCTTATCTCCATCATAAATAATGCTTCCTTTATCAATTAGAATTATACGATTACATACTTCTTCAATATCTTTTAAATCATGCGTTGTTAAAATGACGGTCGTATGCTTTTCTTTATTGACGTTCTTAATAAAGGTTCTAATTTTTTCTTTTACTAATATATCCAAACCTATTGTTGGCTCATCTAAATACACAATTTTGGGATTGTGTAAAAAGGTAGCTGCTATTTCACACTTCATCTTTTGACCAAGACTTAAATTTTTTACTGGTTTTTCCAATAAATCTTCTAATTCCAATATCTTAGAAAAATCTCTCAAATTTTTTCTGTATTCATTTTCTGGAATTTGGTACATTTTTTTAATCAAACGAAAAGATTCTATAACTGGTAAGTCCCACCATAGTTGTGTTTTTTGTCCAAATACGGCTCCAATTTGTTGATTATTTTCTAAACGTTTTTCATTAGGAACAATTCCGTTCACTAAAATTTTTCCAGAAGTGGGAGTTAATAAACCTGTTAACATTTTAATAGTGGTTGATTTTCCAGCTCCATTTTCTCCTATATATCCAACTAATTCTCCTTCTTGTACGGTAAAACTAATTCCTTTTACAGCTTTAAATTCTGTATATTGTGGATGTATTAAGTGCTTTAGATACCCACCTATACCATGGTCTTTAACAGAGGTTTTATATATTTTTACTAAATCTTCTACTTCTATCATTTTTTCTTCCTTTATTCTATAATTTCTAATATCGTTGGTAATGGATTTACTTTTTCTGGTACAATTTGTATAGCTTGTTCTATTTTTAAACTACCTTGTTCTAAAGTTTCTTCTCGGCTAGTATATATCGTTGCTAAACATTCTCCTTTTTCTACAAAATCTCCTACCTTCTTTGGTAATTCTATGCCTGCTAAATAATCAATGGCATCTTCTTTTTTGTTTCTTCCTGCACCTAAAAGTCTTGCTGCCTCTCCTATTTCTCCTGCTACGATTGTAGAAATATAACCCGCTTGTTTTGCATAAATAACCTGCTGATATTTTGCTTTTTCAAATCGATTTGTATCTTCTATATAACGAATATCTCCTTCTTGTGCTTGTATCCATTGTTTCATTTTTTGGTAAGCTTGCCCAGAAGAGATGCATTCTTGTACTTTCTTTTTATTTTCTAAGATATTTTCTCCTTTACCAGCTAATTTTAACATATAGGCCCCTAATGTTTGTATCACTTGTCTTATATCTTCTGTCATCTTATTTTCCTTTAAAGCCTTTATTGCTTCTATCACTTCTATGGTATTTCCTACTGTATTTCCCAGTGGTTCCTCCATATTGGTAATGACACAAACCACTTCTTTATTGGCTAATTTTCCAATTTCTTTCATACAATTGGCTAATGCTACCGCTTCTTCTTTTGTTTTCATGAAAGCTCCATTACCACAAGTTACTTCTAATACAATTTTATTAGCACCTGCTGCTATTTTTTTACTCATAATGCTAGAGGCAATTAGTGGCATACTATCAGTACACCCTATCACATCTCTTAAAGCATATATCTTTTTATCAGCTGGTGCTAAATTGAGAGTTTGTCCTATCAAACTAATTCCTACCTGCTCTACTTGTTTTTTAAATCTATCCTCTGGTAGATTAACCAAATAGCCTGGTATAGATTCTAGTTTATCTATCGTACCACCTGTAACTCCTAAGCCTCTTCCAGACATCTTGGCTACTGGGATTCCTAAAGCAGCTACAATGGGCATTAAAATAAGGGTTATCTTATCCCCGATTCCCCCTGTACTATGTTTATCTACTACATTTCCTAAACTAGATAAGTCTAATACATCTCCTGAATAAGCCATAGCCATCGTTAAATCTGTAATTTCTTGTTTGGTCATGCCATTTAAATACACAGCCATTATAAATGCAGCAGCCTGATAATCTGCAATAGCTCCCTTCGTGTAGGATTGTACGAAATATTCTATTTCTTCTTTTGTTAATTCTTGTTTATTTCTCTTCTTTATAATGATTTCTAATATATGCATTTAATTTCTCCTTAGCTTATTCTTTGATATCTTTTAAAGAATATTCTTTGTAAAGCTTATTCTATGGATAGGGCAAATACCATAAGCTTTAATCGCATCCATATGGGCTTTTGTACCATACCCTTTATGTTTTGCAAAACCATATTGTGGGTAGATTTCATCCCATTGCCTCATAATTCTATCCCTAGTTACTTTTGCTATAATGGAGGCAGCTGCAATCGAGTAGCATTTCGCATCTCCTTTAATAATAGAAGTATAGGGAATTCCACAAGTGTCTATCTTATTTAAAGCATCTACTATAATTCTATCTGGTTTTGTTTGTAATTGTCTAATAGCAGTGGTCAATCCTTTTTTAGTTGCATTTAAAATATTAATCTCATCAATTTCTTGCTGACTAATAATGCCTACACCATAGCTAATGGCTTCTTCTAGAATGGTATCATATAAAGCTTCTCTCTTTTTTTCAGAAACTTTTTTAGAATCATTGACCCCTTCTATCATAGAATCTTTTGGCATAATCACGGCAGCGACTACTACTGGCCCTGCTAACGGTCCTCTTCCTGCTTCATCAATACCACAAATAGCTTGTATTCCTTGCTTATATAACTCATTTTCTATTTGTTTTAATTCTTGTAACCTTACTTCTTCTTTTTCTTTCATTTCTTTTTCCTATTCTTCTACATTTTGTGTTTGTTCATTAGATACTTCCCCATTTTGTGGCTGTATTGACTCTTTTGTTATTTCTTTTAATTGTGATAATTTATAATATTCTTCATGATTGATTTCTACTGGCTTAGTGATAATGACTTCATCAGTTTTATAATTCACAATAAAATAATTACCATCTTTTAGTTTTATATTTTCTAGTCCCATATCTTTTAGTTGCTCTTCTTCTAAAATATAATAGTCTGCAAAATGTTCTTCTTGCTCTGTAATCACTTGTTTTTCTAGTAAAATTTTTATCTTTTCATCTTCTTTATTGTCACTTACTTTTCTCCCTTGCAAAGTTGCATCATCTTTTTTAGCAGTCGTTTTTTCTGCTAATACTTTAATTTTTCCTTGAATGAGAAGCATATCTGTTCTAACATCTTCTACCGCTCCTTCTTGGTATTTCTTTTGTACAAAATAGGTAACTCCTACTATCACTAAGATAATCAGTACCATCACAATTAACAGCATGATATAGGTCATTCCTTTTTCGTTTTTCATATTTTGTATCCTCTTTTCTTTTATTTAGTAGTATCATTATATCGTTCTTATTATATAAAATCAAGAATACTACAAATTCTTTTCACACAATTTTCACAATACCGTTGTATGATAAGAACAATTTAAGGATATACTTCTAGCCAGAAACACAATGGTTACATACAGGTTTATAGGTTCCTTTTTAAAAACCTAAATTTATACGATAAAGGTGGAAATATGGAAGAAAACAAGAATAACACAAACGAAAGCAAAAAAATCATAGAAGGAGAAGTTGTACCAAAAAAAGAAGAAAAATCGAATACAGAAAGTACTTATACAGCTGTTAAAAGTATTGGTTCTGATAAACAAAAAGAAAGTTCCCATTTCGGAAGAAATGTAGTCTTACCTTTCTTTAGTGGTATTTTAGGAACGGCTGTTGTTATTGGCACTTGTTTTGGTGTTCCTAGTATTCGAGAAAGTCTTTTAGGAATTAAAAATACTACTAATAATCATAGCAGTGTTTCTACACAAAATAATAACCCTAGTAGTACCAATCTAGTTTCTCTTGCTAATTACTCTGATACAGGTATCTCTGTTGCAGAGAAAGTACGTCCTTCTATTGTGGGAATTACTGTAGAGTACTCTGTATCTTCTATCTATTATAAAGGGTTATCTGGTACCTCTAAAGCAGAAGGTTCTGGTATTATTATTACAGAAGATGGCTATATTTTAACAAATAATCATATTGTTAATTCTACTAGCAGTTCTTCTTCCTCTTCTTATTATGAAGTAGGAAAAGCTAACAAAGTAACTGTCTTTTTATATAATGATGAAACACCTTATGAAGGTACCATTATTGGAACAGATGAGCAAACCGATTTAGCTGTTATCAAAATTGATAAAACTGGCTTAACTGCTGCTGAATTAGGAGATTCTGATAATGTAAAAGTTGGTGAATTTGCTATGGCCATTGGTAATCCTTTAGGTATGCAAAGTAGTGTTTCTGCTGGTATGATTAGTGCCCTTAATAGAAAAATTACGTCTGATGGTGTTACTTTTAATTTAATTCAGATAGATGCTGCGATTAATGCTGGTAACAGTGGCGGTGCCTTAGTAAATGCTGATGGTCAAGTAATCGGCATAAATACTTTGAAAGCCTCTGGAACAGGTGTTGAAGGTATGGGATTTGCTATTCCTATCAATTCTGCAAAACCAATTTATGAACAACTTGTCCAATATCAAAAAGTAAAAAGACCTTATATTGGTATAGGTGGTAGAGATTTAGACGAAGAAACTGCTAAAGCCAATAACTTAGTCGTTGGTATCTATATTGCTAGTATTGAGGATTTCTCAGCTGGTAAAAAAGCAGGTCTAAAAATTGGTGATGTTATCATTGAAGCAGATGGTAAGAAAATAACGACAATGGATGAACTAAATGAAATTAAGAACAGTCATCAAATTGGTGATGAAATGAAATTAAAGATTAATCGTAATGGTTCTGAAAAAGAAGTTACTTTAATTTTACAAGAACAGTAAGAAAAAAGGGGCTGTAAAAAAACTCCCCACGAAAAATGAGTGAAAGATTTTCATTCATTTTTTTATATAAAAAAAGCTACTAATCGTTGAAATTAGTAGCTTTTATGGTATAATTTAAATATGAAAAAACTAAATAATACCTATAAAAATTATACACCAAAACAATTAAAATTGCCAATAGAAATTGAAAAAATTATAGAAATTTCTGATTCAGTATATAATTTTTGTGAAATAGTTGACTGTATTGACTTATCAAAATATTTTGTAGTGAAAGGATACAAAACAGGTCGTCCAAGATACAGTTATGCTAAATTACTAAAAATAGTACTGTTCTCATTTATGGAAAATGGTTATCTATCATTAAGACAGATAGAAAAATCATGTAAAACAGATATACGATATATGTGGCTTTTAGATGATATGAAAGCTCCTTCTTTTGTTACCATTGGAAACTTTATGAAAGATAATTTAACAACTAAAATTGAAGAAATTTTTACTGACATTAACAAAGTTATTTTTGAAAAAGAACAAGTGGATTTAGAGCATACATATATTGATGGTACAAAGATTGAAGCTAATGCAAATAAATATAGTTGGGTATGGAAAAAATCCTGTATCAAAAACCGAGATAAAACTTTTGAAAAAGTATCAGAAATCATTGAAGAAATAAATAAAGAAGATTTACAATATTTAAATGTAAAAATGGAAGAACGAAATGAATATGCTATAGAATTTATAGAAGAAATGATAGAGAAATATGCAAAAGTTCTATCTATTGATACAACTAAATTTGTTTATGGTAAAGGCAGAAGGAAAACAAATTATCAAAGAAGATATGAGAAATTAAATGAATATAAAGAAAAACTAAAAAAATATGCAAAACATATAGAAATCTGTGGAGAAAAAAGAGGAAGTTATTCTAAAACAGATAATAGTGCTACATTTATGAGGATAAAGAAAGATTATATGGGAAATGATCAACTTCTACCAGCATACAATATGCAAATAACAGTATGTGACGAATATATAACAACAGTAGATGTAAAGCAATATGCATCTGACATGGACTGTTTTATTCCTCTTATGGAGAAGTTTCATCATCAATATGGAAAGTATCCAAAATATCCAATAGCTGATGCAGGATATGGCTCTTTTAACAATTATATATATTGTGAGAATAAAGGCATGGAAAAGTTTATGAAATTCACTATGTTTGAGAAAGAAACAAAGGATAAGAAATATAGAATAAATCCATACAAAGCAATAAATTTCAAATATGATGAAAAAGGAAATTTAATATGTCCAAAAGGTCGTAAATTTCAATTTAAATATGAAAAACATATAAAGGGAAATAATTATGGAAGAACAGAAGAAATTTACCAATGTGAGAATTGTGAGAACTGTGAGCATAAACAAAAATGTTGTCCAAGAGCAAAATATAATAGAACAATAAGGATAAATCGAGAATTAACGTCAATACATGAAGAAGTAATAAAAAATTTATGTTCAATTCAAGGAGCATTACTTTGTATGAATAGAAGTATACAGGCAGAAGGAACATACGGAATAATAAAATGGAACAAATCATATAAACGAGTACAAAGACGAGGATTAGAAAATGTAATACTTGAATTTAACCTTATCGCATGTGGATACAATTTATATAAGTATCACAATAAAATAATGAGATTAAGAAAATGTGCATAATCCCATGAGT
>CATXTS010000055.1 GCA_958402495.1 uncultured Clostridiaceae bacterium
TTCCAAGCGGTATCATTTCTTCTTGTTTTATCTTTTCCATAACGGTTGCATCATAAGGGGATACAAAATTTTCTAACATTTTAGAAGCACAAGTTGTCTTAATGCCTTTTGTACAAATATTGTCTTTAATTCCAATGGGTATTCCTGCTAAGCTACTTACCTCTTCTCCCGCTTCTCTTTTAGATTGTATTTGCTTAGCTTGCTCTTTTGCTTGCTCGCCTAATATCGTAATAAAACTTTTTACTTGTTCCTCTTTTTCACCTATTCTATCCACATAGCTTTCCACTATTTCTGGTATCGTTATTTCCTTTTTATCTAATTTCTCTTTTAATTCATGTACCGTAAGATTTGTAATTTCCATTTTCTCTCCCTTCTTCTTGTCTAATCTTTCTTTTTAATCCATTACTTTTGGAATTTTAAACATATTTCTTTCTTTTTCTGGTGCGTTTGCTAATAATGCTTCCCTATCTTCAAATACAATAACTTCATCTTTTCTAAAGACATTGTCATTGTCATTTACACCGATAGATTCGTCTAATACTTCTATTGGTGCATTGTTTACTACATTAGCAAAATTTAAAATATCTTGTAAATGTAATAAATAGGTATCTATCTCCTCTTCTTTTAAATTTAAATCTGCTAATTGTGCTATATGTAAAATCTCTTCTCTACTCACTTGCATGCTACCTCATCTCCTTATAAACTTTGTGGTTTATTATATCGTTTTTTTAGCTAAATTACAATACTTTCCAAGAAAAAAGAAGAATCTAGTTTTTCTAATTCCTAAATTCTTCTTTTGTTATTATTCTACATAATAACAATATATTGTTACACTAAAATTTCTAATAAAAATTTCTGCATTTCCGGGGGTCTCCTTGTCTTACACTGACAGAAACTGTACCAGTTGTCGGATTATAACCAGATATATTATAATACCCATTATCTTGTCCTAAGTTTCCACCATGTCTACCAGGTTCAGCAGTTACATTACCTAAAGCGAAATTTTCTACTGTTAGTTTATCATAAATATTAGGTAATGCTGTTTTAACAGCTCCTGCTGCAGTACTAACGGCAACTCTTTTTAAGGTTCCCGCACTTTTTCCATTATTGAAACCATCATTGTAACCTGCATCATATCCTTTATTATTACCAGTAACTTGAGTACCTTTTACCCATGCTGTTTTTCCTTCTAATATATCGTTTGCTGTAGCTGTGGCATTTTTAGTTCTTTCTGATACAATTAGTCCTATATTTCCAGCCATCTTTTGTTCAGTATCTGTTTCAAACGTCGGTACGCCTTCATTGGTGATGGCTGTTGCAATAGCTTTTTTAAATTGTGTTAACTTTATAATCGCTTCATTACCACTAATATCTGAATCTCCGCCTATATTACTAATTTCATCATATAATCGATTTAATTGTTCTGCTTCTGCTTGACTAGCTGAAATTATATTTTCCTTTGCCTCTTTAGCTTTGGTAATTAACCCATTATCTCCTATGGTTACATTAATACTAACACCCGCTAAGATAATTAACACAATAATGGTAACCACTAAGGAAACCATCGTAATACCTTTTTCACTTTTTATTTTCACGCAAATTCCTTCTTTCTTTATCTTCTGTTCCCCTTTTTTTCTATTCTCATTATAAAATATTTTCTCTATAAAAGCAATCCATTTAGAAGCAAAAGAGACATATTTTTAAGAGGGAACATGTCTATATATCTTTATTCTACTATGAAAAATCCTAACTTTATTTTTAAAAAATATCATTTTTTAGCCCAAAAACATTTTAAAAGAGATAAAGAAAAAACTTTATCTCTAAAATGTATCTCATAAAATATCCCACTTATTTTTTTATTTCATTATCAAATTAGTCACCGTTCCTTTAGAAAATAGTGAAGAATTAATACGTACGGTAATGTTTGAATACCCTGTAATATTTACGCAAATATGGTTAACTTCATAACCACCTTGTGAAAATAAAGTAGTACCATCTCCTATAACCACTAAAGTAGCACTAGAGTTACCATTACTTGTAAATTTATCAACAGTCAATGTTGAACAATGGATATCAGAAAATGTCATATAAGTGGTACCACCATTTGCCTGCCAGACATATTCAGGTATAGTAATTCCATTACTTGCTTGATAGCCATTATTATAGGCGTTGTTGACATCTGCTCCATTTCCTGTTATTTTCTGTCCATTTACCCAGGCTGTTACACCACTACTTAGGTTATTAGCATTTGCTGTTGCCTGTGTCTGACTTGCTAAACTATTAGCTGTAATTTTTCCTGTACCATTATGATAACCTGCTGGAATGGTATAGGTTTGTCCACAATTTAAACTACTACTAATTGCTCCATGATTTGTCATGGTTCCTGTTAATAGTTTTCCGCCACTATAGGCTTTATAGCCAGCTAGGATTTTGTCTGCTGTTGCATTGGTTTGGGCTAGTAAAGAATTTATAGTATTTAATTGATTTTGTAAATCTTGTATTTTAGCTTCTTTTTCACTTACCAGCTTTTTCAATTCTGCTATTTCTATATCTTTAGAAGCAATCTGTGCTTTTAAATCTACTATTTCTTTTTGTAGATTGGCAATTTGTGTATGTAAATCTTCTATTTGTTTCTTTAACTCTGTATTCTCAGTTTGCAAGCTAGCTATTTGTTTTTGTAATTCTTCCACTTGCTTTTGTAGTAAAGCTATAATTTCGTCCTTTTTGGTGGACTCTTCATCTTCTGATAGTTCACCTCCTGTTTCTAATTCAAAATATAGCTGATTTAGCTGCATAGCCTCCGCCTCTCCTGCTAAAATTATATTTTGTTTAGCCTGTTTGGCTTTTGTAAGAATGCCATCTTCTCCTATGGTTACTTGCATACTAATACCTGCCAAGATAATTAATACAATAATCGTTACCACTAATGCTACCATGGTTATTCCTTTTTCTTTTTTCATAGAAGACACCTTCTTTCTTGCTCTCTTTTATTATCTATACTACTAAAATAGCCCATATCACCTATTTTGTTCTTACTTTTATTCTCGTTTTTTTCTTGCCTATTTTCAATTAATTTTATGTCATCTAATGAAATATAGCTTTATCCTCCTTCTTTTCTATTCTAAAAAAGAAAAGAAGGATATTCTTTTTTAGATTATCCTTCTTCTAATTTTTCTTTAATCTTTTTAGCTAAATCCTCTGTGATACCTTTTATCTGTGTTAATTGCTCAATTGGTATTTCTTTTATAGCCTCTATACTTCCAAATTTTTGTAATAATTGTTTCTTTTTAGCAGGTCCTATGCCTTCTACTTCATCTAATACTGATTTCGTAACACTTGCATTTCTTAATTTTTTATGATAACCAATAGCAGTATCATGTACACTATCTTGAAATAAAGTAATTAAATTCATTGCTTCTTGTGATAATTCTAGTTCTTGTCTTTGTTCATTCATCAAAGCTCTCGTTTGATGTTTATCATTTTTTACCATACCAAAGATAGGTATTTCTAACTGATAACTATCTACTGCTTCTCTTGCCGCTCTAATTTGGGTAATACCACCATCTACAAATAACACATCTGGCAACTTACCGAAGCCTCCATTTTCATTCTCAATAGAATGTTTTAATCTTCTTGTAATTACCTCATGCATACACTTGGGGTCATCTTGTCCTTCTACTGTTTTAATACGAAATCTTCTAGCTTGATTTTTCTTAATAATACCATCTTGTAATACACACATACCAGCTACCATATAAGTACCAGAGATATTAGAAATATCATAACATTCAATCTTTCTTGGTAATTTGTCTAGTTTTAAAACTTCTTTTAATTCATTTAATACATTGTACTTATCCTTAGCTTTATTTTCTAATGTAATTTGTGCATTATTCTCCGCCATTTCAACTAGACGCAGTTTTTCTCCTTTTTGTGGAGACTTAATTTCTACTTTTCTTTGTGCTACTGTCGTTAGCCATTCTTCTATTAATGCTTTATCTTCTATTTCTTCCCTTACCATCACTTTATTAGGTAAAATACTCTTGCCCACATAATATTGTTTAATAAATTCCGATAAAATATGGTTATTTTCTTCGTCCACTAAATCACGGAAAAAGTAATGTTCCCTGCCTATCATTTTACTTCTTCTTACAAAGAAAATTTCTATACATACTTCTATCTCATTTTTGGCAATTCCAATGACATCGATATCATTTTCATTTAAATTCGATACCTTTTGTTTAGCAGAAATTCTTTCAATGGCTATCTTCTTATCCCTTAAATATGCTGCTTTTTCATATTGCATGTTATTGGCAGCTTCCTCCATTTGCGCTTCTATCTGTTTACAAAGTGCCTCTGTTTTACCTTCTAAAATAGAAATAATTTGATGAATTTGCTCTCTATATTCTTCTTTAGAAATATACCCCATACAAGGAGCAAAACATTTTTTAATGTGATAATTTAAACATGGTCTATCTTTATATTTAAAACTCTTGCATTGTCTAATTTTAAATTTTTCTTTTATAAAATCTACCATCTCTTTTGCAGCACCCGCATTCGCATAAGGTCCAAAATATTTTGCACCATCATTTAAAAGCCTTCTTGTTATATATACATTGGGGAAATCATCTTTTACATTTACTTTAATATAGGGATATGTCTTATCATCTTTTAGAAGTACATTAAATTTAGGACTATTTTTCTTAATTAAATTACACTCTAAAATTAAAGCTTCAGCTTCATTATCTACCACAATATATTCAAAATGGTCTACTAAAGCAACCATGTTTTCTATTCTTTTGGTTTTATTATTTTTACGAAAATACTGTCTTACACGATTCTTTAAAGAAATAGCTTTTCCTACATAAATAATATTATCGTCTTTATCATGCATAATATATACGCCAGGTTTATCTGGTAATTTTTTTAATTCTGCCTCTATATCAAACATATTTTTTCTCCTTCATTTTCTATTATGCCATAAATTTGTATGGTTGTAAAGTTACTTTGTTCGTCTTTAAAAGGCAATAAACAGATATAAACGTAAGAAAAGTAATAGTTTTTCTATTACTTTTCTCGTAAACTATAAAAATAATTTTAAAATAACCAATAGTATAGCGCCAGGTATTCCTAAAAGACCTACTAGTATCGCTGTTACTACATTTAGCCCAATGTGGAAGGAAAACATCTGGCCAATTAAGTTAATGATAAAAATAAGCAGTCCTCCTAAGATAGAATTTCCTATTAGTTTTAAAATGCTTTTTAGGGGTAATATAAAAATTCTTCCAAAAAGAAATAAAAATATTATACAAGCTAAATAAATAATTATGGTATTGGCATCCAACTTTCATCACCTTTTCCTTTTTTCTATTATCATAGTATGAAAGTGGTTGGACAAATATGCTTATTTGTTACATAGCTTCTCTAAAACGCATTTCTATTTGGTCAATCATATCTAGTACAATGCCTTGTTTCTTTGCTTTTTTAATTAAATAGTCAATTTTAGCACGACTGGCTTTGATTTGGTAAGTATAATAATCAATTAAATCTCCTTCTGCATATTCAAAATTTTTATTAGCTTCTTCTAATTCTTCTTTTGTTTTTAGAATACTCATGATTAATTCTGTCTGTTTTTCTTGCTGGGTTCTTTCTATAATAGGATTTTCTTTTATATATTCTTCATGCATAGTCTATTCTCCTCTTTACTGTATTTTACTTACAGTATATTCCTATTTTTGAAAATTATTCTTCCTTTTTGCTTTTTATATTAGAATGAAGCATTTATTTTTTTAGTGTTTGCATTTTTACTTGTATTTGTTTCATAGCTAGTAACATTTCTTCTTGCACTGCCTGATGACCAATAGCATAATAAATGATGATACCTATACTTTGAATGACAAATAAGTTTAAAATATTAGAAGTCAATAAATTATTAGTTGCTTCTACTACACCTAGTTCTTGTTTTTCTTCTTGTTTATAATGTTTTTGTGATTCAAAGAAGGTAATTAGTTCTGGTAGGCTTGTAATGAATCCTAAGGCAATTCCTAATACAAATTCTGGAATAAAGAAAACTTGTGCTAAATTTTCTAACACGATGCTTAACTGGTTACCTATTATATATAATGCCACACTAGTTACTAATAAATATAAACTATATCTTATTACTAGATTTGTTTTACCCTTTACCCATCTGCTTTCTTCTTTAATTTCTTCATCTATTTGTGCATCTTCTTTTTTTAAATATAATTTATGCGCATTTCCATTGATATAATAAAATAAGAAAAATAACATCACGAAGACTGGTACTAATAACATGGTAAAGTCTATATGAAATAATAGCATTACCCCTGGTATAGCAATGGTTAAAGCTACCATGACTAAATCTGTTTGTATAGCTCTATTTTTCATAACCTTTTGGTTTTTATTTAAAATTATAGAGAATAGATATTGCACCGTATTGATAATATTAGAACTTAAGATATTATAAATACTAGTTCCTAATAAACCTGCAAATGCAGAAAAAGAAACAGTGAGTAGTTCTGGTATAGAGGTAGCAATTCCAGCAATATTTCCTACTGCTTTTGGAGACAAATTAAGTCCCTCTGCTAACTTTCTTAAGAGTTTAACTAACACATATTTGGCTATTACAACAATTAATAGAGCATATAGTATAAATTTAACAATTTCAAATCCCATTTTTTCTCCTCCTTTTTTATCATTGTTTCCCTTTTTTGGTATTTTATTATAAATTACTTGAATTTTGTATGAAATCATGGTAAAATGGCAACAATTCTTAATAGAAATATTAGCAAAGATAAAAGAATAGTACTAAAATATGTTTTGCAAAGAGAGCCTACGGTTGGTGTAAGTGGGAGAAAACTTTTTAGGAATCTACTTTTATGGCTTTTTGTGAAAACAAAACCGTTCATGCTCGGTTATCCGCATTCTAAAGTTCTAAGTAAGCTTTTCGTTTATTTAGGAATTAAGGTGGCACCACGAAAGAAGTTTATTTCGTCCTTATGTATAGCATAAGGGCGTTTTTGTTTTTTTATAAGAAAGGAGTTTATGTGTATGATAGACATAAAATTTTTAAGAGAAAATCCAGAACTTGTTAAGGAAAATATCCAAAAAAAATTCCAAGACCATAAATTGGTTTTAGTTGATGAAGTTTTAACATTAGATGTTAAAAACAGAGAAGTGAAATTAAAAGGAGATGAACTTCGTTCTTCTCGTAATACTTTGAGTAATCAAATTGGTACCCTTATGAGAGAAGGAAAAAAAGAGGAAGCACAAGCTATTAAAGCACAAGTACAAAAAATTAATGAAGAACTTGCTGCAAATGAAAAATTAGAAGAACAATATGCAACAGAAATTCAAGAAAGAATGATGAAGATTCCTAATATGCTACATCCTTCTGTTCCTATTGGAAAAGATGATAGTCAAAATGTAGAAGTACAAAAGTATGGTGAACCTATTGTTCCTGATTATGAGATTCCTTACCATGGAGAGATTTTAGAAGCTTTAAATGGTTTAGATTTAGATGCTGCTCGCCGTGTAGCTGGAAATGGTTTTTACTATTTAATGGGTGATATTGCTAGACTACATTCTGCTGTTTTAAGTTATGCTAGAGATTTTATGATTCAAAAAGGCTTTACCTATTGTATTCCACCTTATATGATTCGTAGCGATGTAGTAACTGGTGTTATGAGTTTTGAGGAAATGGATGCTATGATGTATAAAATTGAGGGAGAAGATTTATATTTAATTGGTACTTCTGAGCATTCTATGATTGGTAAATTCAAAGACCAAATTTTAAAAAAAGAAGAGTTACCTTATACAATGACTTCCTATTCTCCTTGTTTTAGAAAAGAAAAGGGAGCTCACGGTATCGAAGAGCGTGGTGTTTATCGTATTCATCAATTTGAAAAACAAGAAATGATTGTGGTATGTGAGCCAGAGCAAAGTTATGAGTGGTATGATAAGATGTGGTCTTATACGGTAGAACTATTTAGAAGTATGAACGTTCCTGTACGTACATTAGAATGCTGTAGTGGTGATTTAGCTGATTTAAAAGCTAAGAGTTGCGATGTAGAAGCATGGAGTCCTAGACAACAAAAATATTTCGAAGTGGGTAGTTGTTCGAATTTAACAGATGCACAAGCACGCAGATTAGGTATTCGTATTAAAGGTGAAAAAGGAAATTATTATGCACATACGCTTAATAATACCGTAGTTGCACCTCCTCGTATGCTAATTGCTCTTGTAGAAAACAATTATCAACCAGATGGTAGTGTCATCATTCCTGAGGTTCTACGTCCTTACATGGGTGGTTTAGAAAAAATAATCCCTAAAAGATAGTTTATAAGCCCAAGTAATCTTGGGTTAGAAAGGAGAAGCTATGCTTATCAAAAATCCAGAATTTAAAATTTCTGCGGTTTCCCCTAAACAATATCCAGATGACAATTTACCTCAGATTGTATTAGTTGGTAAATCGAATGTTGGAAAATCCTCTTTTATTAATACTTTGGTAAATCGAAAAAAATTAGCTAGAACTAGTAGTGAACCTGGTAAAACTAGACAAATTAATTTTTACGATATGGACCATCAATTTTATTTTGTGGATTTACCCGGCTATGGTTATAGTAAAATGTCCAAGCAAGAACAGATAAAAGTGGGACAGTTTATTGAGCAATATCTATCACAAAGTAAAAATATTTCTTTAATCATCTTTCTAATAGATATTCGTCATGCCCCTTCTGAAAATGATAGATTAATGTATCAATATATTATACAAGCACAAAAACTTTGTATGATAATTGCTAATAAGGCGGATAAAATTGCAGTTACCAAAGTAGATAAACAAGTAGAAGATTTGCAAATGGCATTAAATCCTTTAAAGGACTTACCTTTTCTTCCTTTTTCTGCTGAAAGAAGAATTTATACAGATGCCGTATGGGATACGATTGAACATTATCTTGCACAAAAATAAATATATTCTATTTTTTTGTTATTTTACTTTAAAAAACTAAAGACTAGGAGTATCTACGAACAACATAGATACTCCCTTTTTAATAGTGCTTAATTGGAGGAGAGGATGAATTCTTCTCCTTTTATCTTTTTGACACTTCCTTGTTCAATCAAGGAAGACAGTGTTTTCTCTACTGTCTGCTTATTACTTAACAGACTTTGAGAAATATAAAACACCTTACTTCTTGGATGTTTGTATAGAAAGTATAATAACCGATTTTCAATTGTTATTTGATAAAATCTTTTTTGTTTTTTAACAATATTTCCTTCCCCTATCATTCTGTCCAAAAAGTTATTTAACTCAGTCCACCTTCTATGCGGAACACCTCGTCTCATCCGTTCCATACTTTTATGGTTATTTAGTTGCTTCCAAAATTTCTCTTCCAGGGAATTAGAATCAAAGCTTGGTCTTCTTACTGTCTCATAGAATTCTTCTGTAGAGACTACAATATGTCCTCTCTGTAGCCAATTTTGAAGACATTCTCCAATTCCAAACTTTTCTTTAAGTACTTCCTCTGATACCCTTTCCCTTGTTAATAGGTATCTAATGGTCGCATCTTCTTCCAATACCTCTATATCTTTTAGAAAATCACTCGTATATACTGGCGTCTCTTCTTCGATATAGTTATTGACTATCCACGTTCTCCTATCCTTTCTTATAATTAGTTCGTTTTCTTTTAAGTCACGTAATAGAGGACTTAAAGCTGTTTTAGTCATCCCAGTAGCATTTAGTAATTCCTGATTGGTACGTTCTGCCTTTATTTGGAACAGTTCCATTACTTGTGCAGCCCTTGTTTTTGGTAAGTCTAGCCTAGATACTTTTCGACTTCCACACTTAAAAGTCACTTTATCCATTAAATTTTCTTCTATTAACTTTTTCGTAATGGTAGATAATACTAAATCCTCTAACCAAATTTCTATGGAAGTACTTGTTAAATCTCCTGTTATATGAATTCTTGGAAACTCACAAGCAAAACCAACCAATATCCATCTTGTTTTTAACATGTCTGTTGTAGTCATCTTTACTTTCCGCATTTTTTTCCTCCATTTTTTATAAAATTCGTACTGTCTTCATTTTTTACAGTAACTTTTCAAAACCTACTTACCTTATTATACCATTTAATTTATATATTGTCTACATAATGTAAATGTCAAAAGGAAGTTATTCTAATGTGCTCATTTCTATCTAATTGCATAGTTATTCCCTTTTAACGTTATTACTCTGGATGGATTTAATACATACTTTTTCTATTTTAAAAATTAGTACACAAAAACGATAGGAAAAACCTATCGTTTTTGTGCATCTTCTATAACATATACTGATTTACTGTTTATTACAAATTAATTACAAATCCAGAATCCTTATTTAAAATTCTTTTTGCTTTTAAATGGGTATCTATGACTCTACTAACTTCTGTATGGTCTTTTTTCGGAAAAGCTCTTTGAATGTCCATCTTTTTAGCATTCGGATTCTCATTAATAAAATATAAGACTTTTCCGAAAATAAGTACTTTATATCTATTTTCGCCTGGTAAAAATCTAAGATATTTCTCTTTTTCTAATGCTTCTATTATTTCTTCTGCCTGCGTTGGAAATTTATATTTCAAAAAGGCTTTTGAAATATACTCTTGCTTCATGATATAGTGTAATATATCCTTATATTCTTCCTTCTGGAATATATTACTTCTTTGTATTTTGCTGATGGTACCATCTTCATGTCTTTCTATTGCATTTTCTTTGAATAGTTTGTACACATTCTGGAGTCATAGAACATAATTGTGCCAACTCATCAATAGTAACCCTCCAACCTTTATTTAATATCTTACTTATCATTGCTTCATCTGTTATCTCTTGTTTTTGTGATATTGATAATGTTGGCATTCTTTTCTGCTTATTCCGAGTTCTAGCTACAACCTTTTTTCTAGTTATTTCTGAATTTTCCATTGCTTCAGGAATATCTTTATATCTCCATATTCCTTGTTTGATTTTAAAGATTTCTCCTTCCTGTTGCAACTTTGTTAACAATTGATACACCCTAGCATAACTAACAAAAGCAATTTCTACAATCTCTGCTGTCTTTACAATTCCTTTTGCTTTTATAAAAGCTAAGATTTGTTCCTTTGCCTTCTGTTTGCTTGCAGCCTTTACTGGTTTTACTTCCTCAGGTACATCTTTATGTCTCCATTTTCCTCTTTGAATTTTGAAGATTTCTCCCTCCTGTTGTAACTGTTCTAATAATTGATACATAACAGATTTACTAACAGATGTCATTTCTAAAATCTCTACTGTTTTTACAATTCCTTTTGCTTTTATAAAAGCTAAGATTCGTTCCTTTGATTCCTTTCGTTTTTTTACAAACTCTACCTTTGCCTTTACTGGTCTTACTTCCTCAGGTACATCTTTATGTCTCCATTTTCCTCTTTGAATTTTGAAGAT
>CATXTS010000056.1 GCA_958402495.1 uncultured Clostridiaceae bacterium
CACAAAAATATTCTAATAGCTTCTTAATTCTTTCACTCGAGAATCTATTATCCTGTGGTTCATAATCAAATATTAATAAGATATCTGTATAATCTTGATTTAAAATTTCATTATTAGAGTCTCTTTCTTTTAAAGTCTGTAAAAGGTCTAAATTCTCTAAGTTTTCTTCTTGATTAGTAAACATTCTTTCATATAACTCATAAATATTAGTCCCATAAGTATATAGTTCATATTCTATAGCTAAGTTATATTCTTTTAACAATTTTTCTAGCAATTGTTTTTCTCCTTTTGCGCCTTCTGTTATTAGTAATATTTTCTTTGTTTTACTCATCAAACTCACCACTTTTATATAGTTTTTCTAAATTGTGCCCCTCTCTTAACTCTCTATCTGTACTATTTACAATAGAAGTTATCTTTTCATTGGTTAATATAAAAAAGCAATCTGGTCTCATAATTCTATTACTTAATAAGCTTGTATTATGTGTTGTAGTAATCGTTTGACAATGTTCTATCTTCTCTAAAAATTTTATAACTTTCTCTGCCAATTCAAAATGGTAAAATGCATCAAATTCATCAATATAAATAAAAGAAATATCTTTTATTTCTTGATATTTTACCATCAAATCTATTAAAGAAAGTGTTCCACTAGAAGCATTTTTAATAAATTCAATTGGTCTTTTATGAGAACTGTACAATTTTTTATTACCTGTTGGTGTTGTTTTTACTTCTATTTTTTCATTTATACCAAATTCATTTAAAATTTTCTGTATCTCTCCTACTTTCTTTTCTTCTATTATTTTTTGCTCAAACATTTCTTCCATATCTTGATAATTTCTTGTTCCGCGCAATAAAATCATTCCACTTATAAAATCATACATTTTTTCTAATAAAGGAGAAGAAGAAAGCGGTATTGTATTAATTAAATAATTTAGTACACTAATCCCATCATCTAATAATTCCCAATTTAAAAATTCTGCACCTATTTTTTCCAAATGATAAATTTCTTTTTTCTTTGTTGAATGATTATAAAAAAATATAACTTCTCCATTCAATACGAATTTTTCTTCTAAAAAAAGATTTATATTTTTCTTTTTATATTCATACTGGATTTCATCCTCTTCAAATTGAAATATATATTTAAATTGTGCATAATCCGTATTAGAATCTGCATTTAAAAAGTTCTCTTCCTGCCTTATATTTCTAACAAAACTTCTCTTGATATCCAAGATAGCACTTCCTAAGTTTGTCTTACCTACACCATTTTTTCCATAAATAATAGCATTATTTAATAAATTATTTCTAATACATTGAGGGTTAAATTGATAATCTCTTATATCTGAAAAATCCATTACCAATTTTTCCTTGAAGTTTTTGTATCCTTGTACTTCAAATCTTTTTAGCATTATCGCACCTCTTTCCTAACCGTAATTTTTTTACAGCTATCATGTATATTATAACTTATCTTTTGTATTTATGCAACTTTTTATTCAGAAAATTCTAATTCACAGAAAAAAACAGACGCTTTATAGTAAAGCATCCATTTTTATTCTTGTATTTATATTTTATTTTTTCTCTTACTCTAAGAATCCCTTGTAATGTCTCATCACTAATTGTGATTCTAATTGTTGTACAGTCTCTAAAGCTACACCAACAACAATTAATATAGATGTTCCACCAAAAGCTAAGTTTAGATTTGTAAATCTTAAAAGCATTGGAAGGATAGCAATCACTGCTAAGAATAATCCTCCAAATACGGTTAACTTAGAAATGATAGATGATAAATAATCGGTAGTTGGCTTTCCTGCTCGAATACCTGGAATAAATCCACCATTTTTCTTAATATTATTGGATACTTCTGCTGGATTGAATGTAGCATATGTATAGAAGAATGTAAATCCAACAATTAATAATAAGTAAACAATTGCATTTGCTATAGAGTATCCGATACCAACGCTAGAAGATGAAGTAGCTATAGAAAAATTATAAATAACTGACCAAAATCCTGCTTGTGTCGCAATATCTGGTATAAACATTTGAATAACAATTGCTGGGAATGTCATAAAGGAAGAAGCAAAAATAACTGGCATAACTCCTGCCATAGCAAGTTTTAAAGGTATATGTGTATTTTGTGCTCCTACCATTTTTCTTCCAACTACTTTTTTAGAGTATTGTACTGGTACTCTTCTTTCCGCTTGTTGTACAAATACAACACCTGCTACTAAGATAATAGCACCTACAATAATACCTAAAGCAGTTAATAAACCTGTTGTAGAAAAAGTTCCATTAGCAAATAGTAAACTCCAAATGGTAGTTACACCTCTTGGAAGTCCAGCTATAATACCTACAAAGATGATAATCGAAATTCCATTACCAATACCTTTGTTAGTAATTTGCTCTCCTAGCCACATTAGTAATGCTGTTCCTGCCATTAAGGAAACAACTACTGTTACCCCTGTCATCCAACCTGTATCCATAAAGATACCTGATGAACGATAAGATAAGTAAATACCTGTACCTTCTATTAAGGCAAGTACAATCGTTAAAATTTTGGTGTAACGATTAATTTTGTTTCTGCCTTCTTCTCCACCTTCTTTTGTTAATCTTTCTAAAGCTGGTATAACCATACCTAGTAATTGAATAACAATAGAAGCTGTTATGTAAGGGCTAATCGACATAGCAAAAATAGATAATCTAGAGAAAGCACCTCCTGAAATCATATCGATTAAAGAGGCTATTCCCTGTCCTTTAAATGCTTCTGCTAATTGGAAAGAGTCAACGCCAGGTACTGTTATATAACAACCTAATCTAAAAATAACAATTAGTATTAAAGTATATAATAATTTTTTTCTAACTTCTGGTGTCTTTAACGCATTTCTGATTGTTTGAAACAATTAAATCACCTCTGTCTTTCCACCTAAAGCTTCTATTTGTTCCTTAGCTGCTTTTGTAAATCTGACAGCTTTAACCGTTAATTTTTTCTCTAATTTACCAGTTGCTAATATAACGATACCGTCATTAGCTTTAGAAATAATACCATCTGCTATTAAACTTTCAGCTGTAACTTCTGTAGTTGTTGCTTTATTTAGCATCGTTAATGTTACTTCTGTGTAATTCTTTGCATGGATATTTGTAAATCCTCTTTTTGGTAATCTTCTATATAATGGTGTTTGACCACCTTCGAAACCACGTCTTACGCCTCCACCTGATCTTGCTTTTTGTCCTTTATGTCCTCTACCAGATGTTTTTCCTAAGCCAGAACCGATTCCACGTCCAACTCTTTTTCTTGTTTCTACTTCTTGTGCTGGTTTTAATTCGCCTAATTTCATTATGAGATTACACCTCCTCTTTCTCTTAATCAATGATTTTATCTCTTATCTTATTTCTATAAGATATCTTCTACTTTTTTTCCTCTTTTTGCTGCTACTTGTTCTACTGTTTGCATTTTCTTTAATCCCTCGATTGTGGCATATACTACGTTTCTTGGGTTATTCGTTCCTAATACTTTTGTACGAATATCTTTATATCCTGCAAGTTCTAGAACAGGTCTTACGCTACCACCGGCTATAACTCCAGTACCTTCTGCAGCTGGTTTTAACATAACAGTAGCACTACCAAATTTTCCAATATATTCATGTGGAATTGTCGTACCTACAACAGGAACTTCAATTAAATTTTTCTTAGCTTCTTCAATTGCTTTTTTGATTGCATCTGGAACTTCTGCTGCTTTTCCATTACCAACACCTACGTGTCCAGCACCATCACCAACAACAACGACTGCGCTAAATCTAAAAGTTCTACCACCTTTTACAACTTTCGCAACTCTGTTAATCGCAACTACTTTTTCTTTAATTTCATTAGATGTATTTTCTTCTTGCACTTTTATTTCCCTCCTTTTCCTCTTAGAATTTTAATCCTGCTTCTCTTGCAGCTTCTGCTAATTCTTTGACAACACCATGATAAATGTATCCACCTCTATCGAATACAACATTCTCAATGTTTTTCTCTAAAGCTCTTTTAGCAATTAAAGCACCTACTTCTTTTGCAGCTTCTTTATTAGCATGTTTTGTTTTAATTTCTTTATCAAGTGTAGAAGCACTAACAAGTGTTGTTGCAGCTACATCATCAATGACTTGTACAAATAAATTTTTATTGCTTCTATATACGCATAATCTTGGACATTGCTCTGTTCCACTGATTTTTCTACGTACTCTTAAATGTCTTCTTCTTCTTTCTAGCTTTCTATCTGTTTTTGTAATCATTTTTTTCTCCTTTCTACTAAAGTAACAGCCTTAGTTTTTTTAAATGATTTTATTAATTTTATTTTATTTTTTACCAGCTTTTCCTTCTTTACGTCTAATATGTTCTTCAGCATATTTAATACCTTTTCCATGGTAAACTTCAGGTGGTCTTTTTGTTCTGATAACAGCTGCTGTTTGACCAACTAATTCTTTGTCAATTCCTTTTACAATAATCGTATTTGCATTTGGAACGTCAAAAGTAATTCCTTCTGGTGTTTCCATTTCTACTGGATGAGAATATCCTAAGTTCATTACTAACTTATTTCCTTGTTTTTGTGCTCTATATCCAACACCAACAATTTGTAATTCTCTCTTATATTCATTAACAACACCTTCTATCATGTTGCTAATTAATGTTCTGGTTAATCCATGTAAACTTCTATTTTCTGCTTCATCGTTTGGTCTTGTTACTGTAATGACATTTCCTTCGATAGAAACAGTCATGTTTTTATGAATATCTCTTTCTAATGTTCCTTTAGGTCCTTTCACTGTTAAATGGTGATTATCTAATTTTACTTCTACACCATCTGGTACAGTAATAGGTTTGTTTCCTATTCTTGACATTTTGATTTTCCCTCCTTTTTTGCTTTTTAATTACCAAACGTAAGCTAGAACTTCTCCTCCTAGACCTTCGTTTCTTGCTTCTTTATCAGTTTTAATACCTTTAGATGTAGAAATTAAAGCAATTCCTAATCCATTTAATACTTGTGGTAATTCGTCTTTAGATGCATATACTCTTAAACCTGGTTTACTGATTCTTTTTAATCCATCAATTACTCTTGCACCTTTTTCGTCATATTTTAAGGTAATTCTAATAATTCCTTGATTTTCATTTTTAATTTCTTCACATGCTTTGACATATCCTTCTTGTAATAAGATATTAGCAATTGCTTTTTTCATATTAGAAGCTGGAATATCTACAGTTTTATGTTTTGAACTGTTTGCATTTCTGATTCTTGTTAGCATATCTGCTATTGGGTCAGTTGTATTCATGAAATTTTTTCCCTCCTTTTTTACGTACTAAAAAACAATTAAATTGTTTTCTTCCTATTTTTTTAGATTACCAACTTGCTTTCTTTACTCCTGGTATTTCACCTTTGTGTGCTAATTCTCTAAAGCATACACGGCAAATTCCATATTTTCTAATATAGGCATGTGGTCTTCCACAAATCTTACATCTGTTGTATTCTCTTGTTTTGTATTTTTGCTCTCTTGCTTGCTTTATTTTTAAAGATTTTTTAGCCATTGGCTTTCTCCTTTCTTTGTTACTCACTCTCTGTATGGCTTACTTTTCGCTTACAGCTTCTTAGTTTTTAAAAGGCATACCTAAAAGTGCTAATAATTCTTTTGCTTCTTCATCTGTCTTAGCAGTTGTTACGAAAATAATATCCATTCCTCTAATTTTATCTACTTTATCATATTCGATTTCTGGGAAAATTAATTGTTCTTTAATTCCCATAGAGTAGTTACCTCTTCCGTCAAATGCGTTTTTAGAAACTCCTCTAAAATCTCTTACTCTTGGAAGTGCTACATTAAATAGTTTGTATGCAAAATCATACATCTTTCCTGCTCTTAATGTAACTTTACATCCCATATTAACACCTTCTCTAATTTTGAAGGCTGCAATTGCTTTCTTTGCTTTCGTTATAACCGGTGCTTGCCCAGTTATAATTTTAATATCATTGATAGCATTATCTAATGATTTTGGATTATCTTTAATATCTCCAAGACCTACGTTGATAACGATTTTCTCTAATTTTGGAACTTCCATAACAGATTTATAATTGAATTTTTTCATTAATGCTGGAATTACTTCTTTCTCAAATTGTTCTCTTAATATTTCCATAGTCTATGTATTCCTCCTTTCCTACTTACATCTATTTTATTTTAGTACCGCATTTTTTACAAACACGTACTTTCTCATCTTTTTCAATTTCAAAACCAATTCTTGTAGCTTTTCCGCATTTTGGACATACGACATTTACTTTGCTACTATGGATAGCACATTCTACTGGAATGATACCACCTTCTTCACCTTGTTTTCTTGGTTTTATATGTTTTTTTCTAATATTAATACCTTTTACAATGATTTTCTCTGTTTTTGGTATAACTTCTAAAACTTCTCCTGTCTTTCCTTTATCATTTCCAGATAAAACTTGAACAGTATCTCCTTTTCTGATTTTCATTTTTATATTTCACCTCTTTCAATCGTGGTTATTTTCCTATCTTATTTTTCATACTATAGAACTTCTGGTGCTAAAGATAATATTTTCATATAGTCTTTATCTCTTAGTTCTCTAGCAACAGGCCCAAAGATACGTGTTCCTTTTGGGTTTTTATCTTCTTTGATAATCACTGCTGCATTTTCATCAAATCTGACATAAGATCCATCTGCTCTTCTAATTGGTTTCTTTGTTCTAACAACGACTGCTTTTACAACATCACCTTTTTTTACAACGCCACCAGGTGTTGCTGTTTTAACAGAAGCCACAATGACATCACCAACGCCAGCATATTTTCTATAAGAACCACCTAAACATCTAATGCACATAATTTCTTTTGCACCAGTGTTATCAGCTACTTTTAATATTGATTGTTGCTGTACCATGATTTATAGTACCTCCCTTTCTCCTTTATTATTTTATAATAGCCTTTTCTACGATTTCTACAACTCTGAATCTTTTATCCTTAGATAAAGGTCTGGTTTCCATTACTTTTACTTTATCGCCGATTCCACATTCGTTGTTTTCATCATGAGCTTTTAATGTATATGTTTTTCTTTGAACTTTTCCGTAAGTTTTATGTTTCTCACTAGTTTCAACTGCTACTACTACTGTTTTGTCCATTTTATTAGATTTAACAATACCAGTCATGACTTTACGAAGATTTCTTTCTTCCATTTCTTGAATCCTCCTTTTCTTTTTGGATTATTTATTTTCAGCTAATTTTCTTTCGGTTAATACTGTATTAATTCTTGCAATGTCTTTCTTAACTTCATTAATTTTCATAGGATTATCTAAACCATTTGTTGCTAAACTAAATCTTAGTTTGAATAATTCTGATTTTAATTCTCCTAATTCTTTTTCTAGTTCTGGTGAAGACATTTCTCTTATTTTACTAATCTTCATCACTTTCACCACCTATTTCAGTTTCTTTTTTAACAAATTTACACTTAACAGATAGTTTCATAGCAGCAAGTCTTAATGCTTCTCTTGCTATTTCTTCAGATACACCTGCTATTTCAAACATAACTCTTCCTGGTTTTACAGCTGCAACCCAGTATTCTACTGCGCCTTTACCTTTACCCATACGAGTTTCTGCTGGTTTCTTTGTTATTGGCTTATCTGGGAAGATTTTAATCCAAACCTTTCCACCTCTTTTAATATAACGTGTCATAGCAACACGGGCAGATTCTATTTGGTTTGTTGTGATTAAACCAGCATCTATTGCTTGTAATCCGTATTCACCATCTGTTACTCTGTTTCCTCTTGTTGCTCTACCTCTATTTCTACCTTTTTGTTGTTTTCTATATTTTGTTCTTTTTGGCATTAATGGCATTATTCTTCCCCTCCTTTTGCTTTCTTTTTAGCTGGAAGAACTTCACCTTTATAAATCCAAACTTTTACACCAACTTTTCCATATGTGGTATCTGCTTCTGCAAATCCATAATCAATGTCAGCACGTAAAGTTTGTAGAGGAATGGTTCCTTCTTTGTAGAACTCTGTTCTAGCCATGTCTGCTCCACCTAATCTTCCAGATACTGAAGTTTTGATTCCTAAAGCACCTGCTTTCATAGTTTTTTGCATACATTGTTTCATAGCTCTTCTGAATGAAATTCTTCTTTCTAGTTGACCTGCAATGTTTTCTGCAACTAATTGTGCATTGGTATCTACATCTTTTACTTCAACGATATTTAAGTTTACTTCTTTACCAATCATTTTTTGTAATTCATTTTTTAAGTTTTCAGCTAAGTTTCCACCTTTACCTATTACTAGACCTGGTTTTGCTGTGAAAACATTTACTTTTACAAATTTAGCGGTTCTTTCAATTTCAATTTTGGAAATACCACTAACATATAATTTTTTCTTAACATATTCACGGATTTTATAATCTTCTACAAGGTAATCTGCAAAGTCTTTAGAATTTGCATACCATTTTGAGCTCCAGTCTTTAATGACTCCTACTCTTAATCCATGAGGATCCATTTTTTGTCCCATGTTCTATTCTCCCTCCTTATTTTTTAGTCTCTTTCTCTTAATACGATTGTAATATGGCTTGTTCTTTTTCTAATTCTAACAGCAGATCCTTTTGCAGCAGGTCTAATTCTCTTTAATGTTGGACCTTGGTTTGCAAATACTTCTGCAACATATAATTTTTCATGTGCCATATGATGATTATTTTCAGCATTTGCGATAGCTGATTTTAATAATTTTTCGATAATTTCAGATGCTGCTTTTGGTGTATATTTTACAGTTGCTAAAGCTTCATCTACACTTTTTCCTCTGATTAAATCTATGACGATTTTTACTTTTCTACTTGAAATTCTAGCATATTTTAATGTTGCTACTGCTTCTGGCACTACGATTTCTTGAACTTCTTGCTTTTCCACGTTACTCTAACCTCCTTTTGGTTATACTTTATTATTTCTTCGTTGTTTTTTCTCCTGCATGACCTTTAAAAGTTCTTGTTGGAGCAAATTCTCCTAATTTATGACCAATCATCTCTTCTGTAATATAGACTGGTACATGTTTTCTACCATCATGAACAGCGATTGTGTGTCCTACCATTTGAGGGTATATAGTAGAAGCTCTTGACCATGTTTTTAATACCTCTTTTGCCCCTGTTTCATTCATGCTATCTACTCTTTTGATTAATTCTGGAGCAACGAATGGTTTCTTTTTACTTGATCTTGACATATCTTTTTTCCCTCCTTACTTTCTTCTCTTTACTATAAATTTATTAGATTGTTTATTTTTCTTTCTTGTCTTATATCCTAATGCTGGTTTACCCCAAGGTGTCATTGGTCCTGCGTGTCCTACTGGAGCTTTACCTTCACCACCACCATGTGGGTGATCTACTGGGTTCATTACAGAACCTCTAACAGATGGACGAATACCCATATGTCTTGTTCTTCCAGCTTTACCGATTTTTACATTTTCATGGTCTGTATTTCCAACGGTTCCGATAGTTGCTCTACATTTTGTCATGACTAATCTCATTTCGCCTGATGGAAGTCTTACGTGTGCGTATTTTCCTTCTTTAGCCATTAATTGTGCTTCTTGTCCTGCAGCTCTTACCATCTTCCCACCTTGACCTGGATTTAATTCAATATTGTGAATCATAGTACCTACTGGAATAGATTCGATTGGCATACAGTTTCCTGGTTTAATATCTACTTTTTGTCCAGATATAACGGTATCTGCATCTTTTAATCCAACTGGAGCTAAGATGTAACTTAAAGTTCCGTCTTCATATTTGATTAAAGCAATATTAGCACTTCTGTTAGGATCATATTCGATTCCTACGACAGTTGCTGCCATATCATCTTTGTTTCTTTTAAAATCAATAATTCTATATTTTTGTCTATTTCCTCCACCTTGATGTCTTACTGTAATTCTACCATAGGCATTTCTTCCTGCTTTTTCTTTCTTGCTAGCAAGTAAAGATTTTTCAGGTGTCTTCTTTGTAATCTCTTCAAATGTAGAAACAGTTGTGTTTCTTAGAGATGGAGTAGTTGGTCTAAAATGTTTCATTCCCATTTTGTATTTCTCCTTATATTTCTTTTATTTACGGATTTTTTTCCTGCTCCGTATGACAGATATTCTTTGATTTCCTGGTATTTTCCAGATAATTGTATTGTTTTACTTATGCACCCATGAAAGCATCAATAGAATCTTTATATTTTTTAGATCCTTTTACTGCTTTTCCGCCTTTTGTAAGGTAGGTTTTATCCTCAGGGTTTGTATCGATTGTTACAATTGCTTTTTTCCAGTCAGAAGTTTTTCCTTCATATTTTCCTACTCTTTTTGTTTTTCCTTTAACAGTCATTGTATTTACATTTAATACTTTTACTTCAAATAATTTTTCAACTGCTTTAGCAATTTCTACTTTTGTAGCATTTTTGTTTACTTTAAAAGTATACTTTCCTGCTTGTAATTCATCATTACTTTTCTCTGTAATAACTGGTGCCATGATAATTTCTTCTGGTCTCATTTAAGCGTACACCTCCTCTAATTTTTTAACGGTGTCTAGCGTAATTACTAAGTTTTTATATTTTAATAAATCATATACATTGATGGTATTAACTAAAGTAGTTTTTACACCTTCAATATTTCTTGCAGATTTTTGAACGTTTTCGTTCTTCTCTGGTAATAGCATTAATGTTTTTCCTTCTACTTTTAAATTGTTAAGGATTTTTACCATTTCTTTTGTCTTGATTTCTTTTAAGTCTAATGTATCTACAACAACTAATGCATTTTCTAATACTTTTGAACTTAGCATGGATTTAATAGCTAAACGTCTTTCTTTCTTGTTTACAGTATAACTGTATGAACGAGGTTTTGGACCTAAGGCAATTCCACCTTTAACCCATTGTGGAGCTCTAATAGAACCTTGTCTTGCTCTACCTGTTCCTTTTTGTCTCCATGGCTTTCTTCCTCCACCACGAACTTCTGCTCTTGTTTTGGTACTTTGTGTACCTTGTCTTTGATTAGCTAAGAAGTTTACAAGTACACTATGTACTACTGCTTCATTTGGCTCAATTCCAAAAATTTCTTCTTTAAGCTCTATTTCTTTTACTTTTTTTCCTTCTACACTATATACGTCTATGTTAGGCATTCTTCATTCTCCTCCTTCCTTATGCTTTTACACTGGATTTAATTTTTAAGATAGCACCTTTTACACCTGGTACACTACCTTTTACTAAAATCACATTTTTATCCATATCTACTCTTACGACTTCTAATTTTTGAATCGTTACGGTTTGCATTCCCATATGTCCTGGTAATTTTTTACCTTTGAAAACTCTACCTGGTGTAGATGTAGATCCCATAGATCCTGGTCTTCTATGATACATAGAACCATGTCCCATAGGTCCTCTAGATTGTCCATGACGTTTGATAACACCTTGGAATCCTTTTCC
>CATXTS010000057.1 GCA_958402495.1 uncultured Clostridiaceae bacterium
TATATTTTATTTGGTCTGCTAAAACATCGTGTGACCAACCATTTTTTATTGTTTCCCTCATATACCACTTTCTAATTTCCATATCCTTGACTTTACTTATAAGCAAAACATTATGAGACCATGGTAATTTGGCAGACAATGTCTGCAATATTTGGATATCAGGATATTCTTTATAAAAATTTCGCATATTTCTTAAATTTCTACTTGAAAATCCTTGAATTTCTGGAAACTCTCTTTTTAAATCCATTGATAAATTATCAATAAACTTATTTCCCCATTCTATATTATCTAATATTATTTTTCCTATATGCCAATACATATATATCATTTCTGTATTTACTGCTTGCATTGCTTTATATTGTGATTTTAACACTTCTTGTTTTATGTTTTCAAAAATTTCTTTGTATCTGCTTATATCTATTTCATTTTCCAATTTTTACCTTCTTTCTAATTTGGCAGACACTGTCTGCCAAATTAAATAATATTACTACTGAAAGCATTATATCATTTATTTTCTTAAATTTCATTAAAAATTCAAAAGAAATTTTACTTTATTTGTAAATTATTTCATTGCATACAATTTCTTCTGCACATTGCTTTATACAATTCATTTTACCTACCCATTCCATTTGATTATTTGCTTTTAGTTCTTCTGTAACATTTTCTTTTTTAGCTATTTGCTTTACTAATTGCTCTACTCTTGCTTTACACTCATCTTCAATATCTAGTAAATGACTTGTTAATTCATTTTTAACTCTCATTAGCATAACTTCTAATCTATGGTGTTCTTCCAAATATTTTAGCCTTAGTCTCCCATATTTTCCTATATTTCCTGTTCTTCTTGGTTTAGGTAATACAATATTTGGCAAATAATAATCTCCGACTAATTTATATTCAATTTCTGTTCTTTCATCAATATAATTTTCTTTTAATTCTTTATTTTCCATTTTCAAATCCTCCAATTTCTATTTATAATTTTACTATTATAAAATCAAAAAAGATGAACTTGCAATTTTATTTTTTACAATTCATCTTTTAAATATGTAAAAATTTATAATTTACTAAATTGTTGATAGGAGGAAACCTTTGTTATTACTACTTTTTAATTTTTCGTCATAAGAGAATATGGTTGTAATGACTAGTGCGATTAAGGTAATTCCTTTATTATGTTTATTGTTTTGTCTTATGTTCAAAATAGTACCTCCCTTTCTCTTATCTAAAGGTATATCCATTTTCTTTTAAAACTTCTATTGCTTTTTCTAATTTATCTGACTTAAGTAATATATAATCTGTATTATAAGTAGATAATGCAAATATACTAATGTTTGCATTTGCTAAAATACTAGTAATTTTAGATAAAATACCAATTAGTGCAAAATCTAATGTTCCCATTATTTTTATCATATTCCAGTTATCTTCTATAATACCATTTGATATATTCAAATTACTTTTTACTACAATTGACAATTCCTCTTCTGTTTTTGTAATAGAATATATTTTTTCTCCAAATATTTCTTTTGGAACTATCTCATTTGGTCTTAATTTTACTACTTTATATCTATCTTTTAAAATTTTTAATTCCATAAATACCTCTTTATTTTTTATTATTTCTTTATACATATTTTTTCAACCAATCGTTAGAATTTAATTTTTCTATCATTTAATAATGTATTGATAAGAGGAACTTATTGCTATTTCTATCATAGTCATAAGAGAATAAAATCGTAATAATTAGTGCAATTATGGTAATTCCTCTTTGTTTTTTCATAATTTTCTCCTTTTTCTTATGTTTTCTCATATTCATTTTTCATTTTTTATTTTAATCATTTTATTTCTTTTTTTTAAGTATTTTTTTCTATATAAGTATATATCATGCTACATAATGTCTTATGTATCAACCATTTTATACCCTGTCATTTTTTCTTTTATATACTCTGTTTAATAACTTTTTGTGATAATTTCTTATAACAAAAAATAGATGGGACGTTCTTTATTTTTTAATTCCAAAAATTATACTCTTGAAGTATATTGGTTCTACTTTTTATAAAAGTAGAAAATTTTCACATGATGAAATATCCTTCATCTTTTTAAGATTATCTTCATTTTTTCTCCGCAAAATGTTTTCCCTACGTTCACACAATGGACAAATAAAATTGGTATATTATAACTGTAGTTAGTAAATAGATTTACCCTTCTATTTACAACTAGTTTAGAAAAACATCCCCTTTTATTTTCGGAAGCGACTTACAAGATAAGTCGCTTTTTTATGTTGATTTTCTAAAACTTTTTGCTATTTATATAAATTTATACATATATTCTATTAGATATAAAAGGATATTTAAAACTTTTCCATCTAATCAACTCCTCTCATTAATCTATTCTATTTACATAAATTATACCCCATTATCACATTTTTGTAATATACTTGATTAAAAATCATTATCTTTCTATTTCCATCATTTTATGATTACGTTTTATATCTTTGTTACCACTCCTATTTTTTAAGAAAAATACAAGATTTAAAAAAATAGCTAAAAGATATTACTTACCATATCTTTTAGCTATTTTCTTATTTATATATATACGTTTGTGGATTTATCTGTTTTCCATTTTTACGAATCTCAAAATGTAAATGGTTACCAGTTGAATTTCCTGTTGAACCAACTGCTGCAATTTTATCCCCCGCACTTACCGTTTTTCCTTTTGTTACATATAATTTACTACAATGTCCATAATAGGTTTCAATACCATTTCCATGTGAAATAATGACTAAATTACCATATCCACCCATCCAGCCAGCATACGTAACCTTACCATCTGCTGTGGCTTTTATCGTTGTTCCATTTGGTGCCGCAATATCTAGACCTTTATGTGTATGGTCTCTAATACTTTCATTAGCCCCAAATCTGGAAGTAATATGTCCACTAACTGGTTTTACAGAGAAATAAATTCCATCTAAAGTACAAGATTTAATTCTTTCTTGTTCTTCAATAGCACTCTTTACTTCTACTTCTGCTACTTGAATAGCAGAGTCTACTTCTACCGTTTCTTGCAAAGTTGCTACATCTTGTGTATAAATTTCATTTACTCGAATATCTACTTCTTCTATTTTTTCTGCATATTCTTCTTTAATTTGCCTAGTTGCCTCTTCTGCTTCTGTTTTTGTATTCACATATGTCTTATTTTCTCCATTTAAGGCAATCGCATATACTTTATATGTCGTGACAGCTTGTTTTTGTATCTGTGTAAATATTTGTTCTTCATTGGTATCTTTTTGTCTACTAATCCATTCTAACTGATATTGTGGTAGTTCTTCTACATCAACATAGGCCACACTTTCTTCCTCTGGATTGATTATCTCTTGGTCAATTAACTTTTCAAACGCTTCTTTATTAGATACATATCCTACTTCTTCACCAGAAATAGTTACTTTATAAGCTACTTTATATTTCATTATAACAATGGCAAGAATAATAATGAAAGCAACAATTATAATTCTTAACAGTCTTATCATATCTTTTGTGCAATTTCTTATTTTCTTTCCTAGAATATAAATTCACGCTCCTTTTCGTTTTGCACGACAATATCAATTATACTATATATTATAAGCATTTGCAAATAAGATATTCTAGTTTTCGCAAAAAATAGCAAAATTATGCATAATCAGCCTTATTATTTTCCACAAACTGTTAACTTTTCCTTATTTTTACTGCATTTTTCTTCCTTTTCTTCCATTTTTCGGCACTTGACAAAAAGAAAAGTGGTACTTTTTTCCTGAAAAGTCCACTTTTGTTCCACCTCTTGGTGTGTTTAAGATTCGATTAGTCCTTGTGCATATTTATATGCTAAAATTTTTCGAACAGACTCATTAATTCTTTGTTCGGTTATCCTAGTATCTTTAACTGCCGTGATAACAGCCTGCCTTTGCTTTTGAAAATCAGAAGTTAATAATAAGTCATTTCCCGCTTCTACCGCCAAGATAGCAATATCGGAAACACTACCATACTCGCTTGCTGCATCCATAGCTAAATCATCTGTCATTATAAGCCCTGTAAAATGTAATTCTTCCCTTAATATTTGGTGAACTTTTCTAGATAAAGAAGCTGGTGTGTTAGGGTCCATTGCTTTAACGATATTATGGCAAACCAATACGGTTTGTGCACCACTATCGATTCCTGCTTGAAAAGGAAGAAAATCTGAACTTCTAAAAGTCTCCAATCCTCGATTATCATAAGTAATGGCTGTATGGCTATCTTTGTTATTACCATAGCCAGGGAAATGTTTTAAAGTACAGGCCATCTTCTGGCCTTTCATTGCTTTTACTACAGTTTCCACATATTGTGCAGTTTGTGCTGCATTTTGACCAAAGCTTCTCGCATATATAAAGTCTAATGAACTAGTGGAAACATCTGCAACTGGAGCCAAATTCAAATTGATTCCTAGACTTAACAATACCTTTGACTTTTCGGTAGCATCTTCTTTTATTTTCTCTAAACCACCTTGTTTATATAAAGCTTGTGGTGATAAATACGCTCTAGGAACTAAATTTTCATTGCGGCTCAATCTAATAACCGTGCCACCTTCTTCATCAACTCCAATTATCATCGGTACTTTGCTTGCTTTTTGATAGGACTGTATCTGTGTAATCACTTGATTTTTTGTTTTTCCTTCAAAATCTCTTCCAAATAAAATATAGCCCCCTGGTTGATAAGTCTTTACTTGAGATACTTGATTTTCAGTAGGGCATCTAGCAATAAACATCTGACTAACCTTTTCTTCTAAAGTCATAGTTTGCATTTTGTTTTCTGCCTTCGCATAATACTCCTCAAATAATTCATTAGCCGCCTGAGGCTGTGCGCTAGTTTCCTCTAAGTTTTGTCCATTTACCTGCTCATTTGTGCTAACTATATTTACTATATGATTTTCTACTGCATTTGGTACTTCATTTTGCTCGTTATTTCTTCCTAATAAATACATACTGCCTATTATCACTATTACTGCTAATAGACAAACCGCTATTTTTAACCCTGTATCTGTATAATTCTTTTGTTTTTTCATGGCTTTCACACCCCTTTATCTTCTGATTTTACTATACTAACCCAAAAATAGCAAATAAAAAACAGATTTTTCTTTGTTCTTATTTGCTACTTCTTTTACTATAAATGAAAAGTTCTTTTTAATGCTTCCATCATTTCCTTCCAACACAGTGCACAAGTTAAAATTAAATTGGCTATAGAAATCCCCACTGCAATGATACCCATGGTTTTATTGACGACTAAATGACTCGAAATAAAAATAATCGGTGTTAGACTATAGATAGCTAGTATTAGTTCATACACAACATAGCGAATATATTTTTTATAACTGGTAATCGTCAAAATCGCCATAATGGCATTGGCAGCTATAATCACAATGGGAATAGCCATTTGCAATGACCATTTTTTAAAACCTAATAAATAATCCATATATACCATTAAAGCAGAGATGGCTAGCACTTGCAGTAATACGTGAGAAGCAATGTTTCTATGATGGCATAGTGCATAAATAACCACCACCCAGATATAGACTAAACTGGCAATAGCAATGGCTGCCCAGTGTATATCTGGGCTAGTCATTCGATTAATTAAAAATAGGATAATTGCTAATATAACAGAAGCTATTAACAAATAGGTAAATACTTTTCTACCTTTTTTCGCATTAATTCTTTTCGGATATAACATCTAAAACACCATTACTTTCTATTCTAACTGGAATATTTTGTTCTTTTAAAAATTGGTAAAAACGTTTTTCAATACGGTTATCTTCTAATATCGTTGTAAAGGTAAATACCAATTCATCATTAAAACTACATGCTGAACATTTAATACTTTCTACTGGTTCTGGTGCAATTAAAAATAAGAAGTTTTCTATATATTTTTGATACTTACCAATAATACCAATTCTACCTATATTGGAAAAGGTAATCGTTGTATATTTTCTTATCTCTAAATACCCAATCCTAACAAATATCTTTTTTAAAAATAAAGGTATTGCTCTAATGGCTAAATTATTCCCTAACTTTACATTGCCAGACATCGTTTTTAAGACTTCTTCTTCTGTTAATCTTTTAGCAAAGTCAGCCTTTACAAATGCTAAAATCTTCTCAAAACTATCTAAATTACCTTCTCTCATCTGTGCTTCTAAAGTAATATAAGAAAAGAAATTGTTAAGTGTTAGGGAAGAAAAATACTTTTTTAAGTTGACTGGTATACAAACTTTTATTGGCTTTTTCCCGTGATTTGGTAAATAATTCTCTTGGTAAATTGCATAAATTAAAATAGCCGTTAAATATTGTGTCACCGTACAATCCTTTTCTTGACATTTTTGTTTTAACACTTTTATATCTATGATTTCATGAACTGCTGCAATAGAGCCTAAAGGCATTTTATCTCCTTTTAGAATATACGCTTTTTTGCTTGAATTATTATTTTTAGCATGTTTATCATAATTTTTTAAATAACTATCTTCTACATTATACTCATATTTTCTAGTCGTTCTTAGTTCTATTGCAAATTCTTTAGGGTGTTTTAATTCCAAATAAGTATAGAGAATTTCTCTAAAAAAATTGGTGGCATTATTTCCATCTGTTAATGTATGGTTTACATCCATATTTATTTTTCTTTTAAAATAGGTTACTTTAAATAAATAATTACGATTTAAATCTGGGGCTATATATTGACAAGGATAATCGGTTTCTTGCTCAACTCTAGGTTCTTTTGTATTTTCTTCAAAATAGTACCAGAAAAAACCTTGTTTTAATCTGACTTTAAAACTAGCAAACTTCTCCAATGCTTGTTTTACTGCTTTTTCTAATAGATGTGGGTTAATTGGTTCTTTTAAAACAGCAGAAATTCTAAAGACCGTACTATATCTTTTTCCAGTAGATACTGGAAAAATCTTAGCAGAGTTATCTAATCTTCTCCATGCTGGAATTCTCTCTTCTTTTTTATAAGCCCCCATTATGCACTTCTTCCTTTCCCTATTTTTCTAAAATACAAGTAATGACATCTTGATAAGCTCTCTGGTCTGCTTGTGTTTTTTTCTCTCCTCTTTCTAACAACCAAATATGTCTTTGCTCTGGATATTCTCTTAAATCAATTGTTACATTTTCCTTTTTTGCTTTTTCTACTAACCTATGGGTATCTGGATTTAAAATATCATAGGTACCTGTAAAAATAATGACATTTTGTAAGTTCTTAAGTGGTCCATGAATGGGATTCACCCAATATTGATTCATACCATCTTCCCCAGCATAAGCAATACCAGCTAAGATTAATGCTTCTTTGTTTAATTGCTTATCTTTACTCTCTACTGCTGTAATCTCTGGATTTCTTAGACTCACATCTAACCAAGGAGAAATTAAAATCGTTTTTTTTGGTTGCCTTTTTCCATCTTCCCCTAATTTCTCACATAGTGCTAAGGCTATGCCACCACCTGCAGAGTCTCCCATTATAATCATATTTTCTGAATCTACTGTTTCTAATAATTCTTGGTATAGCGGATATATCATTAAATACACATCTTTATAGTTATATTTCGGTGTTAATGGATAGTCTGGTAAAATAATCGTCGCACCGGTATCAGAAACTAAATCCTCCAGAAATTCCCAATGTGTTCTAGAAGTTTCTGCCATATAAGAGCCTCCATGTAAATAGAAAATCATCGTGCTTGTTTTACTTTCTTCTCTCGGAGAAATGACAAATACCTTTCTATTTTGAAATTGTTTTTCTTCTATGTGATACTTCTGAGCTAGTTCTTTGGGTGGTCTAGATTCGATTTCTGCATTAAATAGATAAATACAAACAACTGCAATACCAATTAATACTAGAATTAATAGCATACCGATTATTTTAAAAATTTTCTTTGTTTTTTGCTTCACTTCTTAACCTTCTTCTTTTTTCTTTACTTGCATTCTACCATGTTTATACCACTTTGACAAGTAAATCACTTAAAGCTAAAATACAGAAAGCAAGCTATAAGTGGCTTGTTTTCTGTATTTGTTTATGATTATGAAAGTTTTATTAACATACAGACTATGGTTTGTAACTTTATCCCTTTCTGGAAAGCTTTTTAATGTATTATGCTATATTTTTTACATATTATATATGATTCATGTTTGATATTTTCTTTTATTCTTCTGCCATTCTAAATTCTATTCTTTTTACAAAATTACCTATTATATCCTGAATATACTTATTCTGATATATATAAGAAAACAATATGCCTAATAGGATATCCATTCCCAGCATATGTATTAATTTGTAAGGTTGTTCCTGCAATTGCTTTTATTTTACTACAATAGAAATGTGCCTGTGTTCCGTGATTTACATTTTCAAATCCAAACTCAGCTTTATTGTCATAAATAACTTCCATATTTTCATAACCAGTTACACTGACAGAAGAACCTGAGCTACTACAGTGATATTGTGATTTTGCCAGTGAGACACATAATAAATAAGTCCCTGATTTTTCAATAGAATACGTTATGTCACGATTACCATCACCATTATATCCATTTCCACTTATTTTTTCTATTGTACTCGTGTTTCTTTCATCTATCCCTGTCATCATCTCCCCATTTACCCATGCTGTTTTTCCTTTTAAAATATCACTTGGCGTTGCGGTAGCATTCTTTGTTTTTTCTTTTATAATTTTTCCTATATGACTAGCCATTATTTCTGCCTCGTCTGTATCTGCTGTTGGCACCCCTTGCAAGGTAATTGCTTCAGCTATTATTTTCTTAAATTTTATTAATTTTGCAATTGCTTCTTGGCTACTGCTATCTGCTTCTTCATAAATACCATCTAGATGACTATATAAAACGTTTAAATTCTTTTGTTCCTCTTCTTGTGCCAATCGTATATTTTCTTTTGCTTGTTGTGCTTTTGTTATAATTCCTCCATCGCCTATTGTTACATTTAAACTAATACCTGCTAAAATAATGGATATGATAATGGTAATAACTAAACTAACTAATGTGATTCCCTTTTGTTTTTTCATATTTATCCTCTTTTCCGATATGTTTTGCATAATTATTTTATAATAAATCCTAAAACTTTGTTCTTTATCATTATCCTCTTTATATTCATAAGTTTGCATAAAAAAAGGAATGGAAATTTTAGGTTTCATTTTATGTGAATTTAAAATACAGAGAATACATTATACACTAGAATGAGGAACATGGTAGTATTTCTTAAAATAGGTACTATTACAAAATTAAATTACTGTGAAGCGCAAAAATTGTCTATTGACAAACGCTACTTGCATTATTATAATGATGCAAGTAGCATATATTAGTATCATTTACCTAATATACAATATATGGAAATAAAAAACAATAAAGCTTACGGTAATAGTATATTTTTATGAAAATGGTAAAGAATACTAAAAAACAAAGGAGAGAAAAAAATGAAACACAAACAAAGAGGAATTACTTTAATCGCTTTAGTCATTACGATTATTGTTTTAATTATTTTAGCGGGTGTAGCGATTAATGCCTTAGTCGGAGAAAATGGTATTATCACACAGGCACAAAAAGCAAAGAATGACACAGAACAAGGAAAAAAAGATGAAGAAAGAGGTTTACTTAGTTTAGAAGAGCAAATTAATCAAGCACTTGGAGAGAGTTTTAATACACAAGAAGGTGTCAATAGACCAACGTTAACAGCAGGAATGACTCCCATTAAATTTGTAGAACCAACGAATAGTGAAAAAGGAAAAGCAGAGAAAACGAACAATAGCGATACCAGTTGGTATGATTACAATAGTAAAAAGTGGGCAAATGCCCAGACAGAAGATGGAAGCATGTGGGTATGGATACCTAGATATGCTTACAGAGTAAATGAAACCGATAAAAAATTTGATATCAAATTCCTAATAGGAACAACAGATAATTACTATGATGAACATGGACAAATTCAAACAGCAAAACGTTGTACAAATGTAAATGAAGAAATCGATACTAAAACAGGTTATACTGTACACCCAGCCTTTACTGATGAAACAGCAATTGGTTACAGAAATGGTGGATGGGATACAGAACTACCTGGAATATGGGTAGCTAAATTTGAAGCAGGCTATGCTAGTGGAAATAATACTGCACCAGTAAAAGCAAGTAGTGTCAGCTATTCTCAAAGCACTGCATGGGTAAAAAATATAGAAGCAGGAACAAATAATGACTCTAGTCAAATAGCTCGTAACTGGTTAGACGGTATTTATGGAGATACAAAACCAGCTATCAAATATCCAACATTTCAACCAGTAACGTATAGTATAAATTATATTAACCAGAATGATGCTTTTAATATAGCCAAGGTAATGACTGAAGATGGAAACATATATGGTTTAACAGATAGTAGCGACTCACATTTAATGAAAAATAGTGAATGGGGAGCTGTAGCTTATTTAAGTCAAAGTCAATATGGATTAGATAAACAAAAAGTATATATTAATAATGTTAGTTTAAATAGTGGAGGAACTACAAGAACCAATACAGCAGGAAAAAGTGGAGTAGATAGTGTATACGCCGTAACAGGCTGTACAACTGGTTCTACTAGTGCAGAAGAAGCAGTCAAAACAATAACAAATATTAATGGAACGACAGGAAATACAGCGAATAATGGGGTTTATACCTGGGACCAAGTAAATGGTTGTAAAGCAAGTAGTACAGGGACTATCTATGGAATCTATGACCTAAGTGGAGGAGCCTATGAAAGAACCTCCGCTTATGTAGCAAATGAAAATAGTAATTTAAAAGATTATGGAGCAAGTATAGCATATGATGGAAATACACTAAAAACAGCCAGCACTAAATATACAACAGTATATCCATTTGACAGTAGTACAGATAATACAGGAATAACTAACAATGAGACAAACTTAAATACCGCAAGTACAAATAACTACAAGAAAAATAATTTAATCTATGGAGATGGTATCTACGAGACGTCTACAGCTGGAATTGAAAGTACCTCGTGGTACGGCGACTCTTCTTATTACCCAGGCTTGCACAATCCATTCTCGATTCGTAGCGGTTATGTATGGAATGGCTCGGGTGCCGGTCTCTTCTATTTTTATCGTTCTGGTGGCAATAGCAGTTACTATCATGGATTCCGTGCAGTGCTTACCGTGTCCTAGCACTTTAAAAATCTTATAGTTAAAAAAACTAAAAACAAAT
>CATXTS010000058.1 GCA_958402495.1 uncultured Clostridiaceae bacterium
GCATGGCGTTGGCTTAGATATTCATGAATATCCCTACATTCATGGAAAAAATGATTTTGTTTTAGAAAATAAAATGGTAGTTACCAATGAGCCAGGTATTTATTTACCAGGAAAATTTGGTGTTCGTATAGAAGATACTACCTTAATTACAAAATCTGGTTGTATAAATTTAACAAAATCGGATAAAAATTATACTATAGTGGATAAAGTAGAGGAAAAATAAAGCATTCTAAAAATGGAAATAAGCTATTTCATAAAATAACGTAGCAAAGTATTGATTTTTAGCCTAAATTGTGATATTATAATAATCAATTGTGAAAAAATAACAAATTAGGAAGGGGAAATAACAATGGCAGAAGTATATATGGCAGGAGATTTTAGAAATGGAACTACTTTTGAAATGGATGGAAATGTGTATAAAGTAGTAGAATTCCAACATGTAAAACCAGGTAAAGGAGCTGCTTTCGTTAGAACAAAATTAAAGAATGTAATTAATGGTTCTGTACTTGAAAAAACATTTAATCCATCTGAAAAATATCCAGGAGCAGAAATTGAGAAAAGAGATATGCAATATTTATATGCAGATGGGGATTTATATTATTTCATGGATAATGAAACTTATGAGCAAATACCATTAAATAAAGAACAAATTGGAGATGCTTTAAAATATATGAAAGAAAACATGAATGTAAAAATGCTTTCTTATAAAGGAAATGTATTTTCAGTAGAACCACCAATGTTTGTTGAATTAGAAGTTACATATACAGAACCAGGATTTAGTGGAAATACGACAACAACTTCTGGTAAACCAGCTACTTTAGAAAATGGTTATGAAATTTCTGTACCACTATTTATCAATATAGGTGATGTGATTAGAATAGATACCAGAACTGGTGAATATATGGAAAGAGTTTAAAGAAAAGAGGATTTTAAACAATGTCAGTATTAAGTGATAACTATAAAAGAATTATGTCAGAGATTGAAAATAAAATTTCAAATCCAGAAGAATGTGAATTTGTGAAAGAAAAGGTCAATGAATTAACAATGCTATTTATGGACGTAATTGATAAGCTTACAGATGTAGCAGATGCTAAAATAAAAGAGATTGAAGATAAACAAGCAGAAATTGAAAATAAAATGAATCGTGTACAAAGCGCAGTCGATGAGATTGAAAATGATATTTACTCTGAAGAGGAAGGTTTTGATTTTGAAATCGTATGTCCTTACTGTAATCATGAATTTGTAGCAGAAATAAATGCTGGCGAAGAAATGAAAAAAGAAGTAGGATGCCCAGATTGCCATAACATCATTGAACTAGACTGGAATGATGAAGAAGATGAGGGTGAGTGTCAAGGACATTGTGATGGTTGTCATGGTTGTTCTGAAGAAGAAGAGTCTGAAAATGAAGAAGATATAGAAGACAGTGATAATAACGAAGATGATATGTAAAAAAGAAGGAAAGTAAATGCTACTTTCCTTCTTTTTATGTATTAAAAATAAGTTAGGGGATTGACATATTCATTATGTAGTCGAAATCCTAAGTGTAGATGGGGACCAGTGGTAGCACCATTCGTAGGTTTACCAGTATCATCATGGTAAGTATTTCCGGGGTACACCATAGACATATTTAGGACCAACATGTCCAATGACTTGTCCTTGCACAACCGTATCACCTACAGAGACCAAATAGTTGGGAGAAACATGGCAATAAGTAATCTTTAAATCACCAGAGGTTAGTGTAATGGTATAGCCACCACCGCCTAAGAAGCCAACATAAGTAATTTGACCATCTATAACAGCAATAAATTGACTACCTTGTGGAGCACCAATATCAATTCCTTTATGATAGGAACTGGCACCTGCAGTAGGAGATGTTCGTTTACCAAAATAAGAGTTGATTTTCGTATAACCGGGTGTTGGCCAGGCAAAGCCAGAGGGACTAATGGTAAATTCATCATAAAAAGTATTCTCTTGTGATGGAATATAACCATTAACAAGTAAAGGATAGCTAAATAAACAAGAGAGCAAAAAAATGAAGGCGATAAGTGTTATAAGTATAGAATAAAAAGGCTTAAAAAAACCACCAGACATAAAGAAAAATCTCCTTTCTAAATCTGATAGCCCCTTTTTTATAAATATATCCTCATTCATTTCTTGAAAGCAAAGAATTTGCTTATAAAGAAATTTAAAATAATAACAATAACAGTCATAATGCATTTACTTACCATAGCAGGAATTGGGCAGAAGGCAAATAGAATAGCACATCCAACCGATTCAATAACCATGGTAACTGCACGACCTAATATAAATTTAAAAAACTCTGTCCACTTTTGTTTAGCAGTTTCTGCTTTAGAATGAAATACCATATTACGATTGGTAAAGTAGGCAAATAATACAGCAGCTATGATAGCAATATTATTAGATGGATTTTCTCCTATTGGTGTAAAAGTATTTAAAACATAAAATACACCAAGATTCACAAGGGTTGTTAAGACACCAAAAATACCATAAAATATAACTTCTTTTGTACATACTTTTTTAATGAGTTCTTTTAATTTTTCCATTTCTTATCACTCTCAATTTCTTATTTTATTCTTTTGATAAGCATTATACTAACATAGATTAGATAGAAAAGCAAGAAAATGCTTATACAAAATAGAAAAAGCCACATACCATAATTTTAGAATTGGCAGGTGGTAAAAGTCTAGCTTTTTGGATATCATAAAGAAAACAGTAACTTATTTCTTTTGTGTATATTCCTGTGCTTTTTTCTTGATTTCTTTTCTAAGTAGAAATTTATCTAGTATAAGAACATGATTTATAAATTGCGTCTCTGGAAAAAGAGATTCTAAATTTTTCTCTACTGTAGGAGAATCTGAAAGAATATAACTTTTTCCATCTTCTAAACAAATCATATTTAGCATCCAATCTTTACTATATTGCTTGAAAAAGTGGTAAACTTCTGATAAGCGGTCCATAATAAAGTCTTTTTTTAAAACTAAAAGTTGACCAAAGACTTTAGGAAGTAAAGAAGAGGTATATTCTATCTTCATGTCATTGGCTAAAGCAGAGGTTAAATCTTTTTCAATAAGACTTTGACAAGATAAAAAGTAAGCAGTTCCCCAATCATTTGTTAAGTGGCTAATAGCTAATAATTCTTGATAAGCTTGGATGTCTCGAGCTGTTGTAATTGAAGCTTTTAAGTTAAGCGTATTATCCAAAATACCTGCAATTAGTAATTTACAAAGATTGACATCTAATATATCTTGCATTTTTTCTTCTTTGAATTTTTCATAGATGAGCGTGCAAACAGAACCTATGAATTCAATATGTAAATTTACAGAAGGTTTAGTTCGCCAAGTGGTTTCCCAACCTAAATGATGGTCTATAATTTCTATAATATTTTCTTTTTGAACAATAGTGTCCATGAAAGCTGGATTAGATACATCTAAAATAATAAATTGGTCTTCCATATCAGGTTGATAGTTATCAAAATGAAAGCCTAACTCTTGAATAAGAGGACAGATACTTTCATTAAATTGGGAAGTAGAAACAATTTGTACATGAGTTCCTTTTTCTTTTAAGAGTCTTCCATAAGCAAAGCAGCTAGCATAAGCATCTATGTCTATGTAACCACTTCCAGAAGTTATAATTATCTTTTTCACTTTTACCTCTCTTTCTTATAAAAAGATTATCATATAAATAAAGAATAGGCAATAAAAAATTTTAAAAATAAAAAAAGCTTGATAATATAATTATCAAACTTTGGCAGGGGTAGAAGGATTTGAACCCTCACAGGCAGTTTTGGAGACTGATGTGCTACCATTAACACTATACCCCTATATAGAACAGTTATTATCTTAGCATAAAAAAAAAGAATATGCAATAGAAAAATAAAATTTTCTTATAAGAAATTACCAATATATTCTATAAATTTTATAGTTTGCATTTCACACACTGTTCTTTTCATTGGATGACTTTTTTGCAAACAAAAAAACAACCAGATTTTATTTTTCTGATTGATTTCATAACGTATCTGTTTATAAGAGTTCAACCAGATACGTCATTGGTGGAGGTGAGGAGAATGTTTTTTATAGTTTTAAGACAATTCTTCTTTTCTTAAAAAGTTTCTAATGTCACTATTAAGCCATTTCCTACCATTTTATTGTTTTTCGTTATCAATCATATATTTATGTTTTTTTAGTTAAGCGTGCACATAGCGTGTACAGCTTTTCCTATACAATATTTAATATTGCAACCGCTTTTTCTTTCTATTATCTGCAATATAATATACGCACATGGATTTTTATTTGTTACAATGTTACAACAGATGTCGCATTTACTTTTACTTACTCTTATAAGACTTATATTCTTTTTGTTACAAAGCATAGGTAATACTAACTATGCTAAAAAAATGACTTAGGCTTGCCCTAACGAGCAAAGCCTAGCCATTTTCATATTGTATTATTTCCTTTTTTATAAAATATATTAAGATTTTACTCCACATATTCTATATCTTGTTTGTTATATTCTTCTGGATTTAATCCAATCCTTTTTTTCATATATTTTAATACAAGTAATATGACAGTTAATCCGACTACACCTACAATTAAATATGATGTACTTGTGTTATAAAACTCTAATAATAATCCCCCTAAAAAGCTAATGACTATCTCTCCAATATTTTTTATTAGATTACTTGTAGATAAAATTTTAGACCTAATATTAGAATTTGTAAAATTAGTAACATATCTGTCTTCTAACACCCAATATGGACCTCTAAAGAAATGATGTATAAAAAATGCAAACATAATTATTATAATTGTAAAATAAAAATTCAACTTTAAATTACCTATAATTCCAACTATAATAAAAGATAAAAATATTGGCACTGATATAAATGATAAGGTTTTATTTTTTAAAGTATTATGTATTTTATCTTGATATCTTACTGAGAAACATTGTACAAGAGTTAATATTGCAAAAATAATACCAAAATATTGTGGAGATACCTGTAAATCTGTTAATAAACTTTTTTCATAAGTAGAAATCATTATTAACACTCCTACAAATATGGATGTAAAGAGAAATAATGATTTTAATCTTTTAGATTTCAAAATAAATTTTAATCCTTGCTGAATATCTTTTATTGATTTCGATATAGTTGTCTTTTTCTCTTTTGGTATTTCTATTTCTTCAAATCTATAGGCTATGATTACAGCTACTAATGACATTAAGCTAGATAAAACAATTGGTACATAGGGATTAATAACAAATAGGTAACCTGTAATTGTTGATGTAATAGCTCCTATCGCATAACTTAAAGAAGAACCTTTAGCATTTATATTTCTAAATGAGTTTTTACCTTTACATATGTTTGTACAATCATATAATAAAGTATTTCTAGCAATATCTTTTATAGCATTTCCAAAAGCAGACATAAAATATGCAATAATTAAAATTGCAAAATTATTAGCAAAAATCATCATTGTTATTTGAATCGTTGCAAATATAGTTCCTAATATTAATGCTTTTCTACTACCAATCCTTTCAATTAAAGTACTAGATGGTATTTGAAGCAATAATAAAAATTAAGAATATATAGACTCTGCATACATTACTTTTGCTGGAGCAATTCCTTTTATTTCTGTCAAAAATAAAAATATAATTGCGCTATAAAATAAAGGGTCCCAACCCAAACCTTTATATATAGGAAATATTCTTCTATTAAATTTCATTGCAATATCTGTTTTCATTGCCTTCTCCTTTGCATTTTATAAATAATTATGCTATTAGGCTATAAGCAATATATCATACAACCATATAATTTTCAACATAACTTTTTACATAAAAAACGACTAGGATTTTTATTCCTAATCGTTTTTTCATTCAAATAGAAGCCTGTTAATTTGTTTTTTATAAATCGTGTACAAAGCGTGTATGATTAATTTCTAATCACTATAAACCACTATTTAAACAGTTATTTTTAAAATTGGTGGAGGTTGGTTACCCAAAAGTGAACTCTCTAATTCACTTAATTTGGGTATTCTTTCCTCATAATATTTGTTCTGTGTTGTAAACACAATCGTTATATTGTCATCATATAAATATATTTTATATACTAGCATATTGATTAACATTTGTCTACACTTTATATCGTCAATATAGTTTTCTAATTTCCGTCAATTAACAAAGTAAATTTAAGTTATAGTTTGGGCAAAATTATTGGTTTCTTTTTATTTTTTGTTATATCCATTAACTCCTCTAAAATTTCTCTAAAAATAGGTGTTTTAATTCTGTTTATAGAAATTTTACAAAAAGATATATCAAGTTCATATACTGCTGATTGCATTAAAAATTCTAAAGAATCTAATTCTTTGATAAAAATAGATTCCTTTGTACTTTGATTTTCATATTCTTCCCAAATTTCTAAAAAGTCATTTTCAAACCCTACTAATTCTAAAATTTTTATTACTGAACGCTTTTCTAATTCATGTTTTTCATCTAAAGCTAAATTATCTTGAGGAGTATAATCTCCTGCATAAACTTCTCCAAATTCATGGATTAAACACAATTTCAAACATTTACAAATATCGTAGTTTAAATTGTATTTTTCTATAATACTAATACATAATAGACTTAAACCAAAACAATGGTCTGCAACTGATTCACATTTATTTATAAATGACTCTCCAAATTTTGATTTTATAAATCCTTGCCTATATATATTTTTTAATTGATTTATTTGAAAATAAAATAATATAATATCATTTTTTATATTTGTTTTGTTATATATATTTAATGCAGAGATATTTTTTATATAATTATTATTATTATCTTTTAATATTTCTTCCATTTTTCTTTCTCATCCTCTTTTAATTATTTTTAAATAAAATTTATTTTTTATTACTATTATAACATAGCAATAAATTATCATTTTTTTTATACATCGATTATTTCATATTTTGTAAATTAAGTATACTATACAGTATTTAATATTGCAACCGCTTTTTCTTTCTATTATCTGCAATATAATATACGCACATGGATTTTTATTTGTTACAATGTTACAACAGATGTCGCATTTACTTTTACTTACTCTTATAAGACTTGTAATCTTTTTGTTACAAAGCATAGGTAATACTAACTATGCTTAAAAAATAACTTCGGCTTGCCCTAATAGGCCGGGTTTTTGACACTTGTATAGCATAAAAATTGATATAAGCATTGAAATTGCTTAATTTTTTTGTCAATTTCCTCCTTTTCTTCTTACACAATGTCTCACAATGTGGCTGTATATCATAACAAGAAACGTACAAATAAAGTAATTGAGAAATTAGGTACTTATGATAAACTTAAAGAATCTTTAAATGAAGACCCTATTCAATGGGCCAAAAACTATGTTCAAGAATTAAATAAACAAGAAAAAGATGGTACTAGGAATGTACTTGTAAAATATAGCCCTACTAAGGTAATCGATAAAAATATTCAGAACTCTTTTAATGGGGGATATCTTTTTTTAGAAAAACTTTACTATGCTTTAGGTCTTAATAATATTTGTAAGGCGATTTCTCAAAAATATAAATTTGAATATGATTTAGATAGTATTCTATCTAGGCTAGTTTATGGGCGAATTATCTTTCCAGCTTCTAAACTTGCTACTAATGATTTAGCTAAGAAATTTATTCAACAACCTAACTTTGACCTTCAGCATATTTATCGCGCTTTAGAAATCATTGCAAAAGAAACAGATTTCATACAGTCAGAACTTTACAAAAATAGTTTAAAAGTTTCTAAAAGAAATACAAATATTCTTTACTATGATTGCACTAATTACTTTTTTGAAATAGAACAAGAAAGTGGATTAAGGCAATATGGTCCCTCTAAAGAACATAGACCAAATCCAATAACTCAAATGGGACTTTTCATGGATGGAGATGGAATACCTTTAGCTTTTAGTATTACTTCTGGCAATACTAATGAACAAATTACATTGACTCCTTTAGAAGAAAAAATCTTAGAAGATTTTAAATTATCAAAGTTCATAGTTTGTACGGATGCTGGACTTGCCTCAAATGCTAACAGAAAATTTAATGATAAAGATGAACGTGCTTTTATCACTACTCAATCAGTAAAAAAATTAAAAAAGCACTTAATGCAATGGGCTCTTGCAACGGATGGTTGGTATCTTTCTGGCGATAACCAAAAGTATGATATTAGTAAATTAGAAGAAAACGAAGAACTATACAAAGACAAAGTATTCTTTAAAGAACGTTGGATTAAAGAAAATGATTTAGAGCAAAAGTTAATTGTAACATACTCTTTGAAATATAGAAATTACCAAAGACAAATTCGAAACTCACAAATTGAACGTGCTAAAAATGCAATAAATACGAAGAATTTTAAGTTTGATAAGTCTAACCAAAATGATTACAAAAGGTTCATAAAGAAAATAAACCTAACAAATCAAGGAGAAGTTGCTGATAAGAAAATACTATCTATTAATAATGAAGCAATTGAAAAAGAAGAAAAATTCGATGGTTTCTATGGTGTATGTACTAATCTTGAGGACAATGCAGAAGAAATCATAAAAGTAAATCAAAGAAGATGGGAAATTGAAGAGAGTTTTAGAATAATGAAAAGTGAATTCAAAGCTAGACCAGTATATCCAAGCAGAGATGATAGGATTACTGCTCATTTTACTACATGTTTTTTATCCTTAGTAGTTCTTAGATTTTTAGAAAAAGAACTTGAAGAAAAATATACTAGTTATGAAATTATCGATTGTTTAAGAGAAATGAACTTTATGCAAAGTATTGGAAATGGATATATTCCTACCTATACCAGAACAGACTTAACAGATGATTTACATACAAAATTTCAATTTAGAACGGATTATCAAATTATTACCAAAAATACTCTTAAAAACATTTATAAAAAAATTAAAAAGTAAAAAACATTGTGCACTCTTAAAACGCCGTAAGTATTATATACCAATACTCACGACGTTTAACTGTCAAATTTGAGATTATCTTAGCATAAAAAGAGGGAATATGCAATAGAAAAATAAAATTTTCTTATAAGAAATTATCAATATATTCTATAAATTTTATAGTTTGCATTTCACACACCGTTCTTTTCATTGGATGACTTTTTTGCAAACAAAAAAACAACCAGATTTTATTTTTCTGATTGATTTCATAACGTATCTGTTTATAAGAGTTCAACCAGATACGTCATTGGTGGAGGTGAGGAGAGTCGAACTCCTGTCCAATACCTTTTCCATACCTACTTCTACGAGTGTAGTTTGTTATTAATCTTCCTCTATCCTTACATTAACAAACAAACGTAATGATAAAGTAGCCATTTTAATACCCCCTATTTCTATGGCAAGAAATAGATTTGTTTCCCACTAATCGGCGCCTTATCTAAAAACGTGGGCATTTCTAGTAAGACGTAACTGCGCTTAGGCAGCTAATGCTAATTCTTGTTTATCAGCGTTTATATTTACTTTTCGCTTTTTTTAAGTGGCCAAAGCGACCATCCACTACTCGCCGTTTGTACTTCTAAGATACTGTCGAAACCAATTACACCCCCAAGTACCTTTTTATTATACTATACTTTGCGACTGATTACAATGTTATTGTTTATAAAATTTATAGGATATTTTCTACAACAAAATATTAGGTGGCTCATATGATTATTTAAAATTATATAGAATAAAGGACAAAAGTGAACGAAGCTTACTTTTGTTCTAACTATTTAAACCAGATTGACTCTTAATTATGGCGAATTTGCCATAATTAAAACTAGGATTATGAATTTCTTTCCAAATACCTAAAAATTCAATGGTATTTCTGTTTCTTAACCAATCTGAAATAAAAAAATCATCATCTTTTGATTTAAAGCATTTAACTCTACCATTGTTTAGCCTCTTTTTTATAAAATACTACTAATTTATGTTATTATACCAAACATGAGTTTAAAAAAATTAATACTGCTTGAAAAAAATGTGCTGCTTAAACAAATTTTGTAAAAAATGTTGCAATTTTAGTAAAATAATGTTATCAATGTGAATAACGGTTTGATTGTTTCAATATTATTACCTTCCGTTCTGTTACGGAAGGTTTGGGTAAAAAGTATTATACATCAATAAAATAATAATTATAAATTACTTACAAAAATTAAAAATTACGAGGAAAAGATACCTACATTATGCGAATTGAAAAGTTCATTTATGGGTAACTAACCTCCACCAACATATAAAAAATACTGCACAGGTTTTGTGCAGTATTTTTGGGTTACTTATATTTTTCTTTTAAATATCTTTATATTGTTTGATTTTAAATAGGATAATTCCTAATGTCAGAATTAAACCAAAAATACCAAACATAAGAATAGAAGAAGTACCTGTTTGTGGAAGTGTTCCAGCAGCAGTAGTGTTATCATTTGTAATAGAATTTTTATTGGTATCTTCAGTGTTATGATTAGAACTATTAGATTTACAATCCTTGCAAGAGCCATCTGTTGGATGTTTTTGTGTTAGTTGATAGCCACATTCAGAACAGGTCGCAGAGTGGGTACCATTTAGATTATCCGTATAATTTGTAAAAGAATGTACTTCTAAAGAATTTGGTTTAATCGTTTGACATTTGGAACATTCTTGCCAATGCTGTGTAGCATTATTTTTAGTTATGTAAGTATGTTCACAAGAGATGGTAGGTTCTATAGCATGACAATTGGTACATTCACCATTTTGATAACTGTGCTCTTGTACGAAAGTATACTGGCATTGAGAACAAGTACTAGAGTGGGTACCATTTAGATTATCTGTATAGTTTGTGTAAATATGTGCTTGTAAAGAATTTGGTTTAACTACTTGACATTTGGAACATTCTTGCCAATGTTGTGTAGCATTGCTTTTTAAAGCATAAGTATGTTCACAAGGAATGGTAGGTTCTACAGCTAAGCAATCTATACATTTTCCGTTTTGATATACATGTTCTTTAGTTAATGTGTAATTGCATTGTGAACAATGACTAGTGTGGGTACCATTTGAATTATCTGTATAGTTTATATAAGTATGTGTTTGTAAAGAATTTGGTTTAACCATTTGACATTTAGAACATTCT
>CATXTS010000059.1 GCA_958402495.1 uncultured Clostridiaceae bacterium
TATAATATAAATAAAATTATTATACTAACACCTAAAAAACAAATGAAACCATCCGTTTTTAAAAATTCTAACATATATATTCCTTTCTTTTCTTTATCCTTTATTTATTAACTCTAAAATTCTTTCTAAATCATCATTAGAAGAATATTTAATAATGATTTTTCCACTTTTAACACCTGCATCTAGCTTTACTTTTGTTCCAAAAAAGCCTTGGAATCTATCTTCTATGTCTTTATAAATAGCCTCATATTTTTTTCTATCTTCTTTTGTATTTTTCTTAACATTCTTATTATTTTTTACTTTTCTTTCAATATCTCTAACACTCTCTCCTGTTTCTATAATTCTTAATGCCATCTGATATTGTTTATCTGGGTCTTCTATTCCTAATAAAGACCTACAATGTCCTTCTGTTAATTTTCCTTCCATAGCTAAATCGATAACTCTTTGATCTAAATTTAAAATACGTAAACAATTGGTTACTGTGCTTCTATTCATTCCCATAATATCTGCTAATTCCTGTTGTTTTAATCCGTATTCATCAATTAATTGTCTAAAACCTCTTGCTTTTTCAATTGGGTTTAAATCTTCTCTTTGAATATTTTCTATTAAAGCAATTTCTCTGTTTCTTCTTTCGTCCTCATTTCTAACAATACATGGCATTTCTGTTAAACCTGCTTTTTTAGAAGCTCTCCATCGTCTTTCTCCAGCTACAATTTCATAATATCCCTCTTTTTTAGTAACAATGATAGGTTGTATAACACCATAAATTTTAATAGATTCTGCTAATTCTTCTATAGATTCTTCATCAAATTTTCTTCTTGGTTGACTACGATTAGGTTCTATATCAATAATCTTTATTTTTTCGATAACTTCTCCTTCTTTTTTCTCTTCCTTCTTTATATCTTCTACCATTGTTGTATCCCCAAATAAAGCTTCTAATCCTTTTCCTAAACCTGTATTCTTTGCCATTTTTCTATCCCCTTTCTATTCCTTCATATGTTTTGCTTTTTGCTCTTCTTCTATCTTTTTCATAAATTCTTTTGCAAACTTCTCATAAGACTTAGCTCCTTTTGACCTAGCATCATAAATAGTAATTGGTAAACCATAACTTGGTGCTTCACTTAATTTTACGTTTCTAGGAATTACTGTCTTATATACTTTATTTTCAAAATATTTATTAACTTCCTTTACAACTTGGTTTGATAAATTTGTCCTAATGTCAAACATTGTTAATAATGCCCCTTCTACTATTAACTCTGGGTTTAAATGTTTTTTAACTAAATTAATGGTATTTAACAATTGTCCTAGCCCTTCTAATGCATAATATTCGCATTGTACAGGAATCAGAACACTATCTGAAGCTGTAAAAGCATTTAAAGTAACTAATCCTAAAGAAGGTGGACAATCTATAATTACATAATCATATTTGTCTTTTACGCAATCTAATTTTTCTTTTAATCTATGTTCTCTTGACATCATAGATACGAGTTCTACTTCAGCTCCTGCTAAATTCATATTAGATGGACACACCTCTAAATTTTTTATCATGGTAGGCTGTAATGTATTTTCTATTTCTACATCATTAATAATCACATCATACACAGAAAAGTTTACATCTTTATCAATACCCAATCCACTAGTAGCATTTCCCTGTGGGTCAGTATCTATCATTAAAACTTTTTTTCCTTTTTTAGCGAGTATAGTACTTAAATTAACTGCGGTTGTAGTCTTTCCGACCCCACCCTTTTGATTTGCTATTGATACGATTTTTCCCAAAAAAATTACCTCCATTACTAAAAATTTAACATATTAATCATATAAAAATATTTAGCATATGTCAATGAATTTTATAAAAATAATACAAAAAAAGAAGTTATATTTTCTATATAACTTCTTTTCTTTTAAATTAACGGTTCTTTTGCTGGAATACCAGCCTTTCTAGGATATTTTTCAGGTGTTTTTTTAACTTTTTCTATCATAATAATTGTTCTTTTTATATCTGTATCTGGCAAGGTAAATTCCTCTATTTTCTGCACCTTTCCACCTAATATGTATAAGCTTTTTTTCGCATTTTCTAACTCTTCTTTTACAACAGAACCTTTCATACAAATACATCTACCACCTATTTTTACAAGAGGTAATACATATTCTAATAAAACAGGTAAAGAGGCTACAGCTCTTGAAGTAGCTATATCATAACTTTCTCTATATGTTTTAGCAAAATCCTCTACTCGGCTATGTACATTTTTAATATTGACTAAGTTTATATCTTTTTTTACTTCTTCTAAAAAGGTAATTCTTTTATTTAAAGAATCTACCAAAGTAAATTGGTTACCTAATTGCATAATAGCAAGTGGAATTCCAGGAAATCCCGCCCCAGTTCCTACATCTACAATGGTTTGATTATCTTTTATATATTTCTTTATAGTCATAGAATCTACAAAATGCTTATTAATAATCTCTTCTGGTGCTGTAATTGCTGTTAAATTCATCTTTTGATTCCATTCTAATAGTAATTGCATATATACATATAATTGATTGGCTTCTTCTTCTAAAATATTTATACCAATTTTCTTTAATTTTTCAGCCATATCCTTATAAAAACTTACGAAATCCATATATTTTCCTCTCTTCTAACTTTCTTTCGTCTCCATATAAATTAATAAAACAGAAATATCAGCAGGAGAAACACCTGATATTCTAGAAGCTTGACCAACAGAGGTTGGTTTTATTTTGTTCAATTTCTGTCTAGCCTCTAAACGTAATCCCTTTATTTGACTATAATCTATATCCTTTGGAAGTAATTTTTGTTCTAATTTCTTAAATTTCTCAACTTGCTGTTCTTGTAATTTAATATATCCCTCATATTTAATCTGTATTCCTACTTCTTGTTTAACTTGTTCTGGTAAATCTGGCCTATCTTCATCAATTTCATTTAAAATCTCATAATTTAATTCTGACCTTTTCATTAAATCCGCTAATATCACTCCTGTAGTAATTTCAGAAGATTTTTTATCTCTTAAAAAAGAATTTATTTTATCATTTGGCTTAATAATTGTACTTTTTACTCTTTCTATTTCTTGTAAAATTTGTTCTTTTTTCTTTAAAAATCGCTGATATCTTTCTTCAGAAATAAGACCTACTTCATAACCAATTTCTAATAAACGTAAATCTGCATTATCTTGTCTTAATAATAGCCTATATTCTGCTCTAGAAGTCATCATTCTGTATGGCTCATTCGTTCCTTTTGTTACAATATCATCAATTAATACACCTATATAAGCTTGTGTACGATCTAAAATAATTGGTTCTTTTCCTTGTAATTTTAAAGCGCTATTTATCCCTGCAATTAGTCCCTGGCAAGCAGCTTCCTCATATCCAGAAGTTCCATTTGTCTGTCCTGCAAAAAATAAACCATCTATTTTTTTAGACTCTAAAGACAATTTTAAGTCTGCTGGATTAATACAATCATATTCAATAGCATATGCCGGTCTAGTAAATTCTGCATTCTCTAACCCTGGAATCGTCCTATACATAGCAATTTGCACGTCTTCTGGTAAAGAAGAACTCATACCTTGAATATACATTTCATCTGTATCACGCCCTATTGGCTCTACAAAAATCTGATGTCTTTCCTTATCTGCAAATCTAACGACTTTATCTTCAATAGATGGACAATATCTAGGTCCAGTTCCCACAATTTCTCCACCATATAAAGGAGACCTATGTAAATTCTGTCTGATAATCTCATGTGTTTTAGTATTTGTATAAGTTAAATAACAAGGTAATTGTTCCACATTTGAATCAATTTCATCTTCAAATGAAAAAGCCTCTGGATGTTTATCTCCTTCTTGAATTTCCATCTTTGAAAAATCAATACTATTTTTATTGATTCTAGCTGGCGTTCCAGTCTTAAATCTCAAGAGTTCAATTCCTTCTCTTTTAAAAGACTCTGATAGCCTATTGGCTGGAAAAACGCCATCTGGTCCACTTTCAAAAGATGTTTCTCCAATATATATCTTTCCCTTTAAATAAGTACCTGTTGCCACAATCAAACTATCTATTTCATAAACAGCACCAATATTAGTCTCAATGCTTTTAATTCTCCCATCTTCTACAGAAAAATCTACAATCTCTGCCTGTTTTAAATATAAATTTGGTTGTTTTTCTAAGGTATGTTTCATCTCTGCTTGATATTTCTTTCTGTCTGCTTGAGCTCTTAAAGAGTAAACAGCAGGTCCTTTAGAAGTATTAAGCATCCTCAATTGCGTATAAGTTTTATCAATATTCTTCCCCATCTCACCTCCTAAACAATCAATTTCTCTTACTAAATGTCCTTTTGAACTTCCACCTATATGTGGATTACACGGCATGTTAGCCACTGCTTCTAAACTAATAGAAAATAGTAATGTCTTCATTCCCATTCTCGCAGCAGCAAGCGCAGCTTCACAACCAGCATGTCCCGCTCCAATAACTGCAATATCATATTTTCCTGCATTATATTTCATCGTTTTCTACTCCTTTTTGTTCGTTTTTTGTGAAACTTGAATCTATGTTCCAACTAACTTTTTGACATGAATTCTACGTTTTCCTCAATATATCTATCATTTTTTATATAATGTTGTCTTTTTGTTTGCATTTACCATATTGATAAATGTTCGCCTCTATCCTTTCTTTCCCTTGTTACTCTAAGGATACCAACTTTTATTTTTGTAATATATAAGTTTATTTTTACCTGATTAGTTATATATTATCTTTTTTCGTTTATTTGCTTCAAAATCAAAATATACGCATTTTATTTTTTAGATATAAGATTATATTCTTTCTTTATTATTATGTCTTATTTTTGATTCTCATGCGTTATTATTATTTACCTAGACAGAATTTTGAGAAGATTTCTTGTATAATATCTTCTGATACATTTTGTCCTGTAATTTTTCCTAAATCTTCTAAAGTTTGTTTTATTGGAATTGAAATCATATCTACTGGTAAATTTTCTTTTATACTACTTATGGCTTGCTCCACATTTTCAATAGCATAATGAATTTGTGTTTTATGTCTTACATTCGTAATTATCATTTCTTGGTCTGTTTCTAAATTTCCCATTTGAAATAAAGATTCAATTTCTTGATACAATATATCAATGCCCTCCCCTTCTTTTGCGGATATCTTGATTATTTTCTTGTTTGTTTCTTTTAATATTTCATTATCTTCTAAATGACAATCCTCTAAATCCACTTTATTCAGTAATATAACTGCCTTTTTGTCTTTTATTAATGAAAGAATTTCTAAGTCTTCTCTTGTTATAGGCTTTGTATTATCAAAAATAGCTAAAATTAACTCTGCTTCGTTTACAACCTGTAAAGTTTTCTGGACACCTATTTCCTCAATTTTATCTTTAGTATCTCTAATACCTGCTGTATCTATTATTTTTAAAGGAATTCCTCGAATGCTGATAAATTCTTCGATGGTATCCCTTGTAGTTCCTTCTATATCACTCACAATAGCTCTTTCTTCTTTCAATATGTAATTTAATAAAGACGATTTTCCGGCATTTGGCTTTCCAATAATTGCTGTTCTAATACCTTCTTTTAAAATCTTTCCTGTATGAAAACTATCTTCTAAATTTTCTAACTCTTGTTTTACCTGTAGCAAAATTTGCATAGCTTTTTGACTCGTCATTTCTTCTATGTCATATTCTGGATAATCAATAGAAGCTTCTATATCTGCCATCATATCTAATAATTGATGTCTAATCTCTCCTATTTTCTCAGATAAAAAACCTTGTAACTGTTGCATAGAAGCCTTTGCCTCTTTTTCTGTTTTACTATTAATCATGTCTATAATCGATTCTGCCTGTGATAAGTCCATCCTTCCATTTAAAAAAGCTCTTTTTGTAAATTCTCCTGCCTCTGCCAAAATTGCACCATTTTCTAAACAAATTTGTAATATTCTTCTTTCTATCACCATTCCCCCATGAGAATTAATTTCACACATATCTTCTCTCGTATAACTCTTTGGATTTCTAAAAAAAGAAACTAAAACTTCGTCTACTTTTTCTCCTGTTTTAGGATTGATAATATAGCCATATTTTATCGTATAGCCTTGTATATTTTCTATTTTTAATTTTTTATTTCCCTTTAATTGAAATATTTTTGAAATAATATCGAATGTTTTATCTCCACTCATTCGAATAATTCCAATTCCTCCATTTCCCACAGCCGTAGATATTGCAGCAATTGTTTCCACTCTACTTCCTCCTTTTTTACAATTTTAAAGCCAAAGTTATAGAAATAGTTTAATATTTTTAAACTAAAATCTGAACTTTGACTTCTGATTTTATATATAATTATGCTTTTATTTTTTCGATAACAACTCTTCTATTTTCATTTTCTCCAATACTATAAGTTTGGATTTTATTGTTATCTTGTAACTTACTATGAATAATTTTTCTTTCATAGGCAGACATTGGTTCTAAAGTAACAGACTTTCCTGTTCTTAATACTGTTTTAGAAATTTTTTCTGCTAATTCCTCTAAACTTTTTTGCCTTTTTTGTCTATAATTTTCTATATCTAATATTAATTTTACTTTTTCACTTGCATTCTTATTAGCTACTGCTGATAGAATTGTTTGAAAAGCATTTAATGTATCTCCCCTATATCCAATTAAAATACCAGCAGCATTTCCTTTAATATCTATAATAATGGTATAATCCTCTATTTTTACTTGATAGGTTAATTCTTCGCTTACTTTTGGTAAAAATTCTTGTAAAAAGCTATCTATTTCTTGCTTTGCTTGTTCTAACTCTTGAATATCTTTATCATATTCTCTCTTTTTTACATTCTCTATTTTAATTTCTTTTTTTACTGTTTTTAAATCTTCTTTTAAAGTTAACTCGACTTTAACAATTCTAGGTGTTAATATACTAAAAAAACTTCTTTTATCTGGATTTTCTAATACTTTAATATCCACCTTGTCTCTTGTTACTTTTAATTGTTTTAATCCATTCTCAATTGCTTCATTTGTTGTTTTTCCTTCTGAAACAATACTATTTGGCATCTTCTACATCCTCCTTAGCATTCATTACTTTATCAATGACTAGTCTTTCTATTATCATAAGTATATTACTTACTAACCAATATAACGCTAATCCTAATGGTGCTATAACAGCAATAGATATGGACATAATTGGCATCATGTATAACATGGTATTATTCATTTGCTGCATACTGTCTAATTCGTTTGGTTGTTTTTCTTCTCCATTTTCTATTACAATGTCTTTCTTCTTTGTTAATTTCTTCTGCGCATTTGTTGTAATTTTAATAGAAATAAACGAAGTTATTACATATAAAACAGGAATCACATAAACTCTCCAGTCATTTAAGCTTTGTGTTGGTACTTTACTTAAATCAATTCCTAAAAAGTCCATATTAATTCTCACATTTTCATTGTCTGCACCCTTTTTCTCAATTATTTCAATTTCTGGATAAGTGGAAATTTTCCCATCATTTTCTTGCTGGATTTGTGTCTTATAATCTTCTATTGTTTCTTTATTAATACCTTTCATATAGGTAAGTGGTTGACTAACTAGCCAAAATACAGAAAGAATGATTACTAATTGCAGAATAGAACTAAGACATCCACTAAAAGGACTCATTTTTTCTTTCTTGTACATATCCATCATTTCTTGATTTAATTTTTCTGGATTGCTTTTATATTTTCTTTGCAATTCTTGCATTTTTCCTTGCATAACTGCCGACTTTTTCATTGTTTTTTGTTGTTTAATGGTTAATGGTATTAATACAATTCTTAATAATATAGAAAAGACAATAATAGCAATACCATAATTATTAAAAACTTCGTATAAAAAATTCAATAAGTAACCAAAAATCTGCGATATAAATCCCATACATTCCTCTTCTTTCTTATTTTAAAGGATCATATCCCCCTTTTGAGAAAGGATTACACTTTAAAATTCTTTTTATCCCTAAGAAAATACCTTTTATACTACCATATTTTTCAATGGCCTGTTTTGTATACTCTGAACAAGTTGGATAATATTTACACTTTATTCCTTTATAATCTAATATTGGAGATAAAGTTTTTTGATATATATGTATCCCATATAGAAATATTTTTTTCATACTATTTCACTTCTTTTTCTGCATCTATCCATATACCTGCTCTTTTAAATAAATGTCGCATATCCGTAAGAATTTCTTGACAATGATAATCCTTTACTTCTATGTTTTTATTCCAAATAAAAAGCATGCTGTATCCTTGCTGTATCTGTTTACTTTGTAAACGATAACTTTCTCTCATTAATCGTTTTAATCGATTACGTTTTGTCGCTTTTGCTATTTTTTTGCCAACTGCAAACCCTACCCTATTTTCTGTTTTAGAGTAAGGATATAGGTATAATGTGATATACGTTCCTTTAAAAAATTTTCCTTTTGATAATACTTGTTTAAATTCATAATTCTTTTTTAAGGTATTCATTTTTCTCATAATTCAAATTTTCCTTCCTAAAATCAGCCTTTTTTGTTTGCAAGCCTAAGGAATTACTGATTCAAATTACAAAAAAGACCACATATGTCATCTATACGTGGTCTAAAATCATTTACGCACTTATTTTTTTTCTTCCTTTTGCACGTCTTGCTTTTAATACATTTCTTCCTGCTCTAGTTTTCATTCTTTTCATGAAACCATGTTCTTTTTGTTCTTGTCTATTTTTTGGTTGGAATGTTCTTTTCATAATTTTAGCACCTCCTGTATCTATTTAAACCGTAAACGGATTATATACTTTTTCATAAGCTTTTTTATTATACCTTAGACATCCATTTATGTCAATACTTTCCTTTAAATTAAATTATTTTTTTTATTTGTATTGACTATTTCATTTTATATTTGATATGATATAGGGACAAAGGGAAAAAGAAGTTTTTAGTGTATAATTTTATTTACTTAATCCTATTTTGCGCAGTTATCCACATATGTGTATAACTGTGTGGATAACTATATTTTCCTAATAAAATTTTTTAAATTTTTTGGAAGGACTGAAAAAACAAATGCAAACAGACCTAAATGAACTTCTAACAAAAGCAAAAGAACTTTTAAAAGATGAAACCACAAAAATTTCTTATGAAACCTGGATTAAAAATCTTGAAATTGAAAGTGCAGATAATGGTAATATTGTTCTTTCTACCTCTACAGCCTTTAAAAGAGATGCTATAGAATCTAGATATCATGATTTACTTGTTAATACTTTTAATTTTATTACGAATAAAGAATGCAGTGTTTCCATAATCGCAAAAGAAGAAATGACCAATAATCCAAATAGCACTTCTGAAATGACACCAAATATCGGTTATTCCAACGAAACTTTAAATCCCAAATATACATTTGATACTTTTGTTGTGGGTAATAATAACCGTTTTGCACATGCCGCAGCACTTGCAGTAGCAGAAGCTCCCGCTACTTCTTATAATCCTCTTTTTATTTACGGAGGCGTTGGTCTTGGAAAAACACATTTAATGCATGCAATCGGTAATGAAATTTTAAGAAATAACAGAAATTCTAATATTTTATATGTTACTTCTGAAAAATTCACCAATCAATTGATTAATGCCATTAAAGATAATAAAAATGAGCAATTTAGATCAAAATATCGAAATATTGATGTCCTTTTGATAGATGACATCCAGTTTATTGCGGGAAAAGAAAGAGTTCAAGAGGAATTTTTCCATACGTTTAATACTTTACATGAAAGTGGAAAACAAGTCATTATTTCAAGTGATCGACCTCCAAAAGATATTAATCTATTAGAAGATAGATTAAAATCTAGATTTGAATGGGGTCTTATTGCTGATATTTCTAATGCTGATTATGAAACACGTTTAGCTATTTTAAGAAAAAAGGCACAAATAGATAATATTATTATAGATGATGAAATTTTATCTAATATTGCTACAAGAATAGATACTAATATTAGAGAATTAGAAGGAGCATTAAATAAATTAATTGCTCGAGCTTCTTTAATTAATAGTCCCATTACAATGGAAATGGCAGAATGGGCCATTAATGAAATTGTAGCTTCTAAAGATAAAGTTATTTCTTCTGAATACATACAAGAAACGGTTGCAAAATATTTTAATATTGATCCAAAAGACTTAATTAGTATAAAAAGATCAAATGATATTGCATTTCCAAGACAAATTGCTATGTATTTGTGTAGAAATGTACCACAATTGTCTCTACCTCAGATAGGAAAAGATTTTGGTAACAGAGATCATACAACCGTTATGCATGCTTGTACAAAAATCGAAAGAGAAATGAAAGAAAATCCAAATACTAAATTAATTGTGGATAGTGTGAAAAACATTCTTCTTGCAGACAAATAGTATCCATTCAAATAAAAAACACACTTTTTTAAAAAAACTGTTTGGAAAAAAAACTGTTTGGAAAAACAAATTCTCTTGCTTCTTACGGAGGCAGTCTGTTAGATATCCACAGGTGCCTGTGTATTTCCTGTAGATAACCTGTTTATAACTTAGTTGTACACATATTTATTTTTTAGATGTTTATAACTTTTCAACTTGTCCACCAAATTATCAACATCAAAAAAGCTAGGGATATAAACTATACACATAGTTATCCACATAATCCACAGCACCTATTACTACTACTACTATAAATATTAAATATATTATAAAGGAGTTTGATGCAAAATGAATATCGTTTGTGAAAAGGATAAAATCCTAAAAGCTATTAATTCCGTAACGAAAGCAGTAGCTACTAAAACGACTATGCCTATTTTAGAAGGTATTTTAATACAAACCAATGATAATGAAGTAAAATTAACTACGTATGATTTAGAGATAGGAATCGAATATATCATAGACGCAGAAGTAAAAATGCAAGGAGCTACAGTAGTAAATGCTATCATGTTTAGTGAAATTATTCGAAAATTACCAGATACAGAAATTCATATTTCTTTAAATGACAAGAATCTATTAGTAATTGAATGTGAAGGTTCTTTATATAAATTAGCAACAATGAATCCAGAAGAATTTCCAGAA
>CATXTS010000060.1 GCA_958402495.1 uncultured Clostridiaceae bacterium
GAATACAAAATAAGATTAATTTACAAATATCACAAATAGGGAAATTAGCATTTTGATTCCAAAAAAAGTTTTTCATATTATCGCTACTAATAGCTAGTGGAACAAAATTACTTTCAGAATAGTTTCCAGTCATAACATGTTCATTTTCACACAAAGAACAACTTTCAGAAGTTTTTTCTTTTAAATATTTTTGTATTTCTTCTATAGTTTTATTTTTGTCTATATATTTTTGTATATTTGTATAAATTTGAACTACTTCCCTTGTAATTTTATTATCTTTTATTTTTGTTTCAATTATTTGCTCTATTTCTTCTACACGGTACAATCCATTTATAATTTCTTGAATAAAGTCTAATTCTATAATATTACTAATATAATCTTTATACATTACTTCTTCTTGTTCTTCAAAGCTTAATGCTGTTTTCAATACATTTAGGAAACTCGGTTGTCCAAAATAATTTTTAGATAATACACTTTTAAAAGAATTCATAGTTACAATTTTATTAATTTTTTCCTTTTGCATTTCTACAATTAATTCATTTTGTATGCTATCTAATTGTTCTATTTGTTCTTTTGTTCTAATGTCATCTATTCGATTATATTGTTCTAACATATTTTCATAAGATTCCTGATTAATTTTTTTAACTTTATCTAAATATGTCTTTATAACCGTTTTTATATATTTTTTTTCCGACTTTATTTTTTCTTGTATATTTTTCTTCTCAGCAACTTGTTCTGATTCTCTTTCTAAATTATTTCTAATTTTAGAAAAAGATATTTTTATTTTTTCAGCATTTTTTTCTGCTACATTATAAATATCGTAAAAATATGTAAAATATAATTGATGAAAATTCTTCAAATCTTTTGTATCAAATTCAATAAAATTGGTACCTATTGTAATACCTTGCTTTTTGCTATATTCCCATATTCTCAAAAATCCAATAACACCTGCATTAAAAAACCATTCTCTTAGGTATACTTTTACTTTCATTTGCTCCTCCTTTCTAACATATTTCAAACATGCCAAATCCCATTGCTTTTTTGGTACCAATTCCTGCTTTATATAGATAATCTAATAATTCTATTTTTCCTTCTAATTGAAAAGTACCTATGGAACATTCTAACATCTTCTCATACACAGGGATTACTATCTTTTTAGCTTGTATTGGTTTTATATCAAATCCATTTAGAATATGCTTATCTATATTTTCTGGCTGTAGCTGTTCTTCTATATTAATACAAAGATATTTTTTAAATTCTTCCCTTTCATAAGCATAATACATATCCTTTAGTGTTTCTCTATTATGATTTCTAACGACTAATGGTGATTCCATTTTTATAGTTACTTTTTCTGTTACTATTTCTTTTTCTGGAATCATTATCAGTTGCATTAATGTCATAGAGTTTTGAAATAAAGAAAACTTTTTGAATTTTTGCCCTAGAAAAGAATTATATAAGTGTAGAGCATGACTATAATTATAGGCAGAAAATAAAACAGAAAATCGATTATCTTTCATGATAATTTCTTCTTTTCCAAACTGAGGAGCAGATAAAATAGGCGCAAAAGTAAATGTCTTTTTCTGGTTTGCATGATACATTTCTTGAAATAAATTTTCGTCATATTCTTGTATGGCATGTTTAATCCAACTAAGAATGCTTTTTCTATATTGTATATCCAATTTTGGATTTTCTAGTTCAAAAGATAATTTTAATCTCATAATTTCACCTCCTTTATGGTTATTCTATTTTGTCCTTCTTTGTCTCTTTTTGTATTATATAATCTTATAAGTGAAAATGTTGTCGAATTTTGTAATGTTTGCAACTTATTTCACAAATTCTTTTGTAAAAACTATTTTTTATTCTCTTGGCAAATTTAATAGGTCATCCAAAGAATAAGTAGTTGTTTCTGCACAAACATATTTTTCTCCATCTCCATTTAACACAGCTTTTAAACGTGGATATGGTTTAACATTTACATATATGACTCTGTCTTGATTTTTTATGAAATCATATACAGCATCTTTTTTATAGTAACTACTTTTTGGGTAGCCTTCTAGATAAATAGAATCTATTTCTAATAAATTCTCTGATTGCCTACAACCGCTTTTCATTTTAATTTTTGTTGCTTTCATAAATTTCCCTCCTCTAACTTAATGGCAATGTAAAGTTCATCTATAAAACACGTCTTAAAGTATTGATATTAAAGCATTTCTGCTAAAATATGTTTTCCTTCCTTAGATTAACTCAATTATGTATCCTCTTAACTAAAATTTATGTGCTTTTAAAATTTTATAAAGCATATTATAATTAAGTTAGAAGATATGTCTTTATTAATTTATGTCCACCAGTCTTTTATATTTTACCTTACGCTATCCAATTCATAATATTCTTTTCCTTCTACACTATTTAAATTAAACTTTTTTTAAATACTCTAAATTTCTTATTTCTTTAAATTCCATTTTGTTTATATTCTATATTTCATATTTTGGATATATTATATCTCTTTTTTTACAGAATCCTATATTGCTTACCAAAATGATAAAATACCATTTTAGAGCAAATAATATTTTAAATAAATATGGTATTCACTGTATGAATCTTCACATTTTGCAACTAACATTTTTTTACAATTTTTCTACATATCCTTGCTCATTTCTACAAATTCTTATATAATATGCACGGAGGAAAATATGATGGATAATTTGCCTTACATAAAAAGTTCTAAAGAATCAATTGTACAATATGCTCTTAATTTAAAAGGAAAAACATTTAAGGATGTATTATTAAGCGACCTCAATACAACAGATAAAGATAAAACATTATTATTAGAATATTATAACAATCCTAGATTGAAAGGTTCTTTAGGGCAATTAATAGAAAAACATTTCTTTTTCTATGACATAAATAGTAAGTCTGAAGCTGATTTTAATGAAGCAGGAGTTGAATTAAAAGTTACACCCTATATTATAAAATCTAATGGGGAATTAAGAGCAAAAGAAAGACTAGTTCTAAGCATTATTAACTACATGAAAGATTATAAAGAAGAAGATTTTTTAAAAAGCCATGTGTATAAAAAGTGTACTTTAATGTTGTTAATTTATTACTTATATGAACCAAATAAAGAAAGATTAGATTATTTAATAACCTACATTAAACTCTTCCAATTTATAGAAAAAGATTTAGAAATTATAAAAAATGATTATAAAATCATTATTGATAAAATAAAAAATGGTAAAGCAGATGAAATATCCGAAGGAGATACAAATTATTTAGGTGCTTGTACAAAAGGTGCAAATTCAGATTCTCTAAGAGAGCAACCTTTTAGTAATCAAAAAGCTATGCAAAGAGCTTTCTGTTTGAAAAATTCCTATATGTCTTATATTTTAAACCATTATATTGTAAGTCACACCGAAGAATATGAATCTGTAGTAAAAGATGCTCATATTTTAAAAGAAAAAACTCTGGAACAATATATCATTAGCAAACTGGAACCTTATTATAATCAGGATATTTCATTTTTAAAACATAAGTTTCATATTCCCTATCAGATTACTAATAAATCTTTCACATATTTACTAGCAAAAGGAATGTTAGAAGTTGTTAATGAGAAAATCGAAGAATTTGAAAAAGCGAATATTAAAATTAAAGCGATTAGATTAAAGCTAGATGGCACACCAAAAGAATCTATGTCTTTTCCGACCTTCCAATATACTGAAATTGTAAAAGAAAACTGGCTAAATTCTGAATTTTATGAGACTTTTTCAACTACTAAATATCTATTTATAATATATCAGTATATAGATGATAATAATTTAATCTTTAAAAAAGCTATGTTTTGGAATGTACCAGAGAAAGATTTAAATACGGAAATAAAAAGGGTTTGGGAAAATACTACAGAAAAAATAAAAAATAATGAATATGACAATTTACCAAAAATATCAGAAAGTCCCATATTGCATGTTAGACCTCATGCTAGAAATGCTCAAGATACTTATCCAACACTAGATGGTAAACAAGCAATAAAAAAATGTTTTTGGTTAAATGCCAATTATATAAAACAACAGATAGGAGGAAATTGATTATGGCAGGATATATTTTTTCATTGGGAAAGGATAATGCAAAAGAAATTTTAAAAAATTGCATATATAATGGCTGCTACTCAACAAATATGAAACCAATAACTGCATCTACAAGAAATTTTATACCATTTGAAGGTACGTTTGCAGATTATTGTAGTATGAAGCCTGGAGATAATATATATTTCTTTACTAATAGGAAAATATTTGGTATTGGAGAATTAATTTGTATTGGTAATGATTGTAAATTTGTCAATTATCCGACAGCTTCTAATCCAGTTCAGGAGGATTATAGCAAAATATCTGAAGAAATGATATTAAATGATGGCGCTTTAAATGTTAACAATCGTTGGATATGCATTTTTAAACCTGCACCATGTTTTTACTGTACACCAGTAGACATGGATGATGTTCTTTCCTATAAGCCTAATACTTTTAAGAGTTTAAGAACATTTTGGAAAAAATCATTTACCAAAATAGACGATGAAGAGAACAATTCATTGAAAGAATTTATACTATTACGTAATCAAAATACTATTGATACCTATGCATTTTCTTCAAACTTTCATAAAGAAAATGAAAGTAAGTTTAAAAATAAGGATTATTTATTATCTTATAATCCTATTCTTGCTTTTTCATCTACACAGGACCATATAATAAAGCACGAAATGGCGCTAGAGTCGGCTGTAATCTTGGAATTGTCTAATAATAAGCATTCACCTTTTGGTAACTGGGATTATATCTCTCATCAGGTTGAAGCATCTCCTTTTAAGCCTGTAGATTATATGGATAAAATTGATATTTTTGGATATAAGTTTCTTCCTAATACAAAGATAATCTCTAGATATTTAATTATAGAAAATAAAAACGAAGAAGCAACCTTAGAAACTGCTGAACAAATAAGTAAATATGTCGATTGGGTAGTAAAAAACTATGCTTATGGAAATTATGAAATGGTAGAAGCCTATATTGTTGCACCTAAATTTTCTGAAGACTTACTAAAAAGTGGAAAATTTGTTGTTGAGCGAAAATATATTATTTCTAGTCATCCTGTAGAAAATAGGACATGGAATAATTTAAATTTTGTATCTTACTGTTATTTAGATAATCAATTAACATTTAAAAAAGAAGGAATTTAGTTTCCTTCTTTTTCAAATATTTCATTCAATCTTATTCCCATTTTTTCAATAAGTCCAACTACTAATGCATTTCCCATACAGAAATATCTAAATTTTTGTGGCATTCCTGTATCTGTCCAATTATCAGGAAATCCATTTATTCTTTCTGTTTCTAATGGTGTTAATATTCTATAACATTTACTCTTTGGATCTTCTATTACATGCGTACTTCTATTTAGGCTTCCCTCACTTGTAAGCATTGTTCTCGCTGGTTTTTCTAAAGAATCCGGAAAGGCTATTGCCCCTTCTCTAAAATGATATTCATATGGTGTTCCTTTCTTTCTTAATATATCTTTTGCTCCTTTTAAATAACTCCATTTTTTTAAGTTACTACTCAAATAATATTTATCATCGACGCCATCTTTTTCTATAATCTTATTTAGCGCTGTTGATTTTACCTCAATAGGTGTTACATTTTCAGTATATATTTTCCCATTTCTCATTACGCCGGCATTTTTAAAATCCATTTTAAAATGTTCAGAAACATCATAAACATCATCATATTTAAAGTCATATATCTTTCCATCCGCATCATTTTCAATATCAAATTGTTTTATAAAAAACCCACTTTCATGAATTACTTTTTCTAAACTTTCCTTCTCGATTTCACTATAATATTTCGTTGTATTTTTACAAGCAAATATAAATGTTCTTCTTCTTCTTTGAGCAAATCCATATTCGGCAGCATTAATGACCCTCCACTCGACTGCATACCCCAAATCATTAAAACATGCTAATATTACTCCAAAATCTCTTCCTTTTTGCTTTGTTGGTGATTTTAATATTCTATCTACATTTTCAAGTAAAACAAAACTAGGTGATTTTTTTTCTAGTATTTCTCTTATTTGCCACCAAAGCACTCCTTTTTTTCCTTCTATCCCTTTTGCTCCTGTTTTGGCCACAGAGTAGTCTTGACAAGGAAATCCTCCTACTAACAAATTATGGTTAGGAATCGTATTTTTATCTATTAATGATATATCCTCATTTACATATTTATTTTCATTTCCGAAGTGATTTATATAACAGTCAAAGGCATATTGAGATTTCTTCCCGGGTTCCCATTGATTGGCCCATACAGTATTCCAATTAGAATCCGTTTTTTCTAATCCAACTCTAAATCCTCCAACTCCTGCAAATAATTCGCAAACTGTTTTATCCATTTTGTTCATTCCTTCCTCTTTGCTCATTATATAATTTTTTATATGTTTTGTAAAGATCTTTTTGTACATTTTTTATAAAATTTTGTATTTCGTTTCCCTACTTCTATATAAGAATATGTTTTTATACTTTTTTATAATTAATCTATAAACAAAAAATTCGATTATATGCACAAGACTCCATCTTACGACCTTCGCGTTATGAGCGAGATTTGACTGGTTTTTGTGGGTTTGTGAAATTAGAGCTTTTGTTGGTATATTACTATTTACAAGAGTTTTGGTTTATAGAACATTTGTGCATTTTTAGGACTTTTTTTGAGATTGTTTTACCCAATTTTTACCCAATGGGATTAGCACGTTTGTTCTTAGAAATTTGGTTTTTGTAGATTAGCTATTTTGAAAGAGAAAAATTTTAATTTTGGAGGTAATTTTTTATGAGTAATTTAAGAGAAGTTAATGATGATATTTTAAAAGATTGGTTAGATTTTAGAGATGAAGAATTATGTAGTTTAACTTGTGATGAGGATAGGAAACATCATATTTATTTTGATAAAATTTCTGCAAGGATTTTAAAACGTGTTCCTAATAAGGATAAAAAGTATCTTGAAAAGCAACTTGGTTTTCTTGATGAGAATTTTATGGATTATATCGATTATTGGAATGAGAAGTATTATAGAAATGGCTTTGTAGATGGTTCACAAATTACTATAGGCTGTTTTGAGGAATAGTTAAAGGCGAGATTAATTCTCGCCTTTTTACTACTCTTTTTCTTCTTCTATTTTTTGAATTATTTCATTTATCAATTTGCTTATAGTATCATAAACAGCAATTGATAATTTATTGCTATTATCAATACTATTTCCTTTATTTAATTCTATGATATCTCCAATAGAATATTCGCTAAAAAAAGTTTCATAAAATTTAGTTCCATCTACCTTTAAATTATCCTTATTAATTGTATATACTTCTGATTCTTTAAAAAATATTACATATTTTTCATCATTTTCTTCAAAATTATATATTTTTTTCATATCTTTTCCACCTTTCATTAATAGAACTAATTCCTCCATCTATATTATCTGCCACAATTTTTAACATGTCATATTCTTCATTAAAATACTCTAATGCTCCACTTTGTATTATAATCTCATTATCTTCATTCTTTCCTAAATAAATTACATTATCAACATCTAAGTTTACGATAAATTGTGGATTATGTGTTACCAAGATAATTTGCCTATTTTGACTCATATTATAAAAATCTTCTAGCAAATACTCTTTAATTGATTTTTGTGATACATCATCTTCTGGTTGATCTATTATATATATACCATCTTTTTGATTTTGTTCTGATAATATATCAAAATATATCTTCGAATTAAATCCTGCCGACAATTCTTTAGTAATATCTTTATCTTCTAAATTATTTATTATAGGCTTGTACTTAAAGTCTGATTCAATCCTTTTATATATTTCTTTCTCTAAATTATCTAATTTTTCGTAAAAGTCTTCGCCTTCTATCTTCTCCGAAATATTGTCTTCCGTTAAAGTATTTATATCTTTAATTTTTTTACCTAATACCTTTTGAATACTTTTTATAATATAATCATTTGATACTTCTTCGACATCACATTTATTAATAAATCTATATTTCCCAACATTATTATACTCTATAGGAATTGGTTCCTTCTTTATATTAGCAGTATATATTCTTTCTTTTTTTGACTGCAAATATAAATTTACTATATTATCTTCGAATGTTTCTAATGTGTTTTCGTAATTTTCTATTGCCTTTGTATTGTCAGTTTTGGATTTCTGTAACTTCTGTGCCAATTTTCCTAAGCAATCATTTACAATTTTAATCTTACTATTTTCAAATTTCCATCTTTCTATTTCTTTGTTATATTTACCTATCAAGTTATAATAAATCTTCTTCTGATCTTCCAATAATTTAATATCATCTTCAAAAATATCTTTATTTTTAATTAATTTATCTAGTTTCAAATTAATATCTTCAAATTCAGCTATAATATTATTTAGTTTTTGGATTTTAGCTTTAAAATTCTTTTTAGTTTTTTGAAGATTTAATGATTTTGCATTTTCTTCAAAGTATTTTATATAAAAACTAGATACTTTTTTTTCATTTTCTCTATACGCATAATTATCCTTTATATCTTGTATATATCTATGTATTTCATCTTTTACTTTATTTTTATATTTTTCAACATTAGGTACAGGAGGAAAATATCCATTTAAAAATCCATTCACATTAAAAGTCTTTTTTTCAAACATTTCCCTTACTGCACCCTGTTTATCGACCCTATATATTTTATCTTGTGAAATAGATGTTCCCAGTTGAATATCGTTTTTGTTTAAATACTCTTCATACTTCTTTTCTATCTTTGAATCTTTTAAGTATTCATAATTAGTTATTTTATGAAGTAATAATGATTTTCCTATTGAATTATCTCCTATGATTGCATTTATTCCTCTTGATAAAGGAATGTTTTTTTCCTTACCATTAATCAAAATCTTTATATTATCAAGTATATTATCACTATTTGAAAAGAAGCTATTTACTAGTTTTATCCTTTTTGTATTTGTAATTGCCATTGCCAAACCTCTAAATGTTGGTAAACATTTTAAATAGGTAAATGAAAAATTTTCATCTTCTAAGGGATACTCATTCCATTTGTGACAATCACTTCCAGTAATAAATCTTAAATCTTCACTATTTAAATTTTCTTGATTATTTTCTATATAATATTTATTAAATATTTCATTTCTTTTATTTTTAAATTCAAAAGATTCAAAATAATCTATAAATACTAATTCATTAAATTTTTCTTTTCCTAGAGACATAACATCATTGTTTCTTGTTTTCTTACTTGTTAAACTTTCTTTTTGATGTGCAATCATGACAACATTTAAATCTATTTTCTTTAATATCTCTAAAAATTTTTCTTCTGAAAATGACATTTCTTGGTCATATAATGGAATATTCTTCTTACTATCAAATATAAGTTTTTTAATATTCTCCAATTTATTGTCATCATTATCTTCAAAAATTGTAATAATATGTATTACTTTTGAATCATACTTTACTGAAAATTCTACTGCTGGTAAAACTTTCTTTATAAATCCTTTGTTCTCTTGTTTCTTTAGAGCTTTATAAATATTTATATCAAAATTATCATGATCAGAAATTGAACACATATTGATTTGTCTATCATTTAGATTTTCTATCAATATATCCAATTTATCAATTGTTGAATTATCAACTTTTCCTGTCTCTTCTTTATGCTTAGATGCAATAGAGTGTATATGAAAATCTACTTTTACTCCATTTTCTACAATATTCATTTACTTGACTCCTTTTTCATATATTATTACTTTAATATTATATTACTTTCTAATTAAATAATTTGTCGAAACCTGTCCTTTATTATCAAAAAAGCAAAATAATTCTGTAATTTATAATTACTATTATTTTACTTTTCTTTTGTTTATTTATTTCCAATATAGTATTTAATCATTTCTGCGTATTGATCTTGTGCATTCAAACAAGTATCTATTAAATATCCTTTTTCTTTATTAGTTTGATATTGATTTAAACCTCTGTAATAAAATAACTTTTCTTTATCTAAAATAATAAATGGTACTATATTATTTTTCAAACATTCTTTAAATGCAATTATTCTACCAACTCTACCATTTCCATCTTGAAACGGATGTATCTTTTCAAATTTTGCATGAAATTCTATTATTTCATTTATTGTTACTTGTTTTAAAGATCCATACCATTCTAATAATTTTTTCATGTCTCTCTCAACATTTTTAGGATCTGTAGTTTTTAATCCCCCTACTTCATTAGGTAATTTCTTATAATCTCCAACAACAAACCAACCTTTTCTGCTATCTGATGTTCCTTCTTTTAATATTTTGTGAAACTCCTTTATCATTGCTTCAGTCAGCTTTTTATCTGCTATTTTTAACATATAATCGACTAATTTGAAATGATTAGCAGTTTCCAAAACATCATCTAAATCTGTTATTGAATCTTTTTCTGCTAATAATGTATTAATTTCATAAATATATCTAGTTTGATTTTCTGTAAGTTTACTTCCTTCAATATGATTTGTATTATATGCAAATGTAATTTGTGTATTATGATATAAATTACCTTTTAATTTCATATTTTTTTGTTCTCTTAACACTTCTAAAATGTTTATTTTAGATATATCAAAATCATCTTCTTTTAATAACTCATCAATTGAAACTTCATATAATTCAGCTAACTTTTTTAATGATTCAATATTAGGTTCTAATGTTCCAGCCTCATATTTTGAAATTGTTGCAGCTTTTACTCCTAATATTTCTGCAACTTCACCTTGAGTCATATTTTTACTTTCTCGATATAGTTTTATTTTTTCTCCTAACATAATAAAAACTCTCCTTTTTGATTATAATAATATTATATCATATTGTTTCCAAAAAAGAAAGTTTTTATTTGTTTTTTTATTTTATAATTTCCAAAAAAGAATATTTATATTTGAGTTTCTTGTATATCCATATTATCTATAACTTGTAAGTTATTTTTATTTAAAAATTCATCAAATAACTCCTTATTACA
>CATXTS010000061.1 GCA_958402495.1 uncultured Clostridiaceae bacterium
TCTGCTCGTTCTACTGTATACATAGTTTTTCCTTCTGGTAGGCTAACTTCTATATCTGGCGTAATACCTATTTTGTTAATGACATTATGATTTGGTGTAAAATATTCATTTGTAGTTAACTTTAAGCCACTACCATCTGAAAGAGTATATATCGTTTGAATAACACCTTTCCCATAGGTTTTTTCTCCTATAATCTGTGCATTGTCACTCTCTTTTAAGGCTGCTGCTAATATCTCAGAGGCACTAGCAGAATTTTTATTGACTAAAACAACAACTGGTATGGTAATACTTCTTTCTTTCTGTGCTTTTGTAATTTCTTCTTCCTCATTTTTGCTAGAAGTAATTAATAAGGTTTTTCCTTTTTCGACCATCATATCTGCAATATCTGTGGCTTCTTTTACAATACCACCACCATTATTTCTTAAATCAATGATTAGCGATTTTGCTCCTTGTTTTTGCAATTCTTCATATTTGCTTTTAAATTCTTCTGCTGTGCCATCATCAAAGGTAGATAGCTGTATATATCCAATTTGATTGGATAGCATTTCTGATTCTACATGATTGACCTTTATATTTTTTCTCTCTACTTCAATTTCTAAGGTCTTTTCTTCTCTTAATATTTCTAATTTTACTTTGGAGCCTTCTTCTCCTTTCATCTTATTAGATGCTTCTGTTAGTTGGTCTCCCTTATATTCTTCACCATTTATTTTTACAATGATATCTCCTGATTGTATGCCTGCTTCTTGTGCTGGTGACCCTTCCATTGGCATTAATACTAGGATTTGATTTGTCTGTGTATTATTGGCAATATAAATACCAATACCTACATACCTTCCATTTGTATCTTCCATAAAACCTTTCATTTCGTCAGAAGTAATATACTCAGAATATTCATCTCCTAAACCTTTTACATAGCCTTTAATAGCTTCTTGTAACATTTTTTGCTCATCTAAATCCCCTATATAGTTCTTTTCCATAAAATTCTTTAAATAGGTAAATGTTTTAGCTAAAGAAGAACTATCTCCTGATACCGTCACATACTTAATACTATTCTTTCCTACTACATTATACATGATTAAAGAAGTAATCATAAAGGTAATAACCGCTGTTAATACCACTAACATAACTATCTTATATATTTTTTGTGCTTTCTCTGAATTCAATTTTTTTCCTCCTTTATTAGTTTATGGTATAGTATATACTTTTATCAAAAATTTAGAAGCTAGAAAAGTAAAGGATGTTGTTTTGCTTCATTTTCTTCTACCCTTTATTTCCAACTTCTACTTTTTTTGCTTATTCTTGTAAATATGGTATTGGATTAACTGCTTTTCCATTGATTCTTACTTCAAAATGTAAATGTGGTCCTGTTGAATTGCCCGTAGATCCTACTTCCATAATCAAGTCACCTTTTTTGACCTGCGTACCTACGGTTGTTAAGATTTTTTGTCCATGCCCATATAAAGTGGAAATACCATTTCCATGATTAATCATAACGCAATTGCCATATCCACCATTATAACTAGCTAATGTAACAATCCCATCTGCTGCTGCTATAACGGGTGCTCCAAAGCCTGCATTTCCTATATCAATACCAGAATGTAGCTTTACTACCCCTTGTATTGGATGCTCTCTATTTCCAAAAGGAGAAGTAATATATGTTCCACTCTTAGCAATTGGCCATGCCATAATGCCTCCTGTGTATTCCCCTTCATAGCCTTGTCCTGCCGCTAATTGAATTAAATTTTCTACACGTTGTTCTTCTGCTTTATATTCTTCTATTTTTTTCTGTAATTCTTTTTCATTATCAGAAAGTTGATTCCTATAATTTTCTTGAATAGTTTTGTTGTTTTGCATAACAATATAGGTTTGTTCTTTTTTAGCTTTTAATAATTTCAAATTTGATTTTTGCTCTTCTAATTGCTTTTTCGTGTTTTCTACTTCCGCTTTTTGCTTTGCAATACTTTCTAGTAACTCAGTATCTGTTTCCACTACCTGTTGTATGGTATAATAATTGGATAAAAACTCTGTTAGACTAGCTGATTTCAATAGCATATCTAAATAAGTGGTTTCTCCACTTTCATATAATACTACCAAACGTTCTTCTAATAGTTTTTCATTTTCGTCATAATCTTGTTGTATATTTTCTAAATGATTAGTTGTCTGTTCTACCTTTTCTTGTAATTCTTTTAGCTGATTTTCAAAATCGCTCATTTCTTGCTGAGCTATTCGTATTTTGTCATCCAATTCTTGTATTTTTACTACACTACTAGAAAGTTCTTCTTGTACATATTCTAATTGATTGGTACTTTCTTGTATCTGATTTTGTAAGTTTTCTTTTTGTTCATTTAAGGTTTCTGCCTGTACAATGGAAAAAGAGCATAAGTATGCTGTTAATCCTAATATTATACTAATTGCTACTATCTTTTGCTTCATTTCATACTTACCTCTCTTTCTTTTATCTTTAAACAATTGTATAGCCACCTGGTAGATAATCTAATGGATCTAACCAGTTATTACTTCCAAAGAAGTTACCTACGGAACTTGCTTTTCTAATTTCAAAATGTAAATGTGGTGCTACGCCACCTGTATTTCCAGAATACCCTACAGTTTGTCCTTGAGAAATACGTTGTCCTACTGAAACTGCTGCCGAATTCATATGGGCGTATAAAGTCGCAAATCCATTTCCATGATAGATAATAACATAATTTCCATAGCCTGGGCTGGCAGATGTTCCAGATTGATAAGCTCTATAGATAACCGTTCCTGAAGCTGCTGCAATTACTCTTTTTCCAGTTTCTGCGTTCGTTCCGATATCAATTCCTTTATGCCATCTAGTAACCCCGTTGTAAGTTCTATAATACATTTTAGAAGTTACTCTTCTTGGCGAATAGTCTAAAGGCCATGCAAAAGTACCATCAAAGCTACTGCCATTTCCACCTGTTGAAGGAGTAGAGCCACCATTTTGTTCTTCTTGTTTTCTTCTTTCCTCTTCTTCTCTCATCGCTTTTGCAATAGCTGCTGCTACAGCATCTTCTACTTCTTTTATCTTAGAATTATAACTATCAATTTCACCTTGTAATTGCTTTTGTGAATCTGAAAGTTTACTTGCTTTATTCTCTCTTTCTTCTTTTTGATTCTTCAATTGTGCTGCTTTGATTTGTTTTTGTGATTTCAGATTCACGATATCACTTTTTTGTTTTTCTAAATCAGCCTTTGCCTGTTCGATTTCTTTTTTATCATTTTCAATACTTTCTAATAATTCCATATCACACTGTGCTAGTTGTGAAAGAGAATAATAATTTGATAAGAAATCTACTAGATTACTAGAACTAAATAATAAGTCTAAAAAGGAAGTTTCTCCTGTCTCATACATAACGACTAATCTTTGGTCTAGTAAGTCTTCATTTTCTTCATATTCTTTTTGTTTTGCTTCAATTTCTTTTTGTTTATCCTGGATAGAAGTCTCTAAACTTTCAATTTGTGCATTTAGATTGTTAATTTCATTTTCACTACTCGTAATAGCACTATCTAAATTAGCAATTTCTTTTAATTGCTCATCTAATTGTTCATCCACTTCCTTTTTTTCATTTTGTGTTTGTGTCTTTTGATTTTCTAAATCTTTCTTTTGTTGTTCTAATTCTTTTTGTGTTGCTGCAAAAACAGGATACAGTAGTCCTTGTAGTAAAGCAAAAATAACAGCAATCGATAGTATTTTCTTTTTCATTTTTTCTTTCCTCCCTAAAAGGTTTTGTACTTTAAAAACTTTTTCTTAAAGTGTTTTTATACTTCTAGATATTTTCTCATAGAAATGACACTACCTAGAATACCAATACCAATACCTAATCCTAAGTATACTATCATGACTAAGCCAAAGATATCTGAGAAAGTTAATAAACTAAATTCCACCATGCTAGTAATCGAAGAGGTTAATAATTTTTCTGTTGCAAAATTATAGCTCAATCCTAACAATAGAATAGAAATTAAAGCAGAGATAATACCTATAATCATACCTTCTACAATAAATGGCCATCTAATAAATCCATTTGTAGCGCCTACATATTTCATAATAGAAATTTCTTTTCTTCTGGCATGTACGGTTAATTTAATGGTATTAGCTATAATAAATACAGAAATAACAATTAATAACACTAGAATGACACCAGATACAATACGAATACCATTGGCTACATTAATTAAAGCCTCAATTGTTTTATCTCTCACTTCAATATTACTAACATTTTCTAAGTCTTCTATTTGTGTTTTTACTTCATCGCTTTTTTCTAGGTCGGTTAAAGTGACTACATAAGAAGGTTTTAATGGATTTTTTTCATAATAGCCATTTAGTAAATCTCCTTTATCGCCAAACCTAACTTTTAAAGAGTCTAAGGCATCTTCTTTAGATACGTACTCTACTTTACCAACATTATCTAATTTTCTAATTTGCTCCCCTACTTGTGTAATCTGTGCCTCTGTAACATCTTTGTTTAAAAATACTTGCATTCCTTGTTGAGATTCTACTTCTTTGACCATGTGATTAACATTCTCACCAATTACAAAGAAAAGTCCGAAAATTAACATGGTAGCACACATAATCATAAGAGAAGCACCTGTTGACTTTTTATTTTTAAATACATTTCGAAAACCTTCGCCTACTAAATATCCTAATACATTATATCTCACTGTTATACCCACCTTTTTTATCATCTCTTACTATAACGCCTTTTTCTAGTTGAATAACCCTCTTCTTCATTTTGTCTACGATGTCTTTGGCATGTGTTGCAATAACCACGGTTGTTCCTCTCATATTAATGTCATTTAAAAGGGTCATGATATCCCAGGCCGTATCTGGGTCTAAGTTTCCTGTTGGCTCATCGGCAATTAACATAGAAGGATTGTTTACTAATGCTCTAGCTAAAGCCACCCTTTGTTGTTCTCCTCCTGATAATTCATTTGGATACATTTTCGCTTTTCCACTTAGTCCTACTAAGGAAAGAACCATCGGTACTTGTCTTCTAATATGTTTTGGTGTTGCTCTTACAATATACATAGCAAAGGCAACATTGTCATATACCGTCTTATCTGGTAATAATCTAAAGTCTTGGAATACCACTCCCATACTTCTTCTTAAAAAAGGAACTCTTTTAGGCTTTAAAAAGGTCGTGTCTTTTCCATTAATAATAATGTTTCCAGACGTTGGATTTTCTTCTTTTAATATCATTTTAATTAAGGTAGATTTACCTGAACCTGAAGCACCTACTAGAAAGGCAAATTCTCCTTTTTCTATTTTAAAATTAGCATTATGTACAGCTTCTGTTCCAGTCTCATAAGTCTTATTTACATTTCTAAACTCTATCATGATTTGCTCCTTAATTTCTTTTGCTTTTTTTCTGCTTTTTTATACGCTTTTAGTTGTAATTTTATCTTTTCTACTTAATCATAACAATAAAACAAATTATTTGCAATACTTTTTAAAAGAAAAAAACAGATAAAAATTGGCTCTTTTTCCTTTTATATCTGTTTTTCACTTGCTTTCTTTTATTTCAAGATTTCACAAAAAATTCACAATTCTTATTTTATCTTCTGAAAAGCACTTTTTTAATATTTTCATATCTTTCTTGTAATAACACTTTCGTATTTGGACTTAATTTGTTAAAATCTCTTTCTAATTTCTTTTCTACATAAGCAGTACCATCTGGTATAGATAATTTCATTTCTTTAAATGCTAAAGAAAATAGAGATGGTATACAATCAAAATGTGCTATTACATCTGCATCTGCTACACATTGTTCTTCTATAGTATTTCTAGGCATGTCTTGACTACCTCTATGATGTAATATACAATCTTTTACTCTTTGAATTTTCTCTTCTGGATATTCATATCTTCTTAACAATTCTTCTGCCATTTTTGCTCCATAAATATGATGTTCTTCCCTTGGTCCATAAGCAGCTGGCATAGCAATATCATGTAATAATGCACCTAGTTCTACAATTTCTTCATCTGCTTTATATTGCTTTGCCAATTCTATAGCATTTTCAACTACATATTTAATATGTTCATTCCAAAAATCATAGCCATCTCTTTTTTTTGATTCTTCACATTTTTCTAATAATTCTTCCTTAACTTTTTCTGCTATTTTTACCATTCTAACCTCTCCTCTTTTTGAAGGTTCTATTTTGCTATCCTCTTTTTACTTCCTCTACAATGGTCTCTGCATCTATCTGAAAATCATGCATCAACATTTCTGCTGTACCTGATTTACCAAATACATCTTTTATACCCATTCTCGTTACCTTGCAAGGATATTCTTCTGCTAAAACTTCACATACACAGCTACCTAGTCCTCCCGTAATTTGATGATCCTCCACTGTTATCAGTTTCTTTGTTTCTTTTGCACATTTCACAATAGCTTCTCTATCTATTGGTTTAATAGTATGCACATCTAATACACGAATGTGGATATCTTGTGCTTCTAATATAGTTTTTGCTTTAAGCGCTTCTGCTACGGTAACACCTGTTGCTAGAATAGTGGCATCTGTTCCTTCTCCTATTTGTATCGCTTTTCCAATCTCAAACTTTTGTGATTCTTCATAAATAGCAGGTCTTTTAATTCTAGCCAATCTAACATATACAGGGCCTTTTATTCTAGAAATTTCTTCAATAGCCCACTTGGTTTGTCTATCATCTGAAGTACTCATGACAATCATATTAGGTAATGCTCTCATCATACCTATATCTTCTAACATTTGGTGTGTTGCACCATCTTCTCCTACAGTAACGCCAGCATGTGTTGCACAAATTTTGACATTTAAATTCGGATAAGCAATACTATTTCTTATTTGGTCATAAGCTCTGCCACAAGCAAAGATTGCAAATGTACTAACATATGGTATTTTTCCACAGGTAGCAAGTCCCGCAGCAGTCGATAACATATCTTGTTCTGCAATTCCCATATCTAAAAATCTATTTGGAAATTTCTTTGCAAATAAATCTGTCTTTGTAGCAGAAGATAAATCCGCATCTAATACCACAATATCTTTATTTTCTTCACCTAATTTTTCCAAAGCTTCTCCATAACTTTGTCTAATGGCAATTTGTCTATTTTCATCCATGTTTCTCACCTTCTCTTTCTTTGTATCTATTTACTTAATTCTTCTATCGCCTTTTGATATTCTTCCGTATTTGGGGCTTTTCCATGCCAGCTTGCTTGATTTTCCATAAAAGATACCCCTTTTCCTTTAATAGTTTTTGCAATAATAACGCTTGGTTTTTCCTTTGTCATCTGTGCTGTCTCAAAAGCATCTATTATTTGTGTCATATTATGCCCATCTATAACAATGGTATGAAATCCAAAACTTTTCCATTTTCCTTCTAAATTATCTAGACCTTTTACCTTCTCTATACTTCCATCAATTTGTAAATGATTATAATCTACAATTGCGCACAAATTATCTAAATGATATTTATTAGCCGTCATTGCTGCTTCCCAAACTTGACCTTCTTCTAATTCCCCATCTCCTAGCAAGCAATATACGCGGTAGCCATCATGGTTTAATTTAGAATTTAATGCCATACCATTGGCTACTGACAAGCCCTGTCCTAAAGAACCAGTCGTCATATCCACACCTGGCACCTTATGCATATCTGGATGTCCTTGTAATATAGAATCTACTTTTCTAAAACTAGCTAGCATCTCCTCTGAAAAATATCCTCTTTTGGCCAGTGTTGCATATAATGCTGGTGAGCAATGTCCTTTAGATAATACAAAACGGTCCCTTAATGGCGCATATGGTTCTTTTTCATGAATATTCATTTGATAAAAATATAAAACGGTTAAAATATCTGCACAAGATAAGGAACCTCCTGGATGTCCCGATTGTGCTGCATATACTTGGTTTATAATTTCTATTCTGATTTGTTTTGCTATTTGTTCTAATTCTTCTTCTTTTTCTATTTTCAAATAAATCCCTCCTTTTTTATATGCTTATTTTATCTTTTCTTTTACTATTTTGCAACTTCTTTTGGCAGGTATTTTTTAAATTTTTCCTATCTTTCTAAATTACTTGTAATTTTTCTAATCTTTCATTATAATATCTATAGAAAAAGGAGGGATTTTCCTATGTTAAAACGAATGAAAGCCTTTTATCACGAAAGTAAAAAAAGTTCTTTTATCGTCTATATGGTATTAAGAATTTTAGTAATTGTCTGTATGATATTTCAAATATTCCATCAAAACTGGGATAATGTATTTTTGTGTTTGCTTACTTTAGTTTTATTTATGATTCCCTATTGGTTAGATAAAACTTTAAAAATTACACTTCCTAATGTACTAGAAAGTATTATTTTATTATTTATTTTCTCAGCAGAAATTTTAGGAGAAATTCAAAATTTCTATGGCATCTTTAAAAGTTGGGATACGATTTTACATACTTTAAATGGTTTCTTATGTGCCGCTATTGGTTTTTCTTTAATTGATATTTTAAATAGAAGTGAAAAAACACATATTCATTTGTCTCCTCTTTTTGTAGCCATTGTTGCTTTTTGTTTTTCTATGACAGTGGGTGTCCTTTGGGAATTCTTTGAATTTAGTGCAGATACCTTTGTCCAAACAGATATGCAAAAAGACCGTATTGTCACTTCTATTTCTTCGGTTACTTTGCATCCAGAAGGTAAAAACATACCTGTAGTTTTAAAAGATATTGATAAAACGGTTATTTATAGTAAAGATGCAGATGGTAATCCTCTGACTACGGTCATTGATGGTGGTTATCTAGATATTGGTATTAAAGATACTATGAAAGATTTATTAGTTAATTTTGTAGGTGCCGTTGTTTTTTCCGTCATAGGATTCTTATATATTAAAAATCGTGATGACTATAAATTTGTAGAAAACTTTATTCCTAGACGAAAACGAATGCACAAAAAACAAGAATCTGATGAGTAAAAAAATAACTACATGCCTTTTGAACTAAAAAGCGAAGAATAAAAAATATTCTCCGCTTTTTAGTTTGCTATTGAATGTCTATATTTTCATATTCAAAGAAATCGGTAAAAAAGGTACATTGTGAACCACTAGCACTTACTTTCACGGTCGTATCTGTTGAAGGCGCTTTTACTTTCCATACGTATAAATAAGTAGGTAATGTTCCATTGGTGTGATTAGCATATAAAGAGGATACTGGCAATACTTCACAACCGGTTGCTGTTATAGATATATCACTACTTGCGATTCCTCCTGCTCCAGCAATAACCTGATATTCTTTATTGGCTTTTAAAGTATAACTATAACTTCCTGGATTAAATCCACTATTTTGATAAACTAAAACACCGTCACTTGTTCCTTCTAAAAAATTAACCAATAGCGTACACTGTGACCCACTAGAACTTATTTGGGCAGTTACACTACTTGCTGGTGTTTTTACCTTCCATATGTATAAATAACTTGGTAGTGTTCCATTCGTATGATTGGCAAATAAAGAGGATACTGAAGTGATTTCACATCCACTTGCTGTAAGAGTTGGTACTGTACTTACAATACCACTTACGAAAGCAATAACTCTATATTCTTTATTTGGTTTTAGCGTATAACTATAACTACCAGGGTTAAATCCATTTCTTTCATAAGCTAAAATTCCGCCGTTTCCATACATTCCTTTTTGATACCCTTTTGCATATTGTTGCGTCGCTATTTTATGAATCCCCTCTGCCATTTCACTTGCAGATGCAGTTTGTTTCATTTCTACGCCCTCCCTCGTAATGGCTTCTGCAATTTGTTTTTTGAAGTTTTCGAATTCTTGTTTTAAAATATCTAATTTATTTTGTAATTCCTCTATTGTTCCTTTATCTGGTAAATAGCCGCTTTCTCCTGATTCCATTTGTGCATATAATTGATTCAATTGTTCCTCTTCTTCTACTTTAGCTATCTCCATATTTTCCTTTGCCTTCTGTGCTTGAGAAATCAGACCATTTTCTCCAACGGTCAAATTTAAGGTAACCCCTGCTAATATGATTAATATAATAATAGTAACTACTAAACTAACCATTGTTATACCATGTGCCTGTTTCATCTTTTTTCCTTCTTTCTTTTATCATTTCTACTCTACTTATATTATACATTACCTTTTGGTTAATTGCAATTTTTTCTTATTTCTGTTTTATCTATTTTTTCTTATTTCATTTTCCTTTTGTTTCTATTTATTTTCAATTTGTTTTATGTCATCTTTAGATAATTGTTCTTATATAATAGTTTCTTTTATTTTTTCTATTTAAAGATTCTTTTTTGCTTGACTTTCTCTTTAGTCTCTTATAATATATCTAATAGAAAATATTACAAATAATGACAGTCTCATTCTTACTTCTACAAAATCTGTTATTTTATTTGATACTAATTTACTAAGGAAAATAAAGGGGTTTCTATATGAAAGTTTTTGAAAAAAATAAAAGAAAAAAAATACTTATATTTCTATTGCTATCATTACTTCTTGTTCTATTAATAACCATGTTATTTTTTAATAAGCCGGCAATAGGTAGTTTTTGGATAAGTTCATGCCCAAATTGCAATAGTTCTAATTTAAATTTTCATTCTGATTCCAGTATGCATAGTTTTGTCTGTACTAATTGTTCTACTACACAAAGTACTAGGCATAGTGGAGGGCATCATGAAAATGGTGGCACGTGTACGGAATGTTATTTTGTGTATCAACAACATGGCCAATCTGTTATTCCATTCGACTACGAAATAACATCTACGACGCATACGACGCTTTATAGATGTACATATGCAGATTGTCCTTATCTTTATAGAGGAAATATACAAGACCATACTGGTGGTACTCATGAGAATGGTGGTAAATGTACAATATGTAATTTACAATACCAAACACATAGCCAATCTAATACAGTCACTAACTATAACACAACACCAACTACCCATACACCTATCTACGCTTGT
>CATXTS010000062.1 GCA_958402495.1 uncultured Clostridiaceae bacterium
CTATTTTTAATTCCATATTTGTGTTTTGTGCTTTATTTATATATATGCGCTTACTATTAATTTGTTTCCAATTTTCAAATTCTTTTTTAGCTATTTCTTCAATATTAATTCTCTCATAATTTTTAAAAGCATATTCTATTAACTTAGAACTATCTGCTGTTCTTTGTTTCTTTGTATCTGCACCTAGAACTACTACTATAATTTGGTGCCCATTTCTAGTTGTAGAGGTTACTAAACATCTTCCTGCATTTCCTGTAAAACCTGTTTTAACTCCATCTACACCATTTAATACACCTAATAATTCATTTGTGTTATACAAATTTCTCGCTACTCCATTAATGGTTATGGTATAGGTTTTACTATTTACAATTTGAGCAAAAGTCTTATTTTGTAATGCATAATCTGTTAATTTTGCTAATTCACTAGCAGTTGTATAATGTTCATCATTATCTAATCCATGCGGTGTTACAAAGTGTGTTTGAATAAGGCCTAATTCTTTTGCCTTTTCATTCATTAATGTTGCAAATCCTTCTAAATTTCCACCTACATGTTCTGCTAGTGCCACTGCTGCATCATTTCCGTGAACGTAACATCAAGCCATATAATAAGTCTTTAACAGTAATTTTATCACCTGTATTTATTTTTAATCTAGAACCACCTGTTCCAGCTGCTTTTTTAGAAATGGTTACCACATCTGATAAATTTGCTTTTTCCAAAACAACCGTTGCTGTCATAATTTTGGTAGTAGATGCCATTGCTTTTTTGGTATTTTCATTTTTTCCCCACATAACTTGTTTCGTTGTTCTATCATAAATTACAGCAGCTCTTGCATTAATAATCGGCTCTTCTGAGGCTTCTATACTAGATTCTACAATTAGTTCTTGTATCTCATTATCTTGTATTTCTTCTTCCTCATCGTCGTCTGCATACACAAAAGTATGGCATGCTAATAAAGCACTTAATATGAATAAAGCTATTAGCTTTCTTATCTTCATTTTATTTTCTTTCATAAAAAAATCACCTTTTATATCTTATTTTTCTAAGGTGACTTTTAGTACTAAAAATTATATTATCTTGTTCTATTACTTGGTTGAATCTGTTCTTCCAAATCCTCCTCTACCATTTCAATAATGTCCTTTGTATCCTTAGTTGGATTTTGTTTTCTCTTTTCTTCTAATAATTCTTGTGCTCTTTGTGCGTTTGGTAATCCTTCTTTATAATATCCCCATTTTACTGCTAGTTCTTGGTAATTGACTTGGTCATGTACATGGGATTTTGTATTTTTGTTTCCATCAATATCTTCTATTTCTAACTTATCTTGTTGCTTAATTTCCCCTTTTTCATCTTCATGTATTTTAGCTTCTTGATAACTTCTTTCTACTTGCCTATAACCGGTTTTATATTCCCCTGCTAAATCTCTTTCATCTTTTTTTATCTCCCACACATTATCGGTTTCCAGTTCTCTATCTAAACTTTTATTTCCCTCTATATCCTTCCCTCCAATGGTTTTTTCTGGTGAATGGTATACTTTTATTTCCCCATATTGGCCATTCTTAATAGCAAATGTTCCATTGCCTATTTTAAATCTAGATAATACATCATCTTGTTTTATCGTTCCATTTTGTCCCACTTGATAATTTGTCTCTCTTGGATTATTTCCTTCTGCATGGTCTTGTTCCAAATCTAATGGCATAACACTTCCATCACTCGCAATGGCTACAAAAGAATAACGCGTTGTATTTACTTTTTCTTTTTCACTTTTCTGATTTTGTATTTGATTTTTTTCATCTGACTCTATAATACCTATTTTCGTAAATTTCTTTCCTTCTTGTTTTGGTAATTTATTCTCATCTTCTAATAACTTTCCTAGATTTTTCATATCTGTTACTTTATCGTTTATATCTAATTGCTGCTTAATAGTAATATCTTCTTTTAGACTTTCTCTTTTTACTAGATTTTGTTGTATTGCTTTTTCTTGTATTTGTTTATGCATTGTTTTTGTATCTTTAGACTTTTCCTTTATTTTTTCATCTAAATCAATGGTTGCTATTCTTGTAATTTGTCTATCTTGTTCTATTCCCAATTCTTTTTCTATGATATGTTTTTGTTTCTCTTGTTCTTCTCTTAAAGATACTTCTTTTTTCATGACATCTATAGATGCAATAACATCTCTAATTTGTTCTTTTAGTCTATTATCTATACTATTTTGTTTCCATATAATCTGTCCTTCTCTTGGTAAATCTGTATAAATTCCAATTGCTTCTTCGCCTAGAAAATATACCTTTTTATTTTCCTGTTCTACTAAATATAAACCAATTACTTCACCGTTTATTGTCAATCTTTCTAATAAATAAATATCTCCTAAAAGACCTGGTATAGTTTCTTTTTCCATTTTCTTTTTAATTTTCTTCATGTCATTTATAAACTTTCGATTACTTAATAAAAATCCTATTAAATGGTTCTGTTTAACATTTATTATCACACACTTTTCTATATTTCCGATTAATTCTTCTTCAAAAAAATCTCCTGTATTTTCTATATAAATTCGTTCTTCTATTTGAGTGGTCTGTCCCATAAAATATTGCTCATTTTCTGTACTGCCTATTATTTTTATTGTAAATACTTTTCCTTTCAAATTTTCTAATTCCATACTATCACCTATTTATTTTTTTGTTTATTATAACACACGCTTTTAGAAAATTCTAGAAAAAGAACTTGGAAAAAATCCAAGTTCTTTTTTCTATTCTTTTACAATTTCAAATGACATAGTAAAATCAGTTCCTTCCCCTAATTTCATAACTACATTAAATTGTATTTCTCTTTTATCTTCTCCTGTTGCATCTGTTAATTTTAGTTTGAAAGTTAATAAATCAGTTATTTTGTCTGAATACGTCTGATAACTTACTTTATTATACCTAAATATGTTAGATTGCATATACCTTTCAAATTCTGCCTCTGTTTTAAAATTGTTTAATTTAAATGTTTCATCCAATAATGCATAGCCTGCTTTATAATCTGCCATATTCATCATCTTGAAGAATTTATCCACATTTAAGATACCTTTATCTCTATTAGATACCTTCTCATATTTCTCGTTAAAAATCTTGTTTTCTAAAGTATAATTATCTAACTCTACAGTATAATTCATTATACCATTTTCTTTGAAAATATATATATTATCATATTGATCTTTACATGTATAGATTACATATTGCTCTTCTTTATTATTCACATTATAACTAGCCAAATTCTTTTGTTTCGCTACTATATCACTATTGCAATACGTTATATAATTTTGAATATCACCATGAAATCTATTTTCCCTATATTCCTCATCTAATGATGCAAAAGCTAGTTCTTCATTATATAATTGATTATTTAAGTAATCTAAAAAGTATGCTATAACTTTATCCTGCTCTGTTTTCTCATATTCAACATAAGCATTATAATCATTTTTTTCTATATTTTCTATTTCGCTTATCTCTTGTTTTATAATTATGCTTCCATCTTGTATTGAAAACCACTCTTCTCCATTAGGAATAATTGTATATGTTTTATTTAGCATATCTAATCTTACAATAATATATAATTCTTCTTTATTATACGTGTCTTTATTATACGTTTGTCTAATTGTTTTTTCATTATTTATAAATCCATAAACATAAAAAGTATTGATTGTATAATTATCCTCTCTATGAAACATCTTTTTAGCAGAAAAAGTTTTATAGTTTTCATAATCTATATTTTTATTTGCTTGTTTATCATTTTTCTCTAGCAATCCATTTATCATTTTCTCATCTTCGTCTACTATAGCATTTATATACTTTTCTATGCATTTTTCTACATTCGTAAAAAGTTCATAGTCTTGTACACTCGAAATATTGGTACTATCTATTAGTAATGTTGTATCTTCTTGTTTCATTTCTGGACTTTGCAATTTAATTAAAAGTACAATTAATGCAATTGTAATAATAATAATAAAAATAATTAATAAAATAATTGCTTTTTTTAAATTACTCATATAAATTCTCCTACTTTTTCTTTACGGACTAACTGTTGCAAACCAATCAACATTTCTTTCTATTAATTGTTGTACAGTTACATAACCATTTTTTTCCGCCTTCCTACTACCTGGATTAGAAATTAATACTTTATCCTCATTAACTCCAATTAATGTCATGTAATGGCCTCCGCCAGTATAATATCCTTTATCACAATGTACTAGTATTGGATTTCCACCTCTTAAATGATTTAAAATGGTTGCTTCAGCTCCTTCGGCACTAGTATATGTCTGTGCTCCTAAATTCAATCCTAATTTTTTAAATGCATTTTTTGCATTCGTATAATTAGAAATTTTAGGTAATATATTTCCAGTAATAATTGTTCTTGGATTATAGATATTTCCGTTACTATCTGTTTTACCATACCCGCTAGCTATAATCGCAATAGACGTTGGCATACAACCTTTATCTGCAATCGTTCCCCATCCACCTTCTGGTGTTGCCATATATTGTACATCTTGTTGTTTATAATCTCCTTGTTTATACTCAATATATTTTCCTGAAGAAGAAACTGTCTTTCCCATTGCATTATATAATTCTGTCATATAATTATTAACTTCTTGAGCCCATGCAGGGTGTGGCGGGTCTGTACAATAAACTTCACCAATTTCATATACTGAAAACTTTTCCTGCGTAAAGTAATATTTTCCTGTTGCTATGCCTTTCATTGTTGTTTCTATACATTGTTGTGCTGTATCATATTCGTGTCCAACTATCCAACTAGTCCAATTCGTTTTTGGTGATGCACTCGTTCCCATACTGGTTTCTGCTCTCATTAAAGCATACATGAAAACGGCATTTACTTTGTAATCATCTTGACCTTTTAATACTGTATCTATTACAGAAATAGCATTATTTGCTTGTCTATTATTAAGCCACGCTCTTAGACCATTTATTAATTCCTCTCTCGTAACTGTTGGTGCAGCACCTTGTTCATCTGTTTTTACAATAAATCCTGCTCCATAGTCTATTACTATTTCTTCTTCATAATCATCTAGTAAATCATCCATTTCTTCTTCATCTGGCAAATCTTCTTCATTTTCTGGGAAAGTTAATAAATATTGTATATATTCTATTAATCCCTGCATTTTTTCGTTATATGCTGATTTATTCTCGTTTGAAGAATCCTCTGTCAACTGAAGTTGTAACAAATCAAATAAATATGTTTTATTGCTATTTAATTTAAAGAATGGTATTTCTTCTTTTATCGAATTTGGAATTCTGTAAGATACATAATTGCCACCATCTTTAAAGACAGATTCTTTTATACATTTATCTACTAAGCTTGGGTCCTTGAAACAATCGTAATGACATTTTCCTTCTTCATTTACTAGTAATCCTAAAAATTGTTTTGATTTTCTATGTCCTAATTCTTCTCCATCTTCATTTGTGCCACCTACTAGAAGTGCTGGTCTATATTCATTTGTAATCTGTCTTTCTGTTATAATTTGTTGGCAATCCTCTGCTACATATTTACGATATGTATTTGAAACAACCTCCCCTGTAGTATAATGGCGGTGTACTTCCGTTTCTTGTCCATATTCTCTATTACCTACACTATTTGGTCCATTTTGATAAATTTTATCCGTTACAATATTGGTATATTGATATAATAATTGGTAAGACCAGCTATTTACTCTTGTAATTAATGCCTGAGAGGTTTCTTCTGTCACACTTTTCCATTTGTAGTATACTTGTTTATCTTTTTGTGAAGAATCTAATCCCCAACTTACTGAATCTGCACTAGTTCCAATTGGCACCGTCTTTGAATAAGTATTTGCACTTGCATTAATAACTTCTTCTGTAATTGTTTGAAAAGTTGTATCTTGAATCATTAAATTAATTTTTGTATTTCTTGCTAATCTTGCTACATGGTATACAAATTCTGGATTTTGTGTAATCATACATAAATCTATTAGGAACTCATATGGCATAGCATAAGGAGCAATCATTGCTTTATAATCTATTGGTTCTGCGAGTGTTAGTGTTACCTCTTCTTCATTACTTGTTTCCCCTCTCCAAATTTCTAATTTAGTTTTTACTGTCTTTACATTGTAGAATAATAACATGTCATCATCATTGATTGTAAAGTACGTCGCAATTTCCTTTCCTCGTTTCTCACTTATATTTTGTTCTTCTAAACATTTTATAAATTCATCATAAGGCTTATACTCCATTCTATTATATTTAATGGTTCCTTGATATATTTCAGTAGAATCTGTAGGATTTGTTGCATTTCCACTGCCATTCATTCCATCTGTGTTAATCTCCGAAATCGTCCTATATACATATATACCACCATCTATTAAGTGTTCTTTCTGGCTATTAAATATAGTTCTATCACCTTTTGTTTTATGTATTTCCTGAGATATAATATCCGCTCTAATAAACTCCTTCATATATTTTTGGATTTTTTCTTTGTTTTCAGGATTCTGCATTGCTTCATCTGTATATTCCGCATCGCCTATCAATCTTAAATCTCCTAGAGAAATTCCCAAAGAAGAAAGTTGCTCTATATAAAAATCTACAATAGTTTGTTTCTTTATTTCTCCTGTAATAGGATCTTCCATATCTATTTCTGAATCTAAATTAATCCAATTTTCAGCTCCAAGGGCTCTTCTTACCGCACTTCTCGCACCATTTAAGACTTGCACAATGCCTGTTCCCATAAATTCAGTAATAGAACTAATAACCGCTATTACAGATGTTATCACAAGCAATACACATGAAATAATTAGTAATATTTTTATTATTTTTCTTTTTAACTTTGTTTTTAAAAGTTTTACTATATCCTTATCGCCCATCTTATACACCTATTTTATCTATATTTTTACACTTATTATTATCCTTTGTGTTAATGTCTCTGGTTCTTGTTTGTATTTCTCATAATCACCTACTATATCTGAAAAAGTAATATCTTTTAGGCGTGTACCTGGATTATATATCTTATTAAACTTAATAGTATACATCCTGCTATACCCTGCATCAAGTTCATATAAACTTCCAGCTATTTCATTTTTAAAAGCACTATAAGTTGCATTATCTGTTCCTGTAGCATAAATTGTTCTACTTTTTTTTCTAGTATCTAAGAGTATCGTCTTATCTGTAGTATTTTCTATTTTTATTTCATATATTTCATAGTCTTTATATATATTTCTACTCAATACCCTTACTTTTATCCCTTGTTCTTCTTGTTCTGCTTCTAAATTTGCCTTATATATAAAACTATTAATATTTATCTTGCCTTCTTCTGACCATGTATCAATGGTTATATAATCCGTGTATCCTGTATTGTTCGATAATTTTCCTGTCGATAAAATATCACTATATAAACTAACCTCATATGTATATGCTCTAGAAGAATTCTTGTAGTTCTCTATTTTATAACTTCTTCTTTCAGTAAAAATGACTTCGTAGTATCCTTTTATAAATTCTTCTTGTGTTGGAAATAATTCTTCTTTACATTCTTGTGTAAGCATAGCATAAGCTTCTTCTTTTTTTCCATCATTACAAAATCCTATAAAGTCACTAATAGATTTTACATTTGTTTGTGTCGCTTTTTCATCTATTGTTTCTCCTGTAATAATAGAGGTCTTTGGCAAATTATTTTCTTTTTGCTCATTATTGGATACTACTGAATTTACTTTTTGTTCTTTTTGCTGTATTAATAATTGATTCGTTACTTGTACTAAAATGATTACAAAAACAATTGCCATGATAACTACCACTATTTTTTTTCTATTTTGATTAAACCATCTTCTTAATGGATACATCTTATTCCCCCTGCTGTTTATTTTCTTCTTCCTCTGTTTTTATTAGTACCTCTTTGTGTATTTCTTCTTCCGTTATTTGAATTACCTTGTGAATTAGATTGTGTTTGACTAGTTGCCGTTTCTTTTTTTACTGCACCTAATCCATTTTGATATCTTGCAATTTGTAAAATACGTTCTGATTTCTCAAGGGCTTGCTCTTTACTAATTCCTTCTCGTTTTGCCATAATTGTTTGTGCCAAGGCTTCTTGTGTTTGTCCGAAATTCTTATCACTTAAATCTTTCTTTTCATATCTACCCTTTACTATAGCTGCTGCAAAAGCAGATTCTTCTGCTGTATATCCTGCTTTCTCTGCTTGTTTCAAATCGGAAATTTGTTTTGCATCAGAAAATCCTCTTTCTACATAAGCTTTATCACCTTCCATTAAATCTTTCATTTCAGCTTTTGTTGCATATCTACCATTCTTTTTATAAAATTTATCATTTAAATACTTTCTGTTATCCTCATTATTTTGATACTCTCTGAAATCTCTTTTGCTATAGTCAATCTGTTGACCGGATCCTTCCCTAAATGTATCGCCTACTTCTTCAAACTTATTTCTTACATTTCTTAACCCTTGAGGGATTTCACTTGCTTTATCTACTGCTTTATGTGCTAAATTTTCTGCACCTCTAGCAGCATTAGATCCTAGTCTAGCTCCTGTCACAGCTCCCGTCACAGCTCCCGCTAATCCTTTTCCTGATGCAATGCCTAATACAGCTCCTGTTCCTGCTCCCGCTACTGTAGAGGCTGCCCTTGCTACCATACCAGCTCCTTTTAGTGCACCATGTATTACTTTCTTTGGTCTTACATATCTCTTAGCTAAGTTTCTCATCCCACCTCTAAAACCTTTTATTTGCTTCTTTGGCTTAGCTGTTGAATTCGTCCCTTGTGTCGTTCGTAATCCTCCATTATTTTGTGAATCATTAGTATGCAAGTCATTATTGGTATTCTGGTTTGCATCTGTCTGCGCTCCACCTGCTGTTCCCGAATTCTGACCTTCCATATTATTGTTCGAATCTTGTTGCTGACTATTTTCTTGTGTACCATTTTCTCCATCTAGCGTTCTTGTTGAACTACCTCCAGTTCCATCTTCATTATTTCCAGCTTCTGATGTTCCTCCTTGAGTATTTGTTCCTCCACCATTTGAGTTTCCAGCTTCTATCTCAGAGAATGGATCATTTTGCATTCTAGGAGGTCTCTCTGGGGTCTCTTCTGCCGCTCCATCAGCTCCTCCAGCTTTTCCACCTGCTTTAGCTTTTGAACCTCCTTTTCCTAATCCAGAAAGCATAGAAGCAGCTGCAAATCCAGTTAACGCACCAACCGTTTTACTTGCTTTATCAAATCCGAAGAAACTCCTCAAAATCTTTTCAGCAGGTAAAATAAATAGCATAACTGCAATAACATAAATTGGATTAGTTGATAATTCTATCGCTGACATAACAAATACATAATAAATTATCAAATGGAATGGTTGTAATAGAGCATTAAAAACAAATTCTTTTAACCACATATTAAAAGCTTGTGCCTGTCCATCATTCATTTTATCAATTGGATAAGTTAATGCTACTAACGGTGCAATAACAGTCAGAAAAGCCATCATCAATGTCCTCTTTAAATATGTAAATGTAAATAAAATCGTATAACCTATTAAAATCAAATAAATAACTAGATAAGATAATCTGGCAACATTATCTTTTGTTTGCGTCATAAACCTAGCTGCACCCATAACGTTTGTAGTATATGTTCCACCACTTACATCATTATTTCCTGTTACACTGATAACAATACTTCCCTTTTTATCATCATTTGCTAATGCATTTGTAACGGACTCTGTCATCATTAGAACAAATGCCATAATATAATGTAAGAAAAAAACTAAACAAAGTGCTACTAACCAATCTGTAAACATTTGCTTATATTTTGCCTTATCCGATGCTACACTTGAAATTAATATTCTAATTCCTACATATACTAAAATAGATAATAATCCAACTATCGATAGGTTTCTAAGTGCTATATACCAATTTGCAATAGTTTTATGTAAGGTTTGTGAAATTCCCTCTACTTCTCTTCCTTGTGAATCCGTTACAGAACTTGGATTAATAAAGTTTACTTGTAAAAAGGGAGTTTTTCCCTTGAAAATTTCCTCTGGTGTATATTTCATAACAGGTACTTGGTAGTTATATTGTTTTTTAGAAGCTCTACCTAAATCTAAATCATCTGCAGAAACTGGCATCTTTTCTGCATCTTCTGCTCCACCTTCTACTTCCTTTGCTTCTTCTGAATCTTTGTCTACCATTACCTTAGTATGTATTAATCCTAAAAATTTTCCCTCTCCTTCTCCATTCTCATCTTTCTTATTATTTCCAACATCTCCCAACATAAAGTATTGTACTAATCCCAGTAATCCATCTCCTACCGTCTCTAGCAAATCCGCTACAGCATTAAAGATAATTCCTCCAACAGATGAAGCAATATCAGAAACAACTCCTGCATTTGAAAAATTGGGAGCTATAAAATTAAAGGTTATAATTATTGCTATTACTACTATTGTCTTTTGTAGAATACTTTTTTTAGTATTTTTTTTCATTTATCAAGTTCCTCCTAGTATTCATTGTTCCTGCTTTTGTTCATTTGTACTAATTTATTAATATTTGTTTCTACAAACTCAAATTCTTTCGCTGTTGGTCTAATTTGTATAATTGCTGTGTCTGCACCTACTTTTAGAAGACCTTCTCCTTTTAAACAAGTTACCAAGAAATTTGCTTCTCCTGAACTTAGTTTAAATACTTCTTTTAAATACTGAATTTCTGATTTATCTTGTGCTAAGAATAACTTTGTATCAGACGATGTTAAAACAGCTTGTGCTTCTGGTTTCTCGTAGAAATCTTGGAATCTTTGTGAAATAATAGCAAGCGATACATTTCTTTTTCTTGCACGACGTGCCATTGTATTTAAAAAGTCTACTGCTTCAGGATATGGTAATAGCATCAATGCATCATCTACTAATA
>CATXTS010000063.1 GCA_958402495.1 uncultured Clostridiaceae bacterium
TTTACTACCGCTTTTGGTTTCTTCAAAGGTTTATTGTTTACTTTTCAATGTACTTCTTGGTTACGCATTTGACTGTGTAACGTTTTGTATTATAGTACTTTTTTAAACTGTTGTCAACACTTTTTTAAAACTTTTTCAAAATATTTTTGAAAGGTTTTAAAGGGCAAAATAATAAACTAGTAATGTCGCTTTTTATTTATCTTTCTGTATCCGTTTCTTACTAATTTATATATTTCATATATATGTTTCTCATCAGTTATTTAGTACTTAATTATAATAACATATAGAAATTATAAAGTCAATAGCTTTTTTAAAAAATTTGTCGATTTTTTAACAGCTTTTATTTTTCCCTACGTCATGTATTTATATTATCATAAACAAAAGGAAAAAGCAAGCTTTTCTTAATAGAAATTTTTGCCAATTCCTTCTATTATAAATAGCCTGCTTTTTAAAACATATTCTTTGTATTTTGCAAGAACAAAATATTCTCCGCCAAATCTATAATGGCATATACTAGGATAGCCACACCAACCGTAAAAATAATCGCACCAGAATTTGCAATTACATAAATACCACAGATTAACATAGCAATCGCTAAAACTAAACTGCATATCCATAGTCTAGATTCTAGGTTTCTTAATTTTATAGCAGAACTTCCCCTAACTAAAGCACTATAGATAATCCATATACCAATAATAATTCTAAAGATATTTAAAATAGTTCCACTATAGACAATCGTTATAATTCCTATAATAATAGCCATGACGCCATATACTAAATGATAGTTAAATAAGTCATTCTTTCCTTTGGTTTGTACATAATTGACTATCTTTAAAATCCCTATCACACAGAAAATACCTCCTAATATATAAGAGATAACCACTAAGGTTTCTTCTGGTTTCCACATTAGTACTATACCTATAACGATAAATATTAAAGATTCTATAATATTGACATAACCTGTCTTTTTTAAAAGTGTTTGTAGATAGTTCATTTTTATACCTCCTTTTTTCTACATTTTATTGCTTCTTTTATAGAATGTCAATTGCTATTTTCTTATTTCTTTCTTAATTTCTTAGATTTCGACTAAAATTACATCATCTCCAATACATTTAATATTTTGCCAGGGAATCACAATATCATTACTACTAGAAAATACACTTAATAATTTATTGCTTCCTGGTACAATAATAGAAGTAATGCTACCCGTTTCTAAATCTGCACAAACATCTTGTACAAAGCCTAACCTTCTACCATCTTTTATATTAATCACTTCTTTATGTTTAAAATCTAATCCCTTCTGTCCCATGATTCCCTCCTCTTGCTATTCTTTTCTACTATTATATTAGTCAAAAAAGAAAAGTTGCTTATTTCCTTGCAACTTTCCTTCTTATTTATAGATTCTTTTAATATGCTCCATAGCACTTTTCTCTAGTCTAGAAACTTGTGCTTGTGAAATACCAATTTCATCTGCGACTTCTATTTGTGTTCTTCCTTCAAAAAATCGTTTATTCACAATCATCTTTTCTTTCTCATTTAGTTTTTTCATTGCCTCCACAATAGTAAGGTTCTCTGCCCAAGATTCATCTGTGTTTTTACTATCGCTAACTTGGTCCATCACATATAAGTTTTCTGTACCATCTCCATAAACAGGTTCTTGTAACGATATTGGTTCTTGAATAGCATCTAAACTAAACACAATTTCCTCTTTTTCCACACCTAATTCTTTGGCAATTTCTTCTATGGTTGGTTCTCTCTGTGTTTCTTTTGTAATTCTTTCTTTAACACTTAAAGCCTTATAAGCTAAATCTCTAATAGACCTGCTAACACGAATCGGATTGTTATCTCTTAAGTATCTTCTAATTTCACCGATAATCATTGGTACTGCATAGGTAGAAAATTGTACATTTTGTTCTAAATCAAAATTATCCATTGCTTTAATTAATCCTATACACCCTACTTGAAATAAATCATCTACATTTTCTCCTCTTCCATAGAATCGTTTAATAACACTTAATACTAATCTTAGATTTCCTTTTATAAATATATCTCTTGCTTCTTTATCTCCTTCTTTGATTCTTATGAACAAGGCTCTCTTCTCTTCTGAAGAAAGAATGGGAATTTTGGAGGTGTCTACCCCACAGATTTCAACCTTGTTTGCCATAAAAAACTCCTTTTTTCAATCTTGCTTATTACCAGTATTTCCAAAAGGTTGTTTTTTATACAAGTTATCTATGAATTCTTTTGATTTTCATATAGAAAAAGCAGAGAATCCTTTCTCTACTTAACCTGTTTTACTCATAATTTCCTTTTTCATTTTACCAATAATCTTTTTTTCTAACCTAGAAATATAACTCTGGGAAATTCCCAACATATCGGCTACTTCTTTTTGTGTCTTCTCATCTCCTCCTAAAAAGCCAAAACGTAATTCCATAATGTTTCTTTCCCTACTATTTAACTTTTCTATAGATGCCTTTAGTAAAGCCTTATCCACTTCATCTTCAATTCTTCTAGAAGTTACATCTGAGTCCGTTCCCAATATATCTGAAAGTAATAATTCATTTCCATCTCCATCTTGATTTAGTGGTTCATCAATAGAAATTTCTCCTTTAATACGATTGCTTCTTCGTAAATACATTAAAATTTCATTTTCAATACATCTAGAAGCATAGGTTGCAAGTTTTATTTTTTTATCTGTATTAAAGGTATTAATGGCTTTCATTAGGCCAATGGTTCCAATGGATATTAAGTCTTCTAACCCTACACCCGTATTTTCAAACTTTTTAGCTATATATACCACTAGTCTTAAATTTCTCTCTACTAGTGTTTGTCTAGTTTCTAGTTTTCCTTCTGAAAGTTCTGCAAGCAGAGTCTCTTCTTCTTCTTGGGTCAATGGTGGAGGCAAAGTAGCACTTCCTCCTATGTAATAAATTGGTAAATCTTCTATTTCTTCACCATTTATAAATTTTGCATAAATAGTGTTAATACTATTGACTAACATTTGCAGTATATTCATTTTCTTCACTCCTTTCTAATATGTCCAAGCCTAGTAGAGCATGATATTGGTTCTTTTTACTTAAAGTCTTATCATAAATGCCAATGATAACATTTTCTATACTTTCCTCTTCTTCTAAAATTTCTACTTCTACTTTTTTAGCCTTAAAACCTAGTAATAACCCATTCTGTTTACCAATAGAAGAAAAAGGAATGACTCTAAATTTGGATAAATACTCTACGCTGCCTTCTTCATATAATTCTTGTGGTACATCACCTCCTATAATGTGTTCTATATTTTGTAATATTCTATATGGAATCATGTCATATAAAACATCCTTTTCCACAACAATAACGGGCATCCTACTAATTGGGTCTTTTAACATATTACCTGTATCCATCATAGCCATGGTTTCTACTTGTTTATCTTGGAAATAAATTTTGAGTTTACAAAACATATCTTTTCTAGTTAACTTGGATTTAACTAATCGAAAAGCGATGGTAATAACCGTAAAACCAACTATGCCACCTAAAATAGCTATTTTAATAGGATAGGTACCTATATAGATACCATCTTTCATTAAAATATCTTGTGGTTTTACAAAATACAATAATGCAAAAGCACAACCTCCAAATACAAAAGAAGTTAAATAAAATAGTAATAGTTGTTTTCCTAAAGATGAAATATGTTTTGGTTGATAAGCAATATAAATCATCACAATAGAAAGAATCACTTTCATAATGGTACTCGAATACATCTCTAAGATTTGCATATACCCAATAATAGCATAAATACCACCTAATAAAGCAGATAATATCAATCGGATATGTTTCATTTTTATTTTTAGAACATACCCTGTTGCAAATAAAATAATATAATTCATACATAAGTTTTCTATCAATACGACATCTAGATAAACGGTCATTTCCTCACCTCAAATGTTCTTTCTTATTTTACAACTAGTCTTATTCTTTTTGTGTCATTTTTTAGGCGCGAAAAAAAGAAATAATCTACAATATGAGCATATTTCTTTTCTTATTTGACGTATTTACTTTCTTACTACAGATTTATTATGCTTTTCAACATATTTTTTCCTATTTTTGTTTTTATAAATGTATAGAAACATCACTAAAGTTTTTGTCGAAATTTTACGATGAAAAAAACTAGCTATTTTAATAATTCTATGTTTTAATAGATAAGAAAGATGTTTATTTCTTTTATTTTTAATCTTTTAATTTATATCTATTTTGTATTGTTTGCTCTAAAGCAATACATTTTTCACAAATCATTCTATATATAGAAAAGGAGGGATGTGCGCTCTATATACTTAATTTGAATAGAAAGGAACTGTTGTCTATGAAAAATCTATCCTTGTTAACACCAAAGACGGATGTTGTATTTCATGCACTCTTTCGTGAGGGTAATGAATTTATCACTAAAGCGATTATCTCTGATATAACCAATGAAGAAATCCAAGAAATTGATTTAAAACAAGACCGTTATCTCCTACAAAAGTTTCCAGAAGAAAAGTTAGGCATTTTAGATTTAAAAGCAAAACTCAATAATGGGATTCTTTGTAATATAGAAATTCAATTATTAGATAAAGCCAATTTAATTGAAAGAATTTTATTTTATTGGAGCAAAATATATTCTTCTGAATTAACCAGAGGAGAAGATTATCAAAAACTGCCTAAGACCATTTGCATTGCTATTTTAGATTATGAACTAAAAGAGTTGAAACGGCTTAGAAAAATTACATACACAGTGGGAAATCGAAGAAAAAGACGTTAAATTGAAATTGACAGATAAATTAGAACTGCATATAATAGAAATACCTAAAGCTATTAAACAGCTTCAAAAAGAACCTCAAAATACAATTGCACAATGGATGTTATTTTTGAGCAATCCTAATCAAGAGGAGGTAACTAAAATTATGGAAGAAAATAAAGCAATTAAACAAGCTATGGTAAAACTAGAAGAATTAAGTGCAGACGAAGAACTAAGAAGAGTAGCAGAATTAAGACAAAAAGCCATTATGGATGAAAAAGCTGTTAAAAGGCGTGCAGAAGAACTTGGTAGGGAAGAAGGTCTTAAGGAAGGTATTGAAGAAGGTATCAAAAAAGGTTCTCAAAAAGAAAAAATCAATATCGCTAAAAAATTATTATCCGAAAAGATGGATTTTGTTTTTATCTCCAAAATCACAGAACTACCTCTAGAAGAAATCGAGCAAATTGCTTCTTCATTAGAGTAACTTTTTTAATTTAACTTATACATAACATAGAAAACCAGGAAATACTTCTATTCCCTGGTTTTTATATTTCATTTTTTATTCTTTTATAAATTCTTCTTATTGCTTTATTTCATTCCTTTATTCTTTCTTAAGAAGGATGGAATATCTAAGTCGTTAGAAGAATTAGAGTTATCTACTGGCGCTGGAATAGAATTAATTTTTTCTCCCCAAGCTTTATCTACAATACTACTTACGCTATTTGCCGTTGTCTCAGATGTTTTTTCAAATCCGGTTGCAATAACAGTAATAACAATATCCTCATCTAAGCTCTCATCAATAACTGCACCAAAGATAATATTGGCTTCTGGGTCTACACTTCTTTGTACTAGTTCTGCTGCTGTATTTACTTCATGTAATCCTAAGTTTGGTCCACCAGTAATATTAATAATAACACCCCTTGCACCTTCAATAGAAGTTTCTAGTAATGGACTTTGTACAGCTTGTTTTGCTGCATCTTCTGCTCTATTTTCTCCTGATGCTCTACCAATACCCATATGTGCCATTCCTGTATTTAGCATGATAGTTTTAACATCTGCAAAATCTAGGTTAACAAGTCCTGGAATAGCAATTAAATCAGAAATACCTTGTACACCTTGTCTTAATACATCATCTGCCATTTTGAAAGCTTCTACGATAGAAGTTTTTCTATCAATAATTTGTAATAATTTATCATTTGGTATAACAACTAGAGTATCTACTTTTCCTTTTAGACTTTCTACTCCTCTATCTGCTTGTGATAGACGTTTCTTTCCTTCAAATGTGAATGGTTTTGTTACAACACCGATGGTTAAGATTCCCATTTCTTTAGCGCATGCTGCTACGATAGGAGCTGCACCTGTTCCAGTTCCTCCACCCATTCCAGCAGTAACAAATACCATATCTGCTCCGCGTAATGCTTCTGCAATTTCAGATTTACTTTCTTCTGCTGCTTGTGCTCCAATGTCTGGATTGGCTCCTGCACCTAATCCCCTCGTGATTTTTTCTCCAATTTGTATTTTGGAAGCTGCTTTGGATAATAATAATGCTTGTCTATCGGTATTAACAGCAATAAACTCTACACCTTTAATACCAGAATCCACCATTCTATTTACGGCATTGTTACCAGCACCTCCAACACCAATTACCTTTATGGTAGCGGTTCCATCTAACATGATGTTCTCATCTGCGCCATCTACTAACATACTGAATTTCCTCCTTTTTATTTTAGAAGATTTTTTTCTTCTTTTCTTTTAAATTTATTTTTAAAATTAAAAACATAAGTTATATTTTCTACGTCTTTAGCTATAGAAAAATTCTTTAATTCTTTCCCAAACAGATTTCAAAAAGCTTTCTTGGGAATTTGAATCAATACTACTAGACACCGTCTTCGCAAAAGGTCTTGCCGCAATATATCTAACTAAAGAATAGGCGGTTCTATATTCTGGTCTAACCGTACTAATTAATCTGCCTGTTGAAATCTTAACTGGTATATTTAAAATCACTTTTCCAGCCACATCACTTTTATTAATGTTAGCAATTCCTTGTCCTGTTAAAACCACATTATTAATTCTTTGTTTAACCCCTTGCATGGTAATATCTTTATTAATTAATGAAAATATTTCTTCAATTCTAGCTTCTATAATTTCAATTAACTCTGAGCTTTTAATTACTTTTGACTTTACATCATCTTTACAAGTATTTAATACAATTTCATTATCATTATCAATATAAGATTTCATAGCTAGTCCATATTGTCTTTTTAATTTGTCGGCTTCATCTTCTGAAATATTTAATACTAATGAAATATCAGAAGTAATATTATCTCCTCCTAATGGTATCGTATTCGTATAAATAAAACCATTTCCTTCAAAAACGCCAATATCTGTATTTCCAGCACCAATATCTAATAACATTACATTATCATTTAACTCATTACTATCTAACATGACATTTCTCTCTGCTAATGTAACGGGTACTAAGCCATCTATGTCAATCCCCACTTTACGGAAGATACTCATTAGCTGTTTTACATAGTCTTTGTCTGCTAAAATAACTTGTGCATTTAAAGTAAAACTAGAACTTAAATTTCCGACAGGGTCATTAACCGCTTTTCCGTCTTCTAAAATGAATCTATCTGCTACTATATCAATAATCGTTTTTCCATCTGGAATTTCCACATCTTTGACTTGCATAATACCTGATGAAACATCTTTTACAGAAATGCCTGCATATTTATCTTTAGCTTCTTTTACTATACTATTTTGAACAATGGTAACGTATTTTCCAGGAACCGTGACATAAGCAGAATTAATTTTTAGTTCTGTTTCTACATTTGCCTCCTCAATCACTTTTGAGATAGCCAAAGCTATTTCATCTTCGTCAATGATTTTGGTTTTTTTCATACCGTTACACTTTTGACTTGCGTTGCAAATAATTTCAATTTGATTAAAATTATTGACTTCTCCTACCACTAAGCTAACCTTAGAAGTACCGATGTCAATTCCTACAATTATATCTCCTATAGCCAAAGCTAACTCCTCCAATTTTTATATCATTTTGTTTCTCACTTAGAATATTATATTTCACAAAAAAAGTCAATAGAATTTGTTATATTTTTGTAATATTTTCGTAATATGTTTGTAACAAAGTTTTCTTTTGTAATATTGCAATAAATGTTAACAATTTTCTATTGTCTTTTTTCTTTTTTTATCTTTTTTGACACGTATTTTTTTCTTCTTACTAACAAGCTTATTTGCTTTCTTTTTTATTCTCCTTATTCAACTTTTTAATCGTTGCTTCCGCTTTTGCAATTATATGACTTCCAGAAAATTTATCTACATAGTACCTACGAATCGTACCTAAATTGTTAAACATTCTCCATACAAAGACAACCACTGCTGCTAAATAAATGTCTACGTTTAATTTTTGACCTAAATAGGTCAAGGCCATGGCTAAGATGGCATTCACAAAAAAACCAGAAATAAAAATCTTCATATTAAAGTTCTTATTTAAAGTAGAAGTAATCGCACCAAAAACAGAATCTAAAGCTGCTATAATGGCAATGGCTAAATAACCTGAATATGTATAAGGAATGGTAGGAATATTTACACCTATCAAAGCACCAACCACACATCCTATTAAAATTGCTATAAAAATCATTCTTCTTCTACCTCCTTTGCATATTTAAATTGCATTTGATCTTTCTTACTATTATAAGCAGGAATCATAATGTTATTATCACTTGCTAGTTCTACACTCTTTCCACTATTTTGATAAGTATCAATAAAACCACTATTTTTTAAACTTAGAGCACTTGTTAGATATTTAGGATCTCCTATAGCTTTTACTACATACGGAGAAGTTACCCTTTCTTCATTAATCAAAATCGTTCCTACATCTACAATTTCTGTCATAGATAGTACACGTTTATCATTAATAGAGATAGCTTCTGCTCCTGCTAATCTTAGTTCATTAACTAAGGTTAATAAATCATTGGATTCTATAGACTTTTCTTCATTATCTCTTAGGGTAATAATCACGCCTTGTCCTACAACATTGGTTTGTCCAGTTAGTAAATTGGTTTGTGCTAATTCTTCTGCTATTAATTCAGAAGATTCTTGATTGGACTCTACCTTTGTATGGTAATCTAAAATTTTATTTTGTGTATCTGCTAATTTTACCTCTAATTCTTCTTGTTTGGTTTTCCAACTAGAAAGCATTGTCCTTAACTCTGTTTCTCTTGCCGTTTCAATACCGGTAATATCGGTTTCTTCTACAGTTTTGAATTGTGCAAACATAACTGCTGCTAGAATCATAGCCATAAGACTAATGACTACATACATTGCTATTTTTTCTTTTCTCATCCTTTTTTCACCTCTATTTCTGTATCCTCATATATTTGGAAGAAATAACCCCGGTATACTTAGGTACTTGTACTTTGTTAGATTTCTTAATAGAAGTTACAATTCCGTCTAAGTTTAATTGTTCTAGGAAACCGCCTGGTCTATCTAATGCGGTTGTTAACATTTCTGGAAAACCAATTGCTTTAATCACAAAAGGAGAACCTACCTTTTCATCATTTACCTTAATGACATTTCCAATACACATAATTCCTGTAGTACTAACGACTCTTTGTCCATTAATAGAAATCGCTTCTGCTCCTGCATTTTTAAGTTCATTTACAATCATTCTTAAATCAGAATCATGTACTAAATGATTAGAAATATCATCTAATACACTAATAGATTCTCTGGTAGCATTGGGGTCATCTTTTAATGTAATTTCTATTCCTTCTCCTTCTAAATTCGTTAGTCCTAATAAACGATTATTCTTTTTTATTTGTTCTGCCTTTTCCTCAGAGTCATTATTATTTTGTGTTGCTTTCTCTCTAATTTTGGCTAACTCTTTTTCCGCATTTTCCAATTCTTTAAAAGTATTATCATACTTTTCTTTTGCTCTTAGCACTTCATCTCTTAACCCATCTTCTGTTAAAGTTTGTGCTACTGTAGTGCTTGTCCCTTTGATGGTATTCATTTGTACAACTATAGCAATGGTTAATACAATACATACCAATCCTAAAGTAATAGCTACTTTATTTCTATTCACGCTTGTCTGCCTCCTTTATACAGTTTGTCTAAACATAGGATATCCTTTATTTAAATCCATATTTACAAAAATTTCACCTGGCACACCTTCTTCTTTTTCTAGAATCGCTTTCACATTTAACATTTTTGTACTTAAATTAGAACTATCTCCTAGATATGCCGTTTTTTGTTTACTACCTAATACCATTTTATAGTCTTGACTATCTTCTATTCCTATTCTGGTAATGAAATCACCAATTCCATTACTATTGGCGGCCTCCATAATCTTTAAAACAGTGGTCATTTTCTCTAAATCTTCTACGCATAGTCGATTGCCAACTTGCAAATCTTCTAATTCTGTATGTGTCCCTTGGATAATCGGTACCTCTAAAGGCTGGCTATTTATCTCTAATAAATACCCTTGCGTATTTAAATAAATATAACGATTTTCATATTCTAGCATAAAGCTTGGTTTTCTTTCTGTTACTACAATTTTAATACCAGAAGGTAATTGTCTTTTTATTTCTACCTTTTCTATGTAGGCATTTTCTTTTACTTGTTCTTTTACTTTCTTAGAAGAAATCTTAAACGTATTTTCTCCTGTCATAATACCAGATAACGTTATAATTTCACTACTACTAATTTTCTCATTTCCTTCTACCGTAATTTCTTTTATATCAAATAATGGCGAAAGCAAGATACTAACTATACAAACCAATAATAATATAATGAAAGTAGTATAACCAATTATTTTATGGATTTTCTTTTTTTTCTTAGCCATAGCGGCTATCTGTTTTTCTGATTTTAGCATTTGAGAAGATTTCTTTACTTTATTTTTACGATTTTTTTTATTCTTTTTGGAAAGCGTAGGTTTCTTCTTTTGTTTATCTTGCTCTTTAATCTTAGTTACACCGATAACAATTTCTTTTTCAAAATTAAACTTTTACGGTTTTGGCTCTGTTT
>CATXTS010000064.1 GCA_958402495.1 uncultured Clostridiaceae bacterium
TAACTGACGATAAAAATAACCAGAGAAAATAGTACCTATGCAAGCGCAACCACTACCACCAGAATGGGTATCTTGTTTTAATTTATCAAACATAAGGACACCGCAATCGTCATAATTACTATTAATATTGTAGCCTTTTGTCTTACATAAATCTTCTAAAATATCTTTACCAATATAGCCTAAATCACCAGTTACAATGGCATCATAATAGCTTGGCTTTCTACCAGTATCTTCAAAATGTGTCATTAAAGTATCAAAAGCAGCAGGAGCCATAGCAGCACCCATATTATTAGCATCTTTAATACCCATGTCTACTATTTTACCAGGGGTAATATGTGTAATTTTAGGACCAACACCAGCAGCAGATAAAATAGCGGCTCCAGAGCCAGTAACGGTCCACTGAGAAGTAGGGGGTCTTTGGTTTCCCAGCTCTAAGGGAAAACGAAACTGCTTTTCAGCACTACAAAAGTGACTAGAAGTAGCACAAAGTACATTAGAAGCAGCACCTCCATCAATAAATACAGACCCTAGACACATACTTTCTACAAAAGTAGAACAAGCGCCAAATACACCAAAAAAGGGAACATTCGAGTCACGTAGTCCAAAACTAGAAGAGATACATTGATTTAATAAATCACCTGCAAAACAAAAATCGATGTTGCTAGAAGCAATACCAGCCTTAGCAATTACGGTATGCACCGTTTCTTTTATAATTTTACTTTCTGCTTTTTCCCAAGTCTTTTCACCCCAGAATTCGTCGTCTAAACATTGGTCAAAGTAACTGGCCATAGGACCTTGTGCTTCCTTAGGACCAACAATAGAAGCTGTCTGGATAATAACAGGCTTAGTATCCAAGCAAATAGTTTGTTTACCTATTTTTTTCATATTTTCATCCTTTCTATTACATATGGTAAGTATGGTTTTTAGTGAGAAACAAAAAAGGTAGCAATGACACCAATTAAAACAGAAGCAGAAATACCAAATACTAAAACGGGACCTGCCACTGTAAACATTTTTCCACCTACACCCATTACATAACCTTCTGATTTGTATTCAATAGCAGGGGAAACAATAGAATTTGCAAACCCAGTAATAGGAATTAAAGAACCAGCACCTGCAAATTTTCCTATTTTATTAAAAATATTGAGTCCTGTTAAAAAGGCAGCAATGCCAATTAAAACAATGGAAACTACGGTATTGGCAGAGGCAACTTCCATACCTTGGAATTTGCAAAAATCAAATATAATTTGTCCAATACTACAAATCAAACCACCTACCCAAAAAGCATTAAAACAGTTTTTAAGAATAGGAGAATTCGGAGATTTTTTATCCACATAATCGCTATATTGTTGTGGAGTTTCTATAGGATTTGTCATAAAATATACCGTCCTTTCATAAGAATTTAGGTTTTTATATGTTAAAACATAGTAATAGATACCTATAAACTAATTTTAATATAGAAGCCATTAATCTCTATCTCTGTCAATGACAAAGCTTAAATCTAAATCCACAAAATATTCTGTGATTTTTTTACCACTAATTTTAGCTCTTGGCTCTACGATTTTCACTTCTGTTAGATAGTCAATTGTTTTAGAAGCTTCTGTAATTGTTTGTAAAATAGCATCTTTCCAGGAGACTGTAGAAGACCCTGTTACCATGATGTGTTTTTCCATATTCATCCGTCCTTGTTATTATATATTTAGGTTTTTTTGTGATTAGGTATTACCTATAAACCATTTTTTTCTATTTATATAATTTCCTAAAATATTAAATTTATACCAAAAGTGTTAGAAATTTTTATAGTTTTCCAATTAATAAATGAACTTTTTATGAAAATTTCAAAAAACAGCTTTTCGAAAAAAGTAATGTATGATATAGTAATAAAAAATATAAGATATAGAAAAATAAAATATAAAGGGAGCAAAAAATGAGAGCAAAACAAGAGAAAACAAAGAAAACAAAAAAAACAAATGGCATTAGAAAAATAATAATTATAGTTTTATTTTTAGTAGCGGTAGGCTTTGCACTGACTATCGCACCAAATTATGAGAAAGACTTTTTACAAGGGAAAACAAAAGTAATTATTAACAATAGTGATGTAACCAAAAGCTTAAAACTAGAACCATGGGTAAATGAAAATGGTATTGTATACTTGTCTACAAAAGATATTGCTAACTTTTTTGATAAAAACATTTTCTATGATAACCAGTATCAGCAAATTATCACCAGTTCAGATACTAAATTAGCTAGTATTGCCATTGGAAAAAAAGAAATGTATGTCAATAGTTCTAAAGTGAATATTTATGGGGAAGCACTAAAAAAAGATGGTGAGTTTTATTTACCGTTTTCAGAAATGCAAAAAGTATATAATGTAGAAGTTCAATATATAGAAGATTCTAAAACCATTATTATAGATTCTCTTGATAGAAAACAAGAGATGGCTACGATGACAAAAGATGCAGATATTAAATACTTACCCACAACCTTTGCAAAAACAGTGGATAAAGTAGAGAAGGGAAATAGTGTCGTTGCTATTGAAAAGAAAGAAAATGGTTGGATGAAAGTAAGAACAGCCAATGGTATTTTAGGCTATACAAAGGATTTTACCAATATACGTACTTTAAGACAGGAAATGGAAGAACAAAAACAAATAGAGGGAAATGTAAGCTTAGTATGGGATTATTATTCGGAATATGTATCTGCACCAAGTAGAACTGGAAAAATAGAAGGTGTAAACGTTGTCTCTCCATCTTTTGCGGTACTTAAAAAATTAGGAAAAGGGCAATTAGAAACTAATATTGGTGATAAAGGAAAAGCCTATATACAATGGGCACATGCACAAGGGTATAAAGTATGGCCAATGATTTCTAACAATTCCATGAAGGAAACTACCTCAGAAATTTTGAATGATTATCAGTTAAGAGAAAAGTTAATTAATGAAATTGTAAATCTAACCTTAAACTATGATATCGATGGTATTAACATTGACTTTGAAAATATTTATCAGGCAGATAAAAATATGTTTTCTCAGTTTATTATAGAATTAGCCCCTAGATTACGAGAATATGGAAAAGTGTTATCTGTAGATGTAACTGCCCCAGATGGTAGTGAGGATTGGTCTTTATGTTATGATAGACATTTAATTGGACAAGTTGCTGATTATATCGTATTTATGGCCTATGACCAAAATGGAGCAACATCTCCTAAAGAAGGAACAACAGCAGGTGCTAATTGGGTGGAAGCCAATATCAAAAAGTTTGTAGGAACACAAGAAGAAGTAGCACCTGAAAAGTTAATTTTAGGTATGCCATTTTATACACGTTTATGGAAAGAGGCAAATGGACAAGTAACTAGTAAAGTGGTTTCTATGAAAAATATAGAATCCACATTACCACAAAATGTGGAGAAAAAATGGGATGAAGATTTAAAACAATACTATGTGGAATATAACCAAGGCGGAGCTACCTATAAAATGTGGATAGAAGATGAAGCTTCTATTCAGGCAAAAATGGATTTAGTTAAACAATATCATTTAGCAGGGGCAGCTTATTGGACAAAAGATAGAGAACCAGAAAGCATTTGGCCAGTAATTGCACAAGCATTACAAATCAATTAAGCATAAAGTAAAATCACCTACATATAATGGTAAAACAATATACCAAAGTAGGTGATTTTTTTGTGGAATTATATAAGAGAAATACAAGAAGAGGAATTAAAGCCTCGTAGAAAATTCCCTAAATGGATAAACAGATGGATAGTTAAATGGAGAAAATGGGTACACTATGGAAAAATAGAAAAAATAGATGAAAAAAGCATGTTGTATATACTACCAAGAGAAAGTATTTTGAAAAAGATAAAAGAAGATAAAACGGGCTACATTTTGTCTAAGGATTTAAAAATAAGTTTGCAAAAAGAAAATAAAAATAAGACATTAACATTTTATAAAAGCAGTAATACATTCCAGTATTTAATAGAACAGACTTTAAAATACATTATAGAACAGTTAGGAGAGAAAGATTTTACACTAGAGAGAATAGATGTATATTTTTTAATGAACCATTTTCAAAAGGAATATAGTGAAATTTTAACCTATTTCTTAGAAAAGGTAAAAACAATAAATGTAGTAACTATGCAGATTCAAAATTATATGCATTTAGAAGAAAAATGGGAAAAAGAAAAAGGAATATTGATAACTGTGTCGAATAATAAAAGGAAGAGCTTGAAAAAAGCAAAATGGATTATCAATTTTGATTTTACAGCAGAGCAATTAGCAACCTATAATCTTTATCGTAATGCAGTGATTTTGAATATGAAAGACGAAAGTTTAAAGGGATTAACGGCTTTTGAGGGGATTACTGTTCAACAAGTAGAAATCAAAGTAAAAGAAGAATTGCAAAATGAGTGGAAGGAAAAAGGACTAGATACACAGGTGTTTGATACACTAGATATATATGAGAAATATATTTTAAGAGAAAGCACTTATGCTCAGAATGTGAGAAAAGCAGAAGAAAATGAAGTAAAGGTTATCCATTTAATTGGAAACAATGGTAGGATAGCACAAAAGGAATTATTAGGAAAGAAAATATTCTTGACAAATTAAAAAATGTAGATTAATATAAGAAGGCAGTTTAAAAATGCCATTAAGGAGGAATAACTATGGAAGAGAATAAAGCCGTACTATTAACACAAGAAGGATATGAAAAATTAGAGAAAGAATTAGACTATTTGCGCACTGAAAAAAGAGCAGAAATAGCCGAGAGAATAAAAGTAGCTTTGGGGTTTGGCGATTTATCTGAAAATTCAGAATATGATGAAGCTAAAACAGCACAAGCTGAAAATGAAGCTAAAATTGTAGATTTAGAGAATAAAGTAAGATATGCTAAAATTATAGATGAATCTGAAATCGACACTAAGACCGTACAAGTAGGTAATGTTGTCAAAGTATTTGACATGGAATTTGAAGAAGAAGAAACGTATACGATTGTTGGGTCTACAGAAGTGGATTTAACACAAAATAAGATTTCTAATGAATCACCAATCGGTGCTGCTCTATTAGGTGCTAAGAAAAACCAAGTAGTAGAAGTTAATGCACCAGCGGGTATCTTAAAATACAAAGTACTTTCTATTACCAAATAAAAAGATAAGAAAATGAAAAAGACGATGAGGTTACTAAGATAAGTAATCATTTCTTCGTCTTTTTTTGTTTTCAAAAAATCTTATAAAGAAAGGCTAGCATCTAAAGCAAGTGTAATCATCGTATCTAAAGAAGTTTGTCTTTCATTAGCAGTAAGTGCTTTATTCTCAAATTTAGAATCTACAACGCTTAACAAACAAGCGGCTTTTTTTTGTAATACTTTAGCGGTATAGAAAAGCGCAAAAGCTTCCATTTCGGAACCTAAAATAGTTTTATCTTTTGGCAATCTATCTAACAAAACTTGTAAATCAGACATATAAGGGTCAAAATATTCATTACATAACATAGTACCTTCTACTAGGGAAATTTGTTTTTGAATAGCTGTTTTACGAATGGTATCATTTACAGAAGAATCACTTTCTATATAGTGACAGTTTTCATTCTGCATAGCTAATGCAAAATTTCCTTCTGTATAAGAACTAGTAGCTAAGATAATATCTAACATTTTGACTTCTGGGACAAAAGTACCACAAGTACCAATACGGATAATTGTTTCTACAGCATAGAACTGGTATAATTCATAACAGTAAATGCCCATACTTGGCATACCCATACCAGAGGCCATAACGGTTATTTCTTTTCCTTTATAAGTACCAGTATAAGCAAACATGTTGCGTACAGAATTGACTAATCGACTATTTTCTAAAAAATGTTCTGCAATATATTTAGCACGAAGAGGGTCTCCAGGCATAATTACTATTTTAGCAATATCCTCTAATTCAGCTTCATTATGTGGGGTCATAAATAGTTCCTCCTTTATTTTTTTCTTAGTATACCAAAAAAGAAAGAAATTTACTATGTTTTTTGAAAAAAAGAAAAAAATAGAAAAAAAGGTTGCAAGAAGAAAAAAACAATGATAATATTATAAACATAATTATAGAGAAGTGTAGATTAAAAAAAAACCAATTTTGTTGGAAGTTTTTTTAATCTATTTTTGTTTTATAAGGGGAGGGAAAATGAAAGCAATGAAAACAAAGTACATTTTTGTAACAGGAGGCGTTGTATCAGGATTAGGAAAGGGAATTACAGCCGCATCGTTAGGAAGATTATTAAAAAATAGAGGGTATAAAGTTGTCAATCAAAAATTTGACCCCTATATCAATGTGGACCCAGGAACGATGAGTCCTTATGAACATGGGGAAGTATTTGTTACAGAGGATGGAGCAGAAACAGATTTAGATTTAGGACATTATGAGAGATTTACAGATGAAAATTTAAGTAAAAATTCTAGTATGACCATGGGAAAAATTTATAGTGAAGTAATAGATAGAGAAAGAAGAGGAGACTATTTAGGTAAGACAGTGCAAGTCATACCCCATATAACCAATGCCATTAAAGAAAAAGTGTATGCTTTTGAAGATACGGATGTAGATATTGTAATATCAGCATTAGGGGGGAGTGTAGGAGATATTGAAGGTTTATCTTTAATAGAAGCTATTAGACAAGTAGGATTAGAAAATGCGCCAGAAGATGTTATCTATATTCATGTTACCTTATTACCATATATCTCTGGTTCTAATGAATTAAAGTCAAAACCAACACAACATTCTGTAAAAGAATTACAATCCTTTGGAATTAAACCAGATATTTTAGTTTGTAGAACAGAGGTACCTATCCCTGACCATCTAAGAGAAAAAATTGCATTATTTTGTAATGTGCGTAAAGAAAGCGTGATTGCAAATACCACAGCTTCCTGTTTATATGAGGTTCCTTTAATGCTAGAAAAAGAAGGACTAGCTACAGCTGTATGTAAGCATTTACAGTTAGATAAATGTCAGCCAAATAATGAAAAGTGGGAAAAGATGATTCAAAAGATTCATCAAATACCAGAAGAAAAGGTGAAAATTGCCATTGTTGGAAAGTATGTAAAATTAGAAGATTCTTATTTGTCTGTATCAGAGAGTTTAAGACATGCTGGCTTTGAAAATACAGTACAAGTTGAGATTGATTATATAGATTCTGAAACAATAAATCATCAAAATGAAGCAGAAATATTAGGACAATATAATGGTGTGGTTGTACCTGGTGGATTTGGAAATAGAGGAATCCAGGGGAAAATAGAGACTATACAATATGTAAGAGAACATCATATTCCTTTTTTGGGAATTTGTTTAGGAATGCAAATGGTAGTGGTAGAGTTTGCTAGAAATGTACTACAGTTAGAAGATGCCAATTCAGAAGAATTTGATAGTATGTGTCAAAATCCGGTTATCCACATTATGTATGACCAAAAGGAAGTAACTAAAAAAGGTGGAACTATGAGATTAGGTGCATATCCATGTATCTTGAAGGCAGGTAGTTTAGCAGCAAGTTTGTATTCAAAAGAAGAGATTACAGAAAGACATAGACATCGTTTTGAATATAATACAGATTATAAGGAAAAAATGGAAGAAGCAGGACTAATTGCTTCTGGAACTTCACCAGATGGAAAATTAGTAGAGATTGTGGAATTACAAAATCATCCATTCTTTATAGCATCACAATTTCACCCAGAGTTTAAGTCTAGACCGGATAGACCAGCCCCATTATTTGTGGGGTTAGTAAAGGCTGCTAAAGAAAACAGAAAATAATAAAAATTTAAAATTGTAAAAAATAAAAAAACTTGTATAAAAAACGCCTCTTTGGAGAAAATAATGCCAAAAGAGGTGTTTTCTATGAAAAAAAGGATACAAAAAAATATAAAACCAATTGTGGTGATTTCTATTCTATTTAGTATATTTATGCTCTATAATATATTCTTTAGGAATATAGATACATGGGCATTATCTAAATATGGTTCTAGAGGAGCAGAAGTTACGCAAATTCAAACAAAACTAAAAAGATGGGGCTATTATAATGGGAATATAGATGGTATTTATGGAAGTCAAACATTAGCAGCTGTAAAATATTTTCAAAGAAAAAATGGATTAACAGTCGATGGTATTGCAGGAAAAAGAACATTAGAAGCTATGGGAATTTTTACGTCTTCTTCTGGGTCTAGCTCTTCTTCTAATTCCTCTAATTTAAATTTATTAGCTAGATTGGTATATGGAGAAGCAAGGGGAGAACCGTACACAGGGCAAGTTGCTGTAGCTGCCGTTGTTTTAAATCGTGTAAAGAGTTCTAGTTTTCCCAATACGATATCTGGTGTCATTTATCAATCCGGTGCATTTGATGTTGTAAAAGATGGACAAATTAATTTAACACCAAATGACACGGCAAAAAAAGCAGCACAGGATGCTTTAAATGGTTGGGATCCTTCTTATGGTGCTATTTATTATTTTAATCCATCAACTGCAACCAATAAATGGATTTGGTCAAGACCAATGACCGTTACAATAGGAAGACATAGATTTTGTAAATAAGAAAGATAGTCAAAGGGAATGTTCCTTTTGGCTATTTTCTTCTTTTTTCTTGACAAATAGCATACATATTGATAAGATAAAAACGTAAAAATGCCAAGGAGGACCAAATGCAATTATACCCAAGTCTATATTTAGAAAATGTTCAACAAATAACGCTAGAATTATTACAAAAATATCAAATAAAAGCTTTGATTTTAGATGTAGATAATACACTGATTAATTATGAAAAACAAATGCCAGAAGGGACAAAACATTGGTGCGATACTTTGAAAAAAGAGGGTATTCAATTTTGTATTGTTTCAAATACGAATCAAAAAGAAAAGGTAGAGCAAGTTGCTAAAACTTTAGAAATACCTTATTTCTATTTTGCGATGAAGCCATTAAAAAGAGGGTTTAAAAAAGCAATACAGACTTTTCAATTAAAAGAAGAACAAATTGCTGCCGTAGGTGATCAAATTTTTACAGATATATGGGGAGCTAATCGTAGCCATGTATTTTCTATTTTAGTAAAGCCAATAGAAAAGCAAGATATTTGGGTAACAAAGTTAAAAAGACCATTGGAAAATTGGGTTATTCAAAAGTATGAAAAACAGATAAAAAAATAAAGACAAAAGAGAAAGAAGAGGGAATACAACATGTATATAAATGATGTACATATTTTATATTATGTATTAGTAGGGATATTAGGCTTAATAGTTGGTCAGTTCGTAGATTGGTGCAATTTACGTTTGCCGGAATATAAAAAAGTGTTTTCAAAAGAATTCTTTACAGTATATTTAAAAAATTGGAAACCGAAATACATACTATCTTTTACAACTGCCATACTATATGTAGTGCTATTATATGTGATTGGTTGGCAAAATAATGTGCTATACCAAATGGAATTAGTAAAATATATGCTATTAACGCCTATGTTATTATCTGCGGTTGTTATTGATTGGAAATATCAAATTATTCCAAACCGATTAAATTTAACTATATTTGAAGTGGGACTAGTTTTTGCTTTTATGCAAGGGGCATATAATATTAATTTGGCAATGGATTTATTGTTAGGTGCTGTAGTGGGCGCTGGTATTTTCTTAATCATTACCTTATTAGGAGGATTAATTGCAGGCAAAGAAGCAATGGGCTTTGGTGATGTGAAATTAATGGGAGCATTGGGATTGTTTTTCGGTTGGAGAAAGATTATTGCAGTCAGTTTAATCGCCTTTTTATTAGGTGCTATAATTAGTATTATTTTATTAGTATCTAAAAAGAAAAAAACAGATGAATATATTTCTTTTGGACCTTTTATAGTAATGGGAGCATTAGGGGTTATGTTGGTTCCTTTAGATATTTTATCCTTTGTGTTATTTAAAATCTTTACACTAGGAATGTATCAAGGACAAATTTAAAGGAAATTAGAAATGTAGTAAAAAGAAAGCAGGTGCTTTTCATGAATACAAATATAAAGTGGTTAAGAGAAAAAATGAAAATGCTAGATTTGCAGGGGATGATTATTAGCAATCCTGTTAATGTGCGTTATTTAACAGGAATTGTAGCAGAAGGGGTATTATTAATCACTAGAAAAGAAAATATCTTTTTAACCGATGGTCGTTATATAGAAGAAGTTAATCAAGTTTTAACTATTGACGATGGCATTATTGTGTATGAATTTAAGGATTTTTCATTAGACGAGTATGAAAACTTTTTTATGTTTTGTGAAAATGTAGGATTTGAGGAAGATTATGTGACTTATGCCCAGTATAAAGAATTTATGCATAAGTATAAAGTAAATAACTTTCAAGAAACGGAAAAAGTCATTGAAAAGCAAAGAATGATAAAAGATGAAGAGGAAATTGAAAAGATTGCGAAAGCTTGTCAAATAACAGATCAGTGTTTTTCACATTTAGTAGATTTTATCAAGATAGGACAGACGGAAAAAGAAGTCGCCTTGGAGATAGAGCGTTACTTTAAAATGCATGGTGCAGAAGAGATTTCGTTTGATACCATTGTTGCTTCAGGGAAGAATTCTTCTAAACCACATGCGGTTCCAACTGATAAAAAGATTGAATTAGGCGATGTGATTACAATGGATTTTGGCTGTAAATATGAAGGTTATTGCTCTGATATGACACGAACTGTATTTGCAGGCTATATACCAGAAGAAGTTAAAGAAATTTATAACTTGGTTTTAAAAAATCAGTTACAAACACAAGAGGAATATAAAGAAGGTGCCAATGTTAAAATATT
>CATXTS010000065.1 GCA_958402495.1 uncultured Clostridiaceae bacterium
ATCTACGCATTTCACCGCTACACTAGGAATTCCGCTTTCCTCTCCTGCACTCAAGAAATCCAGTTTTAGTTGCAGTTCCTCAGTTGAGCCGAGGGATTTCACAACTAACTTAGACTCCCGTCTACGCACCCTTTACACCCAATAAATCCGGATAACGCTCGCTCCCTACGTATTACCGCGGCTGCTGGCACGTAGTTAGCCGGAGCTTCCTCCTTAGGTACTGTCATTTTTTTCTTCCCTAACGACAATAGTTTACAATCCGAAGACCTTCGTCCTATACGCGGCGTCACTGCGTCAGAGTTTCCTCCATTGCGCAATATTCCCGACTGCTGCCTCCCGTAGGAGTCTGGGCCGTATCTCAGTCCCAATGTGGCCGTTCAACCTCTCAGTCCGGCTACTGATCATTGCCTTGGTAAGCCATTACCTTACCAACTAGCTAATCAGACGCGAGCCCATCTATTAGCGGATTGCTCCTTTCCCACTATCTTCATGTGAAGACTATGGCATATGCGGTATTAGCAATGATTTCTCACTGTTATTCCCCTCTAATAGGTAGGTTGCTCACGCGTTACTCACCAGTCCGCCACTAAAGCCATTGTTGTAAGTCAATGTCCATTTTCTTCGAACAAGTTCTCTGTCCATTTTCAAATCATTACAACGACTTTCGTTCGACTTGCATGTCTTATGTGCGCCGCCAGCGTTTATCCTGAGCCAGGATCAAACTCTCTTGTTTTTGGTATTTATAGTTTCGATTTTAATTCCTTAAAACCTACATATAAATCTTACTTTTGAGTTTAAGCTCATTTATTTGTTTTTGTTTTTTTGGTAGTACAAATTTACTACCGCTTTTGGTTTCTTCAAAGGTTTATTGTTTACTTTTCAATGTACTTTCATAATATATATGTCTATATATTATGTTTTATCCTCTTGTCGAGGACAATATTTATTCTAGCATAAGTTTATATCTAATGTCAACACTTTTTTATCATTTTTTCAAAATATTTTTTACCGTCCTTTTTCTTTCGAAAAAGCCAAAATAAAAAAGCATGAAAAGTATATTTTATGCTATTTTTTGCTTCTCTTCAGAAGCTGTTTCTTATCTTAACACCTTTATATTACTTTGTCAACACTTTTTTATTTTTTTATTTAATTTTCTTCTAATAATTTTTGGAATTCCTCATCAGCCTTCAATTCCTCAGCAATATATCCTTTTGCACGCTTATCATTTTGTATGGCCAGTAATGCGATTTCCTTATTCGCCCTCAAGCGTTTACTAGCATATTTATAAATTAGTCCTTTGTTTTTAACAGCTTGTGTCACTACTTCTTCATCATCACGCAATTTTTCACTAGCATAATATAAAGCCTGCCCATCTTTTTTAACCGCTTCTAATAACACTTGTTTATCATCTTTTAATTTTTCACTAGAATAGCAAATTACCCAGCCCACATCTTTTACAGCAGCCAATATAACCTCTTTATCTGCCTTTAAGGCATCACTTGCAAACTCCAATGCAATTCCATTATGCTGTACAGCCTGTAAAACTAGTTCCTTATCATTTCTTAATTCTTCACTTGCAAACTCCAAAAAGGCCGCCGTATCTCTATCTGCCAAAGCTTGCATCAAATACAGTTTATCATCTGCATGTTGTATAATCGTTTCTTGTGTTATTTCCTCCATCTTTTTTTGCCTCTATTCCATGATTTCTTTTTTAAAACTTCTTCCATTTTCTAATGGTTCTAAGCCTAAACAATCTAATATGGTTTGCGCAATATCTGCATAAGTATCACGAATGCCTAAATTTACGCCTTTATGAATTTGTCTTCCATAAATTAGTATCGGTACATATTCTCTAGAATGGTCTGTACTTGGTGTAGAAGGGTCATTTCCATGATCTGCTGTTAAAATTAACATATCTGTGTCTTTCATCGCTTCCATAATAGACGGTAATTGTTGGTCAAAATATTGTAATGCTTCTGCATAGCCTTCTATATTATTTCTATGGCCATATAGCATATCAAAATCCACTAGATTCGTAAAAATCAAACCTTCTGTATCTTTCTTAATTTCTTCTATTGTTTTTGTAATTCCATCTGCATTTCCTTCTGTATGAATTGCTCTGGTAATCCCTCTACCGCTAAATAAATCATTAATCTTTCCAATCGCAATGACTTGTTTTGTCTGGCTAATACTATCTAGAATAGTCTTTCCAAACTTTTGCGATTCAAAATCTTTCCTATGATAAGTTCTTACAAAATCTTGTGCACAACTTCCTATAAAAGGTCTAGCAATAACACTACCTACATTATATTTTGGCTTATCTAATATCTCTTTTGCAATTTCACAAATTTCATACAGTCTTTCAACTGGCATAACTTCTTCATGTGCTGCAATTTGAAAAACACTATCTGCAGAAGTATATATAATAGGATATCCTGTACGCATATGTTCTTCTCCATATTGTTTTAGTAATTCCGTACCAGAGCCTACTTGATTGCAAAGGACACCTTTTACTCCTGTTTTTTGTATAAATTCCTCTATTAGTTCCTTAGGAAATCCATGAGGGTATGTCTTAAATCCCTCTTTTGTAATATATCCACAAATTTCCCAATGTCCGATAGGGCTATTCTTTCCTACAGATTGTTCTCTTGCCTTTCCATAGGCGCCTATCACATGAGATTCTTTTTCAGGAATACCAATTCCATCTATATTATATAAGCCCATCTGTTTTAAATGAGGAAGTGTTAAAGTAGTATGTTCATAAATACCTTTTAAAGTATGACTTCCTTCATCTCCATATCCATTAGCATCTGGTGCTTCTCCCACACCAAAACTATCTAAAACTACCATAATGACTCTATTTATCATTATTTTTTCTCTCCTTTCTGTCTGGTATATGCTATGCAACTGCTTCTATTTTGTGCTTTTCTATTCTGCTTTTCTTTCTAATATATAAGCATATACCTGCACTGTCTTTACTTGATTATGAAATTGATTTAGTAAGACATTGATTCTAAAATCTTTTCTAGAAACTAATTTCACCGTATATTTATCTAAATCTAACAGTACATCTGTAGATAAATCCATCCCTAGTGGCAATGTTTGGTTTAAATTATCATAAAACATAATATTCGTATAAAAAATAGCCGGCATCTGTTCTTGTAAATTTACTTTATTAAAACGAATATTCTCTTCTTCTCCCTGTGCTTTTTGGATAGCCATCTTGGGGTCTATAGAAAAAATAGAGAATCCCTTTTCCGGCAATTCGCCTCCTACTTGATAAAGTGGCAAATCATAAGGTGCTATTACTTTTCCATAACTTTGTTTGACTAAAGTCATATAATTTCTTATATTTTCTATATAAGTATCTACTGTAGTTTGCTTATGAATATTTAGAAGCTTATAAATATCCTTTGAAATTTCTCGATGTTTTTGATTTTTTAAAACTTTTATTTTTGTCTTATCTTCTACTACATTACCAAAAATGTCAAATGCCTTTTCTTCCTTATTTTCTTGCATATATTGTTCTTTATAGTTTTCTAAATTTTTTTCAATGGCATTACTATCTTTTTTCCATAACCTAGTTTTTTGTAATTTTTCTACATCTTCTAACACTTGTGCTAAAACATACACCCCATCACATTCATTTTGCGACATCACTCTTCTTTGTGTATCATCCATTTTTTTTCCAAAGTCTTCTATGTCTTCTGTATAATCAAACACCTTTTGGATTTTTGTTTTAGCTTTCTCTTGCTCTTCTTCTGCTCCATCTACGAGTAGAGCCACTTCATCTTTATTGGTATATTTCCAAAACTCAAAAATACTTTTCTTATGACTTTCTATTTCATTAATATATAAAGTCGCATTCTGAATCTTTCTAGCCAAATTTTCTTTCTTATTTTCTAGTGCTTTCAAATCCATTTTTACATTTTTAAAAGCCTCTTGTTTTTGCTTCACCTGTCCACAAATTTTTAAAAGGTCCTCGATTGTGTAAGTATCTTTTATAGCCAAAACGCTATCCTCTATCAAAGCTTCCTCTGTTTGGCTTTCTTCTTTTAAATGTTTACCTTCTAAAATTTCTTTTATCTTTTCTTCTTTAGACTTTTTCGTACTTTTGGTATTTTTAGATTGAAAATAATATTTTACTCGCCCGAAAAAGGTTTTCTTACACTCTAAGAATATAACAATCTGTCGTTCTTTTGAAAGATATTCTTCATTTTGTTTTTGTACCGTCTTCTTTAAAAGTTCTAAAGACTCTGTTTCAAAAATGTATTGGTCGCAAAGTTGTTCATATTCTTTTCTTTTACGATTTACTTCTTTTGTAATCCAGGCTGGTAACGCTTCATACGTAATATCTTGCATCGTATAGCCTATATGAAATGCTAAGCCACCTTCTTTGCTAATGTTGACTTCAAAATGATATTCTTGTTCATCATAGGTCTGCATAATAAACAATGCTTTAACCAACTTGTACCATTCTTGTGCATCTTCTCTATTATTAAAAACTACTTTATAAAGACTCTTCATCTTATCAAAAATCACTGCTTGCCCTGTAATCTGAATGCTTAAATTTCCTTGTTTATCTTCTACTTCATAAATCATAGGCCAATCCTGTGTAAATAACCACAAATAATTTTCTAAATCTGCTATCTCTGACCTTTTCAAATACGTATTGGTATATTCTGCATGGCTAATTGGTACATAAATATATTGTTTTTTTCTAGATTTATGTGCTTCTATTTTCTTTTTTAACAAATAAAAAAGACTTTCTGTCCTTGTCTCATTAGTTGGAAACAGCATAAAATAGGTATCGGTTTCTTCTGCATAATAAATTTGCCATACAAAGTTTTCCCTATATCTAACTTCAAAAGGAATTTGGTCTTGCATTTCCTCTTGTTCTTTTTCTATTTGCTTTAACTTATCTAAATCTAATTCCTGTAGCATATGTAAAAAAGTCGTATATTGTTCTAAATTCTGTGTATCCTTTAATTCTATATATTGTGCTAATGGACTTGCTAATTGATACTTTTCTTTTAAATCATCCAAACGGTCCTTTGGTGTTAGTAATATTTGAATATCTTTTACATCCACATAACGATATATTTTATAACTAGTATCATCATAATTTTTCATTGGCCTAAAAGAAATCGGTTCTACTTCTTTTAGATATTTAGGTATTTTTTCTAAATTCAATCCTATATATTGTAATTTTTCTTGTATTATTTGGTCATTTTCATTTGTACGTTTCGCCAATTTTGCTTCCTCCTCATTGTGTTTTTTACAGTATATCATATTTTCTATTTAGTGCCAATAGAAGATTTTATTTTATCCTATTTTTTATTTAATTTTGATAAACTAGAAGGGACGGGTTAGTTTTGTTTAAACAAAACTAACCCGTCCCTTCTAGTTTATCAAAATTAAATAAAAAATAGGATAAAATAAAATCTTCTATTGGCACTAAATAGAAAATATGATATACTGTAAAAAACACAATGAGGAGGAAGCAAAATTGGCGAAACGTACAAATGAAAATGACCAAATAATACAAGAAAAATTACAATATATAGGATTGAATTTAGAAAAAATACCTAAATATCTAAAAGAAGTAGAACCGATTTCTTTTAGGCCAATGAAAAATTATGATGATACTAGTTATAAAATATATCGTTATGTGGATGTAAAAGATATTCAAATATTACTAACACCAAAGGACCGTTTGGATGATTTAAAAGAAAAGTATCAATTAGCAAGTCCATTAGCACAATATATAGAATTAAAGGATACACAGAATTTAGAACAATATACGACTTTTTTACATATGCTACAGGAATTAGATTTAGATAAGTTAAAGCAAATAGAAAAAGAACAAGAGGAAATGCAAGACCAAATTCCTTTTGAAGTTAGATATAGGGAAAACTTTGTATGGCAAATTTATTATGCAGAAGAAACCGATACCTATTTTATGCTGTTTCCAACTAATGAGACAAGGACAGAAAGTCTTTTTTATTTGTTAAAAAAGAAAATAGAAGCACATAAATCTAGAAAAAAACAATATATTTATGTACCAATTAGCCATGCAGAATATACCAATACGTATTTGAAAAGGTCAGAGATAGCAGATTTAGAAAATTATTTGTGGTTATTTACACAGGATTGGCCTATGATTTATGAAGTAGAAGATAAACAAGGAAATTTAAGCATTCAGATTACAGGGCAAGCAGTGATTTTTGATAAGATGAAGAGTCTTTATAAAGTAGTTTTTAATAATAGAGAAGATGCACAAGAATGGTACAAGTTGGTTAAAGCATTGTTTATTATGCAGACCTATGATGAACAAGAATATCATTTTGAAGTCAACATTAGCAAAGAAGGTGGCTTAGCATTTCATATAGGCTATACGATGCAAGATATTACGTATGAAGCGTTACCAGCCTGGATTACAAAAGAAGTAAATCGTAAAAGAAAAGAATATGAACAACTTTGCGACCAATACATTTTTGAAACAGAGTCTTTAGAACTTTTAAAGAAGACGGTACAAAAACAAAATGAAGAATATCTTTCAAAAGAACGACAGATTGTTATATTCTTAGAGTGTAAGAAAACCTTTTTCGGGCGAGTAAAATATTATTTTCAATCTAAAAATACCAAAAGTACGAAAAAGTCTAAAGAAGAAAAGATAAAAGAAATTTTAGAAGGTAAACATTTAAAAGAAGAAAGCCAAACAGAGGAAGCTTTGATAGAGGATAGCGTTTTGGCTATAAAAGATACTTACACAATCGAGGACCTTTTAAAAATTTGTGGACAGGTGAAGCAAAAACAAGAGGCTTTTAAAAATGTAAAAATGGATTTGAAAGCACTAGAAAATAAGAAAGAAAATTTGGCTAGAAAGATTCAGAATGCGACTTTATATATTAATGAAATAGAAAGTCATAAGAAAAGTATTTTTGAGTTTTGGAAATATACCAATAAAGATGAAGTGGCTCTACTCGTAGATGGAGCAGAAGAAGAGCAAGAGAAAGCTAAAACAAAAATCCAAAAGGTGTTTGATTATACAGAAGACATAGAAGACTTTGGAAAAAAAATGGATGATACACAAAGAAGAGTGATGTCGCAAAATGAATGTGATGGGGTGTATGTTTTAGCACAAGTGTTAGAAGATGTAGAAAAATTACAAAAAACTAGGTTATGGAAAAAAGATAGTAATGCCATTGAAAAAAATTTAGAAAACTATAAAGAACAATATATGCAAGAAAATAAGGAAGAAAAGGCATTTGACATTTTTGGTAATGTAGTAGAAGATAAGACAAAAATAAAAGTTTTAAAAAATCAAAAACATCGAGAAATTTCAAAGGATATTTATAAGCTTCTAAATATTCATAAGCAAACTACAGTAGATACTTATATAGAAAATATAAGAAATTATATGACTTTAGTCAAACAAAGTTATGGAAAAGTAATAGCACCTTATGATTTGCCACTTTATCAAGTAGGAGGCGAATTGCCGGAAAAGGGATTCTCTATTTTTTCTATAGACCCCAAGATGGCTATCCAAAAAGCACAGGGAGAAGAAGAGAATATTCGTTTTAATAAAGTAAATTTACAAGAACAGATGCCGGCTATTTTTTATACGAATATTATGTTTTATGATAATTTAAACCAAACATTGCCACTAGGGATGGATTTATCTACAGATGTACTGTTAGATTTAGATAAATATACGGTGAAATTAGTTTCTAGAAAAGATTTTAGAATCAATGTCTTACTAAATCAATTTCATAATCAAGTAAAGACAGTGCAGGTATATGCTTATATATTAGAAAGAAAAGCAGAATAGAAAAGCACAAAATAGAAGCAGTTGCATAGCATATACCAGACAGAAAGGAGAGAAAAAATAATGATAAATAGAGTCATTATGGTAGTTTTAGATAGTTTTGGTGTGGGAGAAGCACCAGATGCTAATGGATATGGAGATGAAGGAAGTCATACTTTAAAAGGTATTTATGAACATACTACTTTAACACTTCCTCATTTAAAACAGATGGGCTTATATAATATAGATGGAATTGGTATTCCTGAAAAAGAATCTCATGTGATAGGCGCCTATGGAAAGGCAAGAGAACAATCTGTAGGAAAGAATAGCCCTATCGGACATTGGGAAATTTGTGGATATATTACAAAAGAGGGATTTAAGACATACCCTCATGGATTTCCTAAGGAACTAATAGAGGAATTTATACAAAAAACAGGAGTAAAAGGTGTCCTTTGCAATCAAGTAGGCTCTGGTACGGAATTACTAAAACAATATGGAGAAGAACATATGCGTACAGGATATCCTATTATATATACTTCTGCAGATAGTGTTTTTCAAATTGCAGCACATGAAGAAGTTATGCCAGTTGAAAGACTGTATGAAATTTGTGAAATTGCAAAAGAGATATTAGATAAGCCAAAATATAATGTAGGTAGTGTTATTGCTAGACCTTTTATAGGAAGTTGTGCACAAGATTTTGTAAGAACTTATCATAGGAAAGATTTTGAATCGCAAAAGTTTGGAAAGACTATTCTAGATAGTATTAGCCAGACAAAACAAGTCATTGCGATTGGAAAGATTAATGATTTATTTAGCGGTAGAGGGATTACCAGAGCAATTCATACAGAAGGAAATGCAGATGGAATTACAAAAACAATAGAAGAAATTAAGAAAGATACAGAAGGTTTGATTTTTACGAATCTAGTGGATTTTGATATGCTATATGGCCATAGAAATAATATAGAAGGCTATGCAGAAGCATTACAATATTTTGACCAACAATTACCGTCTATTATGGAAGCGATGAAAGACACAGATATGTTAATTTTAACAGCAGATCATGGAAATGACCCTTCTACACCAAGTACAGACCATTCTAGAGAATATGTACCGATACTAATTTATGGAAGACAAATTCATAAAGGCGTAAATTTAGGCATTCGTGATACTTATGCAGATATTGCGCAAACCATATTAGATTGTTTAGGCTTAGAACCATTAGAAAATGGAAGAAGTTTTAAAAAAGAAATCATGGAATAGAGGCAAAAAAAGATGGAGGAAATAACACAAGAAACGATTATACAACATGCAGATGATAAACTGTATTTGATGCAAGCTTTGGCAGATAGAGATACGGCGGCCTTTTTGGAGTTTGCAAGTGAAGAATTAAGAAATGATAAGGAACTAGTTTTACAGGCTGTACAGCATAATGGAATTGCATTGGAGTTTGCAAGTGATGCCTTAAAGGCAGATAAAGAGGTTATATTGGCTGCTGTAAAAGATGTGGGCTGGGTAATTTGCTATTCTAGTGAAAAATTAAAAGATGATAAACAAGTGTTATTAGAAGCGGTTAAAAAAGATGGGCAGGCTTTATATTATGCTAGTGAAAAATTGCGTGATGATGAAGAAGTAGTGACACAAGCTGTTAAAAACAAAGGACTAATTTATAAATATGCTAGTAAACGCTTGAGGGCGAATAAGGAAATCGCATTACTGGCCATACAAAATGATAAGCGTGCAAAAGGATATATTGCTGAGGAATTGAAGGCTGATGAGGAATTCCAAAAATTATTAGAAGAAAATTAAATAAAAAAATAAAAAAGTGTTGACAAAGTAATATAAAGGTGTTAAGATAAGAAACAGCTTCTGAAGAGAAGCAAAAAATAGCATAAAATATACTTTTCATGCTTTTTTATTTTGGCTTTTTCGAAAGAAAAAGGACGGTAAAAAATATTTTGAAAAAATGATAAAAAAGTGTTGACATTAGATATAAACTTATGCTAGAATAAATATTGTCCTCGACAAGAGGATAAAACATAATATATAGACATATATATTATGAAAGTACATTGAAAAGTAAACAATAAACCTTTGAAGAAACCAAAAGCGGTAGTAAATTTGTACTACCAAAAAAACAAAAACAAATAAATGAGCTTAAACTCAAAAGTAAGATTTATATGTAGGTTTTAAGGAATTAAAATCGAAACTATAAATACCAAAAACAAGAGAGTTTGATCCTGGCTCAGGATAAACGCTGGCGGCGCACATAAGACATGCAAGTCGAACGAAAGTCGTTGTAATGATTTGAAAATGGACAGAGAACTTGTTCGAAGAAAATGGACATTGACTTACAACAATGGCTTTAGTGGCGGACTGGTGAGTAACGCGTGAGCAACCTACCTATTAGAGGGGAATAACAGTGAGAAATCATTGCTAATACCGCATATGCCATAGTCTTCACATGAAGATAGTGGGAAAGGAGCAATCCGCTAATAGATGGGCTCGCGTCTGATTAGCTAGTTGGTAAGGTAATGGCTTACCAAGGCAATGATCAGTAGCCGGACTGAGAGGTTGAACGGCCACATTGGGACTGAGATACGGCCCAGACTCCTACGGGAGGCAGCAGTCGGGAATATTGCGCAATGGAGGAAACTCTGACGCAGTGACGCCGCGTATAGGACGAAGGTCTTCGGATTGTAAACTATTGTCGTTAGGGAAGAAAAAAATGACAGTACCTAAGGAGGAAGCTCCGGCTAACTACGTGCCAGCAGCCGCGGTAATACGTAGGGAGCGAGCGTTATCCGGATTTATTGGGTGTAAAGGGTGCGTAGACGGGAGTCTAAGTTAGTTGTGAAATCCCTCGGCTCAACTGAGGAACTGCAACTAAAACTGGATTTCTTGAGTGCAGGAGAGGAAAGCGGAATTCCTAGTGTAGCGGTGAAATGCGTAGAT